>DXAC01000011.1 GCA_019117205.1 Candidatus Allofournierella merdigallinarum | reverse complement strand
CTGCCTGGGCCATGTCCCCCGTGCCGATCTCCACCACCCGCCGGGCGATGGCCGCGTCGGCCTCCGCTTTGGTGTAGGCCCCAGTCTGGGCAGCGGTGACAGCGTGGGGGTTGTCGGCGCGGGCGGCGTGGCCATCTCCCTTGCCCAGTACCGCTTCCAGCACTCCTTGCACCGTGGCGGTGGTCTCCTCCGGCAGGTCCGGGGGCACCGCAGCTCCGAGGCCCGCGGCGGCGCTCCTCGCCTCCAGCTGGCTGGCAAGCCGATTGAAGGCTGGCACAATCACCTCACGAGGAATCTGCTCAACGCTTTTCTGCATTTCAACGGCACTCAACCCAGGGTTGTTCGGCTGTCCAACGACACCTTTACCCTGCAGGTCTGCGTCGGTGATGCGCTCAAATGCCATACGGTTCTCCTTTCCTGAGAAATGGGGCGGGGAAACCCCGCCCCATTGGTCACATCAACTGCAGGATCTGCGCCTTCGCGGTGGTCGGGCCGGTAATATGCACCTTGCCCTTATGCTCACCCTGAGTGATTTTAAACGCGCCGCTGTCCAGCTCTACCAGGGTGCCGTTGGTGCCAATTACCACAGAGAGGTCGGCCACCCCCTGGATGCCGTCGCCGGCTTTCACCACCACGGTGCCGGTACCGGTGAGCAGGATCGCCATCTTGGTGTCCTGGCCAGTAAAGGGGAGATAGGCCCCGTCGGTACCGTCCAAAGCCTGGGCCGCCTCCATGTCGACCCCCTCGTTCAGTTCCGCTTTGATCAAAGTGATCTCAGTCGCTGCCATTGTTTACTCCTTTCTCCAGTCGTCAGCCGCACTTCACGTTCATCACGACCAGCTCCTTGGGGCGCACGATTTTGGAATCGTAGAGCACAAAGCCTTTGACCGCATCGCTGAAGCCCCTTTCCGGGCGGTATGCTTCCACATGAGTCATGGGGTTTGCGAAGGCAATTGCTTTCTGGGTACGAACCATAACCATGCTGTCGCCAGCACTGTTCTTCGCCGTATTGTTGCTCATCTTGATGAAGATGTCGCCGTATTGGTAGACCCTGCCATTCTTCATCATAGAGCTGTTGTCGGTGTCACGCCCAAGGTAAGCTTGTTTCACACAGATATACAGCCACGGCGGCACATCCGCGATGATCTTAGTCCCTTGGTGTACATCGTTTTCATACAGGATCGTCGCTGCTTTATCCAGCTCTTTGAGGGCGTTTTCGGCGGTCAGCGTTACCGTGTCCTTTGAATACAGCCTTGCCATCTTCGACAGGGCCTGAGACGCGATCAATGCATCCATCTTGTTTGCAACGCCCTGGGTAGCCTCCTCCTGCAGCGCCTCCATCACGCCGCCCACAGCCTGCCGCTTGTCGATATCGTCCACCTTGTAGTTGAAGTAGGCCACATGGCGGATCGCCATGGTCACGCTGGTGTCTTCCACGTTTTCGGGATCATCCAGGGTGATCTCCTTGTCCACAGTTTCGGTGATGGTGGGCTTGCCCACGCCCAGAATGCGGACGGTGTCGCCCATCTTCTTCACGTCCCCCTCATACTGCCGGTTGCAGTCCTCGGCGAAAACGAGGGCGCGCTCCAGATCCCGGTTAATCGCCTCGCTCCACACGGTGGGGATAAAGTTCTTATAGCTCATGGTTCTCCTTTCTGCCAGTTACCATCTGCTCATACTGGCTCTGATCTTCTCATAGTTCTTGCTCACCTGAGCCGGGGTCATCTTCTCCACTTCCTCTTTTGTGAAGAACCCCTGCTCCTTTCCGGCACCCCCCACGTCGCCCATGCTGGGCGGGGGCGGGGTCTGCCGGTTTTTCTGAGCCCGTACCGCCTCATAGGCGGCCAGGGCACTCACTTTGCCGGTGGCCATCATGGTCATGTACTCTTCACCCAGATCCGTCACACTGGCGGCTTTTTCGTCCGGGTACGCTTTTTTGATTTCCTTGAGATCCCGGTCAAACACCTGCTGCATCTGCATCGCACGGAACTGCCCCAGTTCGGCGGCCTGCCTCTGCAACTCCGGGTCCGTCTCTTTGACGTGCTGTGCGATCCTGGCCTCCAGCTGTGCATAGCTTTCCGGCGTCAAGCCAACGGCTTTCGCCTCTCCAGCCTGCCGCTGGTGCTCTTTCCATTCGCCGAATTCGCGCATGGAGGAGAATGGCCTGCCCGTTTCTGGATTGATGGTATCGCCAAGGAGGTCCTGGAATACCTGTTCCCTCTGGGTCTGCCGGCGAAGTTCCGCGAAGCGCCGGTTCTGTTCCGCGCTTTGCACGGGCTTTTCCGCACTGTTCTCGTTTGATGCGCTTTCCGCCTGGCCTTCGGCAGGCTTCACAGTCTCCGCAGCGGTATCAGTGCCCGCCGGGGCAGGCTGAGAATCCTTTGCCTCGGCAGCCGCGTGAACGCCGGTCTCCTGGGTGCTTACGGTGGCGGTGCTGTTGTTCATCTCATTTTCCATAGTTGTCCTCCTGGATTTTTGCGCTCTTCCTGCGATTGGATTTTTGCGCGTTCCTTGCGGTTTGGATTTTTGCGCTCTTCCTGCGATATTCAAAAGCCCCGCCGGGGCTTTTTGACGGATTTACACAAGGCGGGTGCGGACTGTTTCCACCACACGATCCCGGTTATCACAGGCCGGGTTCCGGCATACAAGGTCCTGTTCGGTGTAGACCCTGGTCTCGGTGTCCGGGCTGGTATCCCCCTCCACAACAGTGCGGCTTCCGCCAATGCGCATTTCGCATTTACACAACGGGCAAAGCATTCATCTCACCCCCTCCGGCACCGGCCATCGTCATAAGCATGTCCGCCGGTACCTGTCCGCCGGCAGTCTGGTCTATGGACGCCGGCATTTCCATCGGCAGCGCCGCCTGGGTTGTGGCTGCCTGGGTTTGTACCGGCTGCTTGCGTGCGTTGATGATCGCCTGGAACTTCTCCTTCGGCACACCACTGTTGGTATCGAGCGATTTAACGTATTCCTCGAAGTTGATGTGTCCCGCTGCCAGGGCGTTCTCCAGCGCCATTTCCCGGCTCATTACGCTGTATGGGTCCACAGGGCTCACATCAATGCGGATATTGATGTCGGCGGCCTGCAGCTGCGCCTGCTCGATGATCTCCTCCACCTGCTTGTCATCCTCAGTAGTGTATCGGATCAAGAGGCCGTTGGTGGCATAGGCCATCCACAGCTGATACCAGATCTGCGCAAGGTCCTCGATAAACTGCTTATAGTTTGCCGTCTGCTCGTTGAGATTGAGGGCGCTCTGATCCCGCGCCGCCTTGATCGCCTCGCCGCTGGCCTGGGTGGGGTCCACCTGGCCGGTGGCTGCCTCTCCGGCGCCTTCCAGTTCCCGGCTCTGGGTGAGCAGCTCTGCCTCCAGAGCTGCCGCGTCCCCGCCGGGGCCCGCCGGCTGCAGATACTGCACCATGCTGCTCACGGGGTTCGCGCCCAGGTTGTCCACCTTGACGATAGAGCCGACGGTCAGAAGCGCCTCCGGGTTAAGCACCTTTTTCGCGTCCACGATGGCGACGGGGTATCCATACCGCTTGACAATCAAGCTGCGCCGGGCCAGTGTTTTGTTGGCCTCGATCTGGTTCGGGATCAGCCGCTCCACCACACCGAGGCCCCGGGCACTGCCGTGCTTTGCCTCCCAGCGCATTCCGCACACAGGGTAGATTTTCAGCCCGCGCACCGTGCGCTCCGGCTCATACACAAGACTTCTGACCGACCGGCAGAAAGCGCACCCATCAGTTGTGAGGCGCATATGTAACAGGCTGGTGCATTTGTCTTCGCCCGAATGCATTTCTTTGTAAGGCTCATCGCCGGCATCGGTCTGCTCATCCGGCCCGATGAGGGTAATCTCTTCCTCGGAGAGCTTTGCCGCACGCGCCCGGCGCTTGACCTCTTCCACCGGCAGCCGTTCGGCAATGATGATCCACTCCTGACGGGAGAGATCCGCCTCCTCTTCATTTGCCAGATAAAGGTCGTCTTTTTCCACCAGGCGCATGACCAGTTGCGGGCTGAGCTCCTGCACAACGCTTTCGCTGGGCTTGCGTGCGTCGAACACATACATATAGTGGTCGCCGGTAATGCAGGCGTTTTTGACGATCTCCCATTTCTTCTGGTCCAGTTTCGACTTCTCCGCCTGAGCCGCCGCAAAGTGGGTAAGATCCTTGCAGAGGGCCTGCACTGCCGGGTCCGGCACCATGCTTGTGAAGATCATGGCCATATCGTTCATGGCCACCATGTTGATCTGATATCGGGCGATGGGTTTGATAAAGTTCAGCACAGGGAGGGATTCCCCGCCGGCCTTCATGCCATGCCACTGGTCACCCTCGTAAAAACGATGGCATTTTTTTACCGACTGGTACATCCCATGCCGCTGGTGATGATCTTTTCCGGCCTCGTATTTTTGCCAAATCTCGGTGTATTCCATATCTGCTCCTTATCGGTAATAGCCCGTCTCCACAAACTCGACGCTGATGGCCTCCAGGCCAAAAGGCTCGTTCAGCGCACCGTTTTCCACCCGGAACCCCGCCTTGTCCACCTTCTTGATACGGATCTTCTGACCGATGGTCCGGGGGGTGTCATCGCTGGACCAGGTCCATTTGCTCCAGTCGATGTTGCCCCAATCGAAATACCTGGCGCTGGTATCATCTGAAAAAAGAAGCTCCCACAAACCGTCCACCCGCCCCCATGCCTCCACGCTGGTGGCCACCGCGCTGGAAAGCTCAACGGAAAACCGAGAGAACGTCTTGTTTCGGTAAAAGTTCTTGCCCTGAAGGTCCGGCATGCGCCAGCAGGCGTAGATCGGCTCGCCGTCATCGTTGTAGCTGGTGAGCTGCGCCGGGTCGGTATAAAATGCCCGGACCTGCCCGCCGGGGCTGCCGAAATACAGCGTTCCGTCCTCCACCCACATGACGCGGGCAGGTATGTTTGTGCAGAGGAAGCCGGCATACTGCCGGGTCGAGTATGGCGCCGAACGGTCCGTACTCACCGACTGCAGACCGTCCAGGATGTATGCCTTGCCATTCACGCAGAGCCAGTACATATCCTTGAAAACAGCCGCAAAGCAGTCCTCCAGGCCGTTCTCCTCCAGCAGTGCGCCGTTTAGATAGAAACTTCGCTGCTGAGCGTACTTTTCACCAGTGATGTCAGCGGTGGTCAGGGCGTAGAGCCCCAGTTTTGTTAGAAACAGCGGCTCTGTTGCCAAATAGGCAAAGCTGTGCGGGGCTATCGCTCCCTCACCCTGGAGGATATTCACAATGGGAAAGCTGGGCTTGGAGTCCACCAGATTGCCCTCGCGGACAATGATGTTTCTCTCGGCCGCCGCCGCATTTTTGTGGGCAGCCAGACGGGCATTGACGATGGAGTAGCCCACAATGGCGCTGTCGCTCTGCCCCAATACGCTGTATGCCGTATCACCCCAGTACCCTGGGTCGTTCTGGCCGCTGTACCAGTCATAGTGCCCCAGCTCCGGGTTGCCTGCCAGAAAAAGGCGGTCCGCCGCCCCGTTCACTCCAAAAGGAATGCCAATGGAACATTTATTGATTCGGTCCGCATAACCTTCCACCGTACGGCTGGCGATGATCTTCACATTGTCCTGCCCCGCCACGGGGCTTTTCCCCGGTGCCTCCACAAAAGTCACTGCCCCGGTCTCCCGGTTCACCGTGAAGTCTGTGTCCTCTGTCTTTTCTGCCCAGCTCCCGTCCTCCTGCAGAAGCTGCACCTGCACTGGCGTTTCATCCAGCTGGCCAAAGCTCAGCTGGTAGACCGTTTCGTTTTCCTCGGTGCCCAGAAAATCCTCCTCAAACAGCGGCTGCAACAGATTCAGGTCTTCATACTGCTGTCCGCCGCCCGCCGGGGCCTTGGCAATGGTCACCAGGGGGATTTTTGCGATGGTGGACGCCTTCACCACTTGTGTGCCGTCGTACACCAGGAGCGCCTTTCCGTCAGCGATATAGAGTTTCCCGTCGAACTCCCAGCTTTTACTTCGCCCGTCGGCCGCGTCGGTATAGACCTCCTCAGGCTCGTTCTCGCTTTCTTCTCCGTTTTGCAGGGCGGCTCCGTACGTCGCCAGTCCTTCCATCCCACCGGGCAATTTGTAAAGTTTCGTGCCCACATGGAGCAGCGGGTCGTGGTCCGCCAGCGGATGATACCCGTTGATCCGCTCCTCCATAGTCACCAGGGTGTGCCAGCCCATGCGTTTTCGCACCTTGCCCGGCACATCCCGGATCATGTTGGGCGCTTGGGGGCTTCGGCTTTTGTCCACGTTGCTGGGCTGGTTTGTCAGGTCCACCCCGAGAAAATTGGTAACGTTGATCTGCGACAAGCTCGGCGCGCTGGCGCTGGGCATGCTGATCGCTTTATAGGCCATGCGCGCACCTCCCTCAAATCACATATTCCGGCGGCTGAACCACCGCCACGCCCTGGGCCCTGTCGCTCAGGTTGGAAAGCTGGCCTTGGTATTCCGCAAAGAAATTGGCGAAGAATCGCTGGTCGTATTCCATCTCCTGGGACTTGGCTGCCACGTAATAGATCACCGCCAGCATGGCTTCCTCCGGGGTATCCAACTCGGTGCTGTCCGCCGTGTTTTCGTTGACGGTGGCCGGCCAGGCCTTGTAATGCAGCGTGAAGCTGTCTTCAAGCTCCTCAAACCGCCCCAGCGGATCCCAGTGCTCCATGACTCCATAAGATACAACGAACATCGGCTCCCAGCAGTCCTCCGGCAGCACCCGCTCATCGTCCGGGCCGTACACTTTCTTGCGCCAGATAGGGTAATACTTTGCAACCTCTTTCTGCCCCATGTCGAAGAAGCTCGGCAGCTTGCCCTGCAGGTCAGCTTTCGGCTGCAGTTCATCCATCAGTTGAAGGACACGCTCTTTCGCTTCACCGTATGTCATATCTCTGCCCCCTTCCGCAAAGGAACATCAACCTGTCCGATCTCGCTGCCGTCGTAATGCTCCAGATTGTCCATAATGGTGTCATAGTAGGCATCCTCCGGCCGCTGCTGCCGCTTTGCACTCGACTGCAAAACCGGCTCCAGCGGCTGGTCCTTTGCAATTGATCGGCCGTCTTTTACGCCCTGACGGTAGCAGGCGATCATTCCAACCCCTGCCAGAGTGCCGACCGCCAAAAGCAAAATATTAAATAACATGGATCTCATCCCCCAGTCCAAGCGGTTCTCCGATCTTCTCGATGTGAAAATCGTCCAACAGCGTGTGTCTCTTTTCTCTTGCCGGCTCCGCCGGGCTCGTGTGGCAAACACAGAATGCCCGAAGCGCGTCGGGTGCATGGGTCAGTTCGTGGGGTTCCCTTGCCACGTCCTCCGGGTTTTTCTGATCAAACTGCACCTGCGGCAGGGTTCGGATTAAATTCACGCAAGTCCCAAACACTTGCAAACCAGGCTTGGGGCGCTCACCCTGCTCTCCCGGCCAATCGGCCAGCCATTCGCGGACTGCCCGCCAGCCGTGTACCCGGTCGTTGCTGACCCGATCCAGGTAAATTCCGTAATCAGCAAAAATCTCAGCCGTGCTGCGGCCTGTGTCCCGGTTTCGGTTCCACAAGTCCGGCGGCGCCAGCCAGGCATAGATCTCATCTCTTCCGTTCATCTCCTGGATCCGTCTTGCCGCCGCGCTCACAATGTGCCCCCGGCCTTCCTCGCCTTTTCCGTTATCCCGGCCCTCGTAGAGTTCCCGGTAGACATAGGCCCTGCCTTTTGGCGCCATGGCGATCCACAAGGCGGCCAGCATATCCATGCCGTAGTCTATCGCCACATAGCGGCGCCACTCCCGCGGTATCGAAAAAGGCTTACAAACGTGCTTTTCCCTCCGAAACTCAGCGAAGAACTGTCCGTCGTGCAGGTCCCAGTCGCCGTACAGCAGCGCTCGGCGCTCCTTTTCCGGCAGCCGTTCCAGGCGTTTTATGTAATCCGGGTCGCCTGCCATCAACAGGGGGTTGTCGGTGACCTTGCTGGGAAGAAACAACCTGGTGCTCACAGCGCCCGTTTCCTGATCGATCACAGTATGGGGTTCATCTGGCGCACCGATGTCTACAAAGCGCGCTTTCACCCATGTGTGCCCTGGGCCGCCAGGGTTGGTACTGCCCTTGATGCACCGCGGATACGGTTTGACACCGCGCAGGCGGCTCATCATGTAGACATACTGATATTCCGTGAAATGGGTAAGTTCATCGAACCGTATCACGTCGTACTCGGCACTTTGATATTGCAGGACATCCATCTCACTGTCGCAATATCCGAATTCAATCGTGCTGCCGTTGGAAAATCTGCCCCGGTGTGAAGTGGTGTTGTAGTGATATACCTGCAGCGGATAGAACTTTTGGTGCTCCAGGATGAGGCTGCGCTCAAGATCCGGGAACGTGCGGCGAAGGATCAGCTGCTTTGAACCGGGATAGCGCAGGGCGTAGAGCAAGGCGTCCAGCATTTGCGCATAGCTTTTGCCGCCTCCCGCCGCACCACCGAATAGCACCTCATCCGCCTGCGCTTCGCAAAAGGCTTTTTGTCGTTTGGTCATCTTCAGCGCCAGTTCCATGCCTTCCCCTTTTCCTTCATACGATTTCGATTTTCACCGAAAGCTCGCCTTCTCCGGGGCCGTCCTCGCCCAGCAATTCCGCCGCTTTCCCGGTGACGCTCACAAGCGCTCGCAAGTAGTTTGCTGCCGCAAAGTCACTCATCGGGCGATGTCGGTTCATGGCTTCCAGCAACTTCTCTCGATCACTCGCTCCTGGTACTCCGCCGGGCACGGCCAGCGCCGTGGGTGGTTCATCACCATCCACGCTGATCCCGTCGATCTGATCCATCAGGCGTTGACTCTGCTCGTAAATCTCCGTATTCCTGGCGTTGAGATCAAAGCGGCGGCCTATATACTCCACGCTGGCCCGGGCCCCTGCCGCCGCCTTGTGCTGCAACGCCCTGATCTGCCGCTCCCGCTCCTGGTCGAACAAGCTTTTACGTCCATTGGCATCCAGTTTGCGGGCGGCCCCCATCCAGGTGCGCAAGGTGCTCTCTGGCACTCCGTACTTTCGCGCCACGGTTGAAAGATTGTTCCCTACGAGCAAGTCGCACATGGCCCCGGTCTTCGTTTCCTCCGGCCAGCGGGAGCCGCGCCGTGTGCCTTTGACCGTGTTGTCAACGTATCGCCGCTTCTTCGCCACCCTTCTCACCTCCGCCGCCTCCCCCGGCTCTGTGCAGGCAAAATTTTTATTATTTTGCTTGGCAAAAAGTATTTGTCAAGACTTTTTTGCAATTTTCTTTTCAAAAAGCAGCAAAAGCAGGCCGGATCACGTCCAGCCTGCTTTTTGCTCTATTCTTTCGCGCCCGCGGAATTTTATATCTTCCCTGCGAACTTTCGCGATTCAGAAGTCAGGATATTACCTCCTCTGAGGGATTCATCCAGCTCCAGCAACCCTCATCCTCCAGCTTTTGCATGATTTCAAATGGCAGCTCCTGCCGCCGATCCTGCCGGATGCATACCATGTACTCCCACTCATACCCGCTGGCCGTTGCCTGGTGGTAGTGGCTGAGCACATAGTAGCCCTTCGGCGCCCGGGGCGGATATGCCAGGGCTTTCCGCTTGAGCACCTTCGGCTCCGGCTCATAGGGCTGTCGCAGGTTTCGGCTCTGGCTCCACCGCTTCTTGTTGCGGTCTGTGCCCTCCTGCTTCGTTAAGTACCGCGCCATCCAGCCGTAATCCGGATTGCCATCCAGCGTGCCTACATCCAGGCGGCCGCCCTCCCACATCTCGGCCAGGTCATCCACATCGGCGCCGAAAGCCTCGCATACCAGGTGATAGTGCGGCCGTGTTCCGCGATCCTCCCGCACACACACATATCGTAACTCCCGCCCGGTCGCCCTGCGAAATGCAGCCCGCAGCCGCCGGAGGAACTTGGCAAGCATCTTTTGCTGCTTCTCCCGCTCCAGCTCTTTGCCGAAGGTCAGCGCCACATGATAGTCCCCTCGCTTGAAATTTTCACATAGAAGGCGCGCCAGCCGAAGCTGGGCATTGCGAAGGTTGATTTTTTCCTGTGCCTTCCCGGTGGGCACCCCTCTTCCTCTACGGCCGATCACCCTCCCGCAGGAATGACAGTGCACTCGCTCGATCTCCAGCATTGCTCCGGAGTATATCTTTTTCTCACGATATGGCATTTTTATTTCTCCAGACCATGTCCTTAAAATAAGAAGCGAAACAAGACCGCAAAAGCGGCAGCCGCCGCTTTAAAGTTTTCCTGGAACAGATTCCCGCGCGTCAGCCATTGTGCGCTTCGGACCGCTTTAGGGTCACCAGAATCTTCCCTCTGTAATTAAAAGGAGAGTCTTCCACAATCTCAGTTGTTTGAAGCTCCAGTTTCAAATCCTTTGCCATATCCTTGGGAATACCGCGGAACCGCTTTTCATTTTCACTGCGAAGGAATCCCTGAAGTTCATCATGAAAGCCTTTTTCACAGGCATGATCTCCCCTTCCAGACCTCTCCAGGAATTCATCCACGACAGCAAGAGTGTCTCGAACCCCCTGAGAATACTGGTCATTCCCTCGGAAAGCGGCCTCTTTTTTGAAGCGGAATGCTTTCCACTGTTTCAAGCTGATCAGCAATACAGTCCCTCCTCTTTTGCTCCAGGCCATAATTTGGGCGGTGCAACTCTTTGAAAACGGATTACCCAAGCAGCACCGCTCGTATGTTCCGGGTACATTTTCTCCCATGCAGAGAGGAATTCTGACCGATTCCGAAATCCCTCCGAATGAGCTTCAGCCTCTGTGATAGCAGACACGTCTTCTGCCATCCTCACACTCAATACTTTCAGAAATATTCTTGACGCCTCTTTGGGCATGTGGATAGATGGTCTCCATCGAGGTATTTCCTCTATGTAGCTATCAGCCTTATGGGTAAAACATCCGTTTTCATATTTATAGGTTGTAGGTAGCGTGGGGCACCATCCATCATGCAGGGAGCACTCTTCACATGGTATCCAGCCCCAGGTTTCACGAACCCACAGGATATCGCCCGGTGAGCACAACAGCTTTCGGCCCGCCGGGCGTCTGGTCTCTGTCTTCTCCCCATTCAAGATTGCCTTTACCATTTCCGTGTTGAACAGAATTGGATATGCTATCACATCATTTCTCAAGTTTGCGAAGCGCCTCCTCCCGAAGTTCTTTTTTTGCCTTTGAAATGAGCCATTGCCTGATACACGTTTCGCAGGTCTTTTCTGTTACATACAGACGCCGGCACTGGGAAGCACGTTCATATCTACACAGGCCATCGACTTGCATTATTGCAGCTGCGATTTTGAGCGCTCTTGCCTCCACAGTATCTTTCATTTTTTACCAGTCTCCTTTCCTCTGGAAGACACATATTTCCCGTAACTGATTGGCGGCAGTCCTGCGCCATGTCTGGCCTCATTGATCTGCTCCAGTTCCCAAATCACATGATCCAAACTGTCATGGTTTCCTTTCGGCTCCGGCCTTTTGGGCCGTGTGGTCTGCGTGCTCGCCGGCGGCAGCTTTATAACTCGCGGCCCTGCTGCTTTTTTTCGCTGTTGCACTTCCCGCCGCTTGGCTCTGTTCTCCGCCTGCAGAAGGGGCCTGCAACAGGAGCAGTAACGTGCCGTGGCCCTTGTAGACCGGGCAACAGTCATAAAAAGCTCACCGCATCTTTCACATTTGACGGTAATCTTGTGTTCCTCTGCCCACTTCTTACGCAGGGCCAGCTCGTGCTTTTCTTTACAGCTTCTGCACCGCCGGGCCTTTCCATTCTTCAGCCTTGCCCCGCAGTCTACACAGTATCCTTTCATTGGTCGTAGTCTCCTTCACTTTTCTTCATTGGCTGCTCTGGCAGCGGTCATCCCTGTAATCTCAGCTTCTGCATTTTTATGGCGGGCATTTGTGCCGAGTCTATTAAGCCCCCGCGCTTTGGCAGCATTGCTCAGCCGCCGCTTACGGCAGCTCGGGCACAAAAAGGCTTTAGGACCTGCCTCAAATACCTTCCCGCAGTCCTCGCAGATTTCTTTTCCCATATCATGTACCGCCTATCACACGGTCACGCCCAGCGCATCCCTGATTTCGCACAGCATCCCAAGGATATAGTCCATACGGTCAAGAGCCCGCGAAGCCACTTCGTCCATGCTGGTTTCGACGTGAGCAGGGCCTTCTCCTCTCTCCGTGCCCATCACGTCCCGCTTGATCGCATACAGTATCTCGATTGCCTTACGCTGCATATCCGCCGTCGTGAGCATCTTTTCTTTGATGTTCATGGGCCGTCCAGGCACACACTCGTTTTCTATGCTACATACTTCGCCAACCATCTCACACGTACCTCCCGTATCGTGCCAGTTGTTCCTCCCATGTCAGAAACTCTTCTTTTACCACTTTCCCGCACTTTCGGCATACGTGGTAGACTGTATCTCCTTGCAGATGGTGATATTCTTCTTTCTTCACGCACTGTTCAATTTCATGCCTGCACACCATTTGTTTCAGCATTGTTTTCAGGCTCATGCCTCATCTTCTCCCTTCATCTTCCCTTTCCAGTCCTCGCCCAAGAAGGAGCTGACTGCTCTTGTACAGTTCGTACACGGTTCTCCCCTGGTCGTCCACCATATAGGGGAGCATGATCTGATCTATGGCCACCATCTCGGTCTCCAGAATAGCCATCTGCGAGAGCACCCAGTCCCGCAGGATACGCCAGGCGACCCGCTCTGCCTGGGCATCGTCGGCCTTAACCTTCTGCCGCAGCAGCACGGCCTTGACCCGGTCCGCGCTGCTGGGCAGCTGAAACGCGCGCGGCCCCGCCGGGGTGTCAATTACAAAGGCGATGGAAACAGGCCTGCCGGCATCATAGTCCTGTTGGATTTTCGTGGCGCCGTGGGCGGCCAGCGCTCCCACGATCTCGGCCACGGACTGCGCCGCCGGCACCGTGGTCGTGTAGTTTTTGATTGGCATTTCATTCACCTTCCCCTTCCAGGCTCTCCCGCAGGGCCTCCAGAGCCCGTTTTAAGGCGGTCATGCACCTTTCGGCCTGTTCCACCTTGCCCTGTGCCCGCATAGCCTCTGCCAGCTCCACCATGGCCGTGGCCTTGGCCTGCAGGTCATCGAAAAGAAGGGCGAAACGGGCGCTGTCCTTGTCGGCGGCCAGCTGCAGCTGCTTTGCCGTTTCCTCCGCCCGCTTCATGGCCTCGGCCTCCCGGCGGCGGGCCTCCTCCAGCGCCGCCCGGTCCGCTGCTTCCTGCTGGGCGCGGGCCTGGCTGGCTGCCTTCTCCCGCTCCTCCGCGATCTGCTGCACCGCGGTTTTCCGTGCCTGCTCCTGGGCCTTCTCGGTAGCCTCCTTGACTTTCTTTTTCAACTCCGCTTCGCCCAGCCGCCGGGCGGCTTCTACCGCCTTTGCCTGTTCCTGTTTTACCCGGGCCAGCTCCTCCGCGTGGCGCCGCTGCTCTTCCTCCCGGGCCTGGGCGGCAGCCTCGGCGCGGATCGCGTCCAGGTCCACCTCTTCGGCCTGTGCCTCGGCGGCGGGCGCCGCGGCCCCGCTCTCCAGCATGGAGAGCTGCTCCGCCAGGCCGTTCTTTTCCTCGATGAGCTTCTGGAGCTCGGCCACGGTGATTTCCGCCAGCCCTTCGCCGGCGACCTCTTCACGGTCCGCCGGGCTGAGCTTGCAGAGCAGGGCCAGCTTGGTGATGCCGCTGGCCGCGTTCTCCTCGATAAGACGCGCCGGCAGCGTCTCAACGACTTGTATGTAGCTGTACGCTTGGCGCTGCTTGATGCCCACCGCCGCCTCGGTGTAGGCCCCGAAGGTCTCAAAGCCCAGGTCCTTGAAGCGCCCGCTGTCACGCATGCGCTTGAGCTTGCGGCCAAGGTCAAGGAGGCTGTTCACCGCCCCCTTGGCTGCCTCCACGATCTCAAAGTGCATGGCCGCCGCTTCCTGCTGAGCCGGCGTCGCGCCGGCGATGATAGTCAACTGTTCCATGGTTTTCTCCTTTCCTTATGCTGCCGCTTTCTTCTTTCTGGGCAGCTTCGGCCTGCCCTGCTTGTCCCGCTTGCTCCCTTTCTTGAGCCAGTCCAGCCAGGTGTCCAAGAACTCTCGATAAACTTCTCGGGGGTCGGGGGCAAACCTGCCCTCCGCTGTGAACATGCCTTCGTTTCGGTACCCGTGTATCTGCACCAGCTTGTTCCCATTCATTTCGATGGTCAACCACGGCTCGTTTGGCTTCGCCGCCCGCCGCATGAATAGGATCGTGGTTTTTCCCTGCACATGGCGGTCCGCATAGCCGCCCACGCAGTGCTTCAATATCCTGCCTTCGTCCAGGATTTCCGCGCCGTTGATGGGCACCCGTATCAGGAGCCCATCCATCTCAAAGCTGTACTTCTGTTCCAGTTTCTCCCTGCGCTTCTCATAGGCGGCGTTCGCCGCTGCCAGTCTTTCCTGCTCTGCCTGTCTCCATCGCTGCTCCGCCTGCGCGCGCTCTCTCTGCAGGACTGCCTGGTGTTTTTTCGCGGCCTCATCATGTGCTGCTCCGAGGTCCTTCGGCAGCAGGACGTTCTCCCGATGGAGCGGATAGCCCGTCGCCTCGGCGGCGGTCACATAGTCCTCCCAGGTTCGCAGTGCCTCTCGCAGGCCGGCCAGGCCGCCGTACCTGGCGCACCCCACATACCCGACCAGATAGCGGATCAGCCGCTCCGGGGCCAGACCCCACTTCTTCGCCGCTTGAAATGTTTTGCGGATGTCCAGACCCATGCCCATCCATTCCGCGCATACCTGGATAGCGACACGGCCCTTCAGCCGCTTGTGCAGTTCCAGAATCTCAATGTCCCGGTTCGTTCCAAGGAAGATCTTCAGCTCCTGCCGGTTCAGGCCAAAGACCTTTGCCGGATTCTCATTGTTCCAGTCGATCACGGCGGCGTGCTTCACGCCCCGCTCCACCAGATCCCGGACCACATCGTCCATTCCCGCCTTGAACAGCATCTCGATCTGCCTGGGGTAGAAGCAGCAGGCGGTCAAAAACTCCAGCAGGCGGCCATAGAACATATTGTCATCTTTCTGGAAGCAGTAGCGCAGCGGGCTCTCCAGCACTTCGTCCAGGCCGATCACGTCATATCCAATCCCATAATAGGCATTGGCAGCGAACGGGCTGTGGATCTTCCACTTTCCCTTTGTGAGCGGCCCGTCCTGGGTCACAATGGGCCTGAAGGGGTAGTTCCCGTACCACGCTCGCTCGGTCTCTTCCACCAGCCCCGGCCGGAAGCGGTACACCCCCACCAGCTTGCACACCGGCTCCCCGGCCAGGTCATAGCCTGCCGTATAGTGCTTGCTGCAATCATATGCCCTGGCCCACAATGCCCCTTTGTACCACCGCAGGACCACCGCCCTCCGGTAGCTGGAGAGGTTCTCTCGCCTGCCGGTGTAGCGAAGTTCCTTTACGATCACCGGCTTGCCGCAGAATGGGCAGTTCATGCTCGGCTTGGGTGCTTCATTCCAGCGGTTCATTGGTTCCCGCTGGTGCGGCTCCAACATGGCCCGCCTCATGTCCTGGTTTCCACTGTTGAGATCCGCCGTGATGTGCTCATGGCAGCAGGTCGTCCACACCTCCCCGGTCTTTCTCCTTCGGAACAGATACGTGGGAAACAGGGCGTTGATTGCCTCCAGCTCCCCCTCCCGCAGCGGTGGGGCCATCTTCGCGAACTTCTCGGCCTTCTCCTGTTCTGTCACTGTGTCCATCCCCCTTACAGAAAATCAGCCAGCGAGAGGATCTTTCGCCCCGCCTTCGGTGCAGGCAGCGGCGCCGCCTCTTCCTCTCCCTCGACGCTGGCGCAGAGGTTTACGCTCATCTGAAACCGCACATCCGCCCCCGGGAAGTAAAACTGCACCGCCCGGCGGAACGCCTCCAGGTCGGAGATCGCACTCCCGCAGTTCCTGGCCACCGCCTTCATGCAGTCCTCGAAGGTTCCGCCCTGGACTACCGCCTGAGCAAACTCCCCATCCTGCCGGCAAAAGCCGTCCAACGCATCACATACGGCATCTTTCATGACTGCCGCGTAGCGGTCATACATTCCGCTTTTCCGCTCCGTCTCCAGCTTCTTTTTTGCGCTCATGTACCATTCATTCATGGTTATCGCTCCTTTTCAATGTACTCGGTGAACACCCAGCCCCGCGGGCGGGCGATGAGTTCGATAAACAACCGCCGTCGGTAGATGTAGTCCCGCTGGGCCGTTCGGGTAAAGTGGCTTTTGACCTCTACGGCCTCCACCGTGCCGTTGGCGTATGCGATCACGAAATCCGGGGTATAGTGGGCCGCCGGCAGACGGATGCCGCAGTATTCCGCCGGGGGAAGCAGCTCAAAGCGCCGGTGATGCTCCACCTTGGCCACCTGCCCCGCCAGCTCCTTCGGCCAGATATAGGCCCGGTAGTATTCCTCCTCCAACCTGCTGCCCTGCCCGCCGGGGGGTGCTTTTTCCGCAGCCGCCCGCTGCCGCCGGCGCTCCGCGTTGGCCAGACGCTCCCGCCGGGCCAGTTCCTGCAGCACCTGTTCCTGGGCCGCCGGGCCGAGGCGTTCAATGTCCACTCCGTTCACGCCACCTCAAATACTTCTTTTGTGCTCCTTGTTCTCTTTGCGGATGATTTGCACCACACCGTCTTTCAGTTTGAACCGAGCACTCACATTCTGTGAAACTTTGATGTTAGTGCCACCTAAAATGTGTTCATTGCGGACCATATCCGCGACGCAAATGAGGAGATCAATCGTGATCTCCGGAAGTTCCGGGAATAAGGTGCTGATAATCTCACATTCTCTTGCCTCACGTCTGTGAGGCCGTCCCTCTTCACAACCACACATCATGGTTGCTTCTTTGTCGGCATCATGCTGGCTATCCATATCATGATCCATCAAAAATGCCTGTCCACAATAAAAGCAATGACCTATGCAGTTATCTCCGCTCATTCTTTTCTCCTTATGATCCGTAAATGTGGGGGCAGTTCCATACACTGGTGGAGCTTCAAAAACGAATCATTGCAAACCTGACATCCACCGGCAGTACGAAGTCCCTCTTCATTGTTTGCAACCGAAGCATATATCTCCCTGAGTAGCGTCGACGGAACGATTTTTTCCAAATTAGCAAAAGCGGCTTGCTCCATTGCGTTTTGAACAGTCAGATCCGTTATTTCATCAAGGATTGCTTCAACGACCTCTTCCATATCGTTCTTTCCTTCAATCCATGAACGCCCGATCAGGCGCGCGCTCCGGCCACGGCATTCTCAGGAATCGTTCTGTGCAAGCCCGGCACCCGCCAGCGGTGCGGTTCAGTGCCTCGCAGCTTGCGGCGGCGCCAAGCACTTTCTCGCTCAGCGCCGCCGGGCAAAGCTCCTCCAGCTTTGCTGCCTGCAAAATGCTCAGCTCATTCAGCCGCCGAACCCCCAGTGAGCCGCTGCCCACAAAGCGCATCCGTTCCTCCATGCTCATCCCGCAAAGCTGGGTAAAAACTGTCTTTTGTCTCATGCGGTTTCCTCCTGTCCTGTTTTTCCCGCCAACTTTTTCAGCCGGTCGATCGTTTCGAAATGTTCCTCCAGCATCTGACGGGCCGTGACGCTCATCATCTGCAGCTCGAACGCTGTGCGCGCTTCATCGCTGGGCGGCGCCCAACGGGGCCCCTGCTGAGCCCTCCACTTTTCGTAGATTGCAGCTACCGCCGGATGGCCGATATTTATCATGTAATATGGCACTCCAGGCCTCTTTCTGGCCATTCGCCTGCGCTCTTCCAGAATTCTGAAAGTCAGTTCTTCATCTGTCATCGCGCACCCACCCCCTGTAACACATCCCAGCCATCTTCCCGCTGAAAAGCATCAGCGCAGCCAGTGCCGTCCAATATTCCGGCGTCTCGATGATCGCACATCCGAACCAGACCGCGATCAGTCCGAACAGGACCGTCATGCAGCCATAGGCCATCCGATTGCACTTGACTGCAAAATAGTGTAAAATGCAGATAAGAGTTGAATGCTTCGTGGCTTTCACTCTTCTCTGGGGCCGCGGCTGGTGGTGCAGCTGAGGCTCTTTTTTATAGCCTGATTCCATTATCCTTTCCCCTCCTCTCAACTTCAGGGAAGAAATACTCCCCTATTTCCTCTCTTCCAATTCCCAGAACAGCAGCTGCCTTGACGATGTCTTTCGTGGTAAGGCAACCTTTGCCGGCAAGGAACTGTGTAACGTATGTAGGAGAACGCTCAATGCGCTCGGCCAGCGACTTCCCGGTTTGGTCTTGTTCCATCATGCGCAGCCGCAGCTTGAAAAATGGCTTCATATTTTTCGCTCCTTTCTTACGCCCGCCGGGATGGTTTTATTTTCAAATGATGTTAAACTCGATATCTTCTCCCCCTGCCATGCGGTTCCATGCCTTGTTCTCGCGGTGCCTGGAGAAGTCAACGGTCATTTCTCTTTCATCGAACAGCACCCGGGCCTTGCCACTCGCGACAAAAAGAGCCACAGCTACCAACTCCAAAAGTTCTGACGGGAGCTCCGCCATATCCCGCGGCGTCACGCTACTGGTCTTGCCGCACGCAAATAGGCTGAACGCGATGTCGGTGAGCAGTATCTCATCCCGGCTGCCTGCATTCTTTTTGATTTGGCGCCGAATTGCCGCAAAGTCGATGAATGCGCCATTATCCACCCCAATGTGTTCCACTGCAGCGCGGAACGTGCCGCTTGTTCCAGCCAGCAAAAAGCAGGCTGCCGAGTAGTAGGAGTCTGCTTTTCTCGTATCATCCAGATAAGAGATTAGATTTAAATAGCGTTTTTCGTGCAAGGTCATTACGTTCTCCTTTCCGCCCCGGCCCGCCGGGGATTTTCTTGCCTAATCCGCACTGTTTTGTTAGCTGAGCAGAATACCCATTGCTCCACCCAGGAAAGCCCCGCATAAAAAAGCCCCAACTACAAGCCACACTGTCTTTTTCCTGTTTCGGTGCATTTGCCCAAGCAACTGCATAAGGTACAATCGCGTTCTCCTGTATTCCGGCTCATTTTCCAAAAGCCAGACCCTTCTCTGTTTTGCGCTGGT
This sequence comes from Candidatus Allofournierella merdigallinarum, assembly GCA_019117205.1. GTDB lineage: Bacteria > Bacillota > Clostridia > Oscillospirales > Ruminococcaceae > Allofournierella_A > Allofournierella_A merdigallinarum. The sequence continues at coordinate 78,579 of DXAC01000011.1, read as the reverse complement.
CTGGCTTTGTTTCAACAAAAGCACAACCACTTCTTCTCCTTCCTGCCCCGGCCCCGCCGGGGCTTTTTACGCCCCAATTTGTTCGCTTTTCTGAACTTTCGGGGTAAAAAAATAGGCAGGGATGTCCCCCTCAGCCAGTCCCAACAACTCGCATGCCTTTTTAATCTCGTTTTGAGAAAAGTCCATACGATTGTTCAGACGTTGGCTCAGAGATACCCTACCAATGCCTAAAGCTATAGCAAATGCGTCTTGTGTTTTGTAAATTTCTTTTATCTTTCCCAAAAGTTTGCTGTAATCGAACACGTTCAATCGCTCCTTTCTTGTTCGTGTTTCTGAACTCAAAATAACACATCCTGTTGGTATTGTCAAGGCAGGATTTCGCTTTTCTGAACATTTTACTCTGTGTTTTCAAAAAAACGTTGCATTTTCTGAACGCTCATGCTAATGTATAAGCATAAAGGGGGACATCCAAATGCGACAGGTGACAACTATTGCCAAAAGGATCTCCGAAGGATTATCTATGAGAGGAATAAAGCAAGCCGATTTAGTTGCCGCAACCGGTATAGGAAAATCCTCTATCAGCACCTATCTTTCTGGAGAATACGAACCAAAGCAAAAAAACATTTATAAAATCGCTCAAGCCTTAGATGTAAATGAAGCATGGCTGATGGGATATGACGTTTCCCCGGAACGACAGTCATTTTCTGCAAATGCAAAAGGCCCTATGCCACAGGTCAACAACTTACTTCCTCTGCCAAAGGTGTCACGTACCGTACCGGTATTGGGGGAAATAGCTTGCGGCCAGCCGATTCTTGCTGAGGAGAATTACAGCGAGATCGTGCCGGTTCCGGACTATGTCCATGCCGACTTTGCCCTCCGCTGCCGCGGCGACAGTATGGTGGGCGCTCGTATCCTGGATGGTGACATCGTATACATCAGGCAGCAGCCCGATGTTGAGGATGGAGAGATTGCAGCTGTGCTTATTGGGGACGAAGCCACTCTCAAGCGGGTCTACAAAATTCCGGGACGCCTTCAGCTCCGTCCAGAAAACCCCAGTTATCCTGTGATGGAATACGCCAATTCCGATCTGGATCAGGTTCGCATTCTGGGCCGTGCGGTCTACTTTGTATCGGGGGTGCGTTGAAATGAAAAGTCACCGCAAGCTCATTCTTTTTGTCTCCGCTGTGATTGGGCTGCTGCTCAGCTTCTCATTTATTCTCTTCTTGGTTTTGGATGCTGGCCATGTTAGCTTTGCCGCTGATGCAGCCCCTTCTTTGGACGATGGCGGTAAACACAAATGCACAATCACCGCCACCATCTGGAACGACACCCGCCAAGATGTTTTCATCACTGTCAATACTGGTATCACAAGTGGCTCGCTCTCTGTTCAAACTCCTTACCCTGTCGGCCTTGTTCAAAAAGGTGAAACCAAGGAATGTTCATTTGAACTCGATCTGCAGCAGCTATTCGAGGAACAATACGATGAGAAGCATGGGCTTACTGGTCATGAACCGTACACCGAAGATTCCATCAATGCTGTTTTAGAAAGAAACGATGCAGTGGAAAGTCTTCTCTTGGGTATTGATTATTCCGAGTTCAACTATTCCATCACTGTGCGGGACCAAAACAACCAAATCATTGAGCCGTGATCATACGGTAAATCATCTCCGTTTTAACAAAAAACGCCCCCGGTGCTGCAACACCGAGGACGCTAAAAGAATGGTTCGCCTTGAAAGGCTGCCCCATCCCGGCTAATTTGGGCTCCTTTCCGGCGGGCAAGTTTTTTTGCACCCAGAAAGGAGTATTTTTATGACCTCTCGCACCAATACAGCGCGGTGGATTGAAAGCGCAAAACGCTGGCAAATCAACGTGCAGAAAAACGGGAAGCGCAAGACCTTCACCTGCTCCACCCCGGGCCGCAAGGGCCAGCAGGAAGCAAACCGAAAAGCCGATGAATGGCTCAGCGGCCTGGAAGCAAGCCCATCCACAAAAGTTTCCACGCTGTGGGATGAATTTGCAAAGTTCAAACTGCTCTCTTCTGAAGATGAGTATAACAAAATTGTGAGTTTTGGGAAACACCATTTTCTCCCAGCTCATGGGCATAAGAGGATTTCCGCGCTCACCGAACTGGATCTGCAGAACACTCTTCTCACAGCCTATAATTCTCCCAAAGGCAATTTTAGCCGAACGCACCTCTCGCGAAAGACGCTGCAAAACTACCGCGGTTTCCTGCTCCAGTTTGTCCGCTTCTGCCGGAAGAAAAAGGCAACAACTCTTTTCATCGAGGATCTGCAAATTCCAAATGGTGCTCGATATATTGGCAAAACAATTCTTCAGCCCCAGCACCTTCTTGTGGTGTTCAATGTAGACACCACCGTCTTGCACGGGAAGCGGGCGAAAGATGACTTCTGGAACGCCTACCGCCTGCAGCTTGTCACCGGCCTAAGGCCCGGGGAGTTGCGGGGCTTAGAGTGGGATGATATTCACGGGCGAGAAATACACCTGCGGCGCAGCATCAACTGCCATGATAAGGTAACGCGCGGAAAAAATGAAAATGCTATCCGCACAGTTCCCCTCACCAAACTCGCGCTGCAGATTCTGGATGAACAGCGTCAAGTCGCCGGTGAATTCAAGAGGGTCTTCCCCGAGATCACATCAGAGAATAGATATTACTCCGCATGGAAGCGTTACCAGAACGCAAACGGCCTGCCCGGTGTGAGCCTCTATGAAATGCGTCACACTTTCGTGTCAATGGCCAAGAACTTGCCTGAAGGTTCTTTGAAGCAGCTGATCGGCCACTCCAAGGACATGGACACCTATGGTGTGTACAGCCACCCGATGGACGGCGACATCCGCAATACCGCAGACCAAATTGACACCATCCTGGAGGCGTTTCTCACCCCTCCGAGCAAAACTTCTTAAAAGTGTGTACTAAAGTGTGTACTTGAATGAAAAACCGGCCCAAGGAAATGGCTCCTTGAGCCGGTTTTCTCGTGGTGGACCCGACGGGAATCGAACCCGTGTCCGAAAAGCGATCCGCGAGAGTATCTCCGGGTGCAGTTTGTCTACAACATTCCCGCCGGGGCAGGCCGGCAAACAGGCCGCCACTTTGGTAGCTTCATGGGGTCATGGCCGCGCGCAAAGCTTAGCGCGGCTCACGTTCAGCGCCTAAATGATGCCCTGGCCCCACTCGGCGCTGGAGTGGGCAGGACAGCCGCCTTTATCAGGCGGCGACAGCTAATTTGTTGTTGTTAGCTATTTTTTTGGAGGCGTTTAAAGTGTGGCCCCCATCCACTACCCGCTGCTCGCACTTCACACTCCCCGTCGAAACCTTTACGGGCCCATGTGACAATAGTATCATATCCCATTTTGGGCGCGGATGCAAGGGCGCAGGCCCGGTTGTTACAAAACTTTCACCGGCCCCGCTCTTTCATGGCCCGGTCGATGTCGCGCTGGGCGGCGCGCCTCGCCGCGGTCTCCCGCTTGTCGTAAAGCTTTTTGCCTTTGCACAGCCCCAGCTCCAGCTTCACCCGGCCGTGTTTGAAGTAGAGCGCCAGCGGCACCAGAGTGTAGCCCTGGAGCTTCACCTGCTGGGCCAGCTTGCGGATCTCGTTCTTGTGGGCCAGCAGCCGGCGCGCCCGCAAGGGGTCCCGGTTGAAGATATTCCCCTTTTCATAGGGGCTGATGTGCATACCTTGTACGTATAGCTGGCCGTTTTCCACCTCACACCAGGCGTCTTTCAGGTTCACCTGGCCCATCCGCAGGCTTTTCACCTCGGTGCCCACCAGCTCGATGCCGGTCTCCAGGCTTTCCACCACGAAATACTCGTGGCGGGCCTGCCGGTTCAGCGCGATGGTCTTGGTCTTGATCTGCTCGGGCATTTGCTGTTTCTCCTCGCTGCGTTTCGGGGGCCGCGTCCCCGCCGAAGAAGTAAAAATGTGTAGTTGATATGCTTTACAGCTCTCCCCTGCCGCTGAGTGCCTTGTACAGGGTGGTCTCGTCGGCATATTCCAGGCTGGAGCCCACCGGCAGGCCATAGGCCAGGCGGGTGGTCTTGATGCCCAGGGGTTTGATGAGCTTTGCCAGATACATGGCGGTGGCCTCCCCCTCCACGGTGGGGTTGGTGGCCATGATGACCTCTTTCACCGTGCCGTCGGAAAGGCGGGCCAGCAGCTCTTTGACGCACAGCTGGTCGGCGCCGATGCCGTCCATGGGGCTGATGAGGCCGTGGAGCACATGGTACAGGCCGTTGTACTCCCGGGTGCGCTCGAACGCTGTGATGTCCCGTGGGCTCTCCACCACGCAGATGACGCTGTGGTCCCGCTTGGGAGCGGAACAGATATTGCACACCTCATTTTCGGTGTAGTCCTGGCAGACTTTGCACCGGTGGAGCTTGGTGTGGGCGTCCTCGATGGCCCGGGCCAGCTCCAGCGCCTCGGCTGCGGGCATACTGAGCACCTGATAGGCCATGCGGGTGGCGCCTTTGCGCCCCACGCCCGGAAATTTGGAGAATTGCTCCACCAGACGCTCCAGCGGAGCCGCGTTGCGACCCATGACCCGCTCCTTTTACAGGCCGGGGAAGCCCGCGCCGCCGGTGATCTTCTGCATAGCGGCCTCGGCGTCCTCGTCCACCTTTCGCACCGCCTCGTTCACCGCGGCGGCCACCATATCCTCCAGCATCTCCACATCCTCCGGGTCCACCAGCTCGGGCTTGATGTGGATGGCGGTGACCTGGTGCTTGCCGGTCATGGTGACCTCCACCATGCCGTCGGAGACGCTGGCGGTGTACTCAGTGTTCTCCAGCTCCTCCTGCTTGGCTTTCACGTCCTCCTGCATCTTCTGGGCCTGGCGCATCAGCGCGTTCACGTCGGGTTTGCCATAGCCCTGGGGCAGTCTTGCTTTCATGGGAGTTCTCTCCTTTTATCCTTTATTGTTTGTCATTGTAGACCACGTCAACGCCGTGGGCTTCCAGATCTTTGAGCGTCTGCTCCACCGTGGGGCGGGCCTGCTGGCCGCTGCCGGCGGCCACATAGGGGCCGATGCCGCAGGCAAGGCCGCTCACCTCGGCAATGATGGACTTGAGCAGCACCTGGGAGTCCTTGTTCTGGCGGATAAAATCCCGGAACAGGTCTCCCCCGTCGATGAGCACCCGCCGGCCATCGTAGTAGGCCTTGGAGTGCTTCAGGTAGGCGGGCAGCATGTGGTCCCGCTTTTTCAGCACCTCCAGCACCTTGTCCCAATATTCAAAGGGGCAGGGCGGGCCGCTCTCGGCCCGGGGCCTGGCCGCCGGCCGGGCGGCACGGGTCTTGGGCTCCGGCACCGGCTGGGCCTCCAGTTTTTCTCCCTCCCAGGGCAGCGGCTCCTGTTCGGGGCTATCGGGCGGCTCCTGCCCGGAGGCCGCGGGCGGCGGCGCGGCAGGCTGCTTTGCCCGGGCGGGGGCGGCGGGCTTCCAGGCGGTGCTTTGGGCCGCGGGCGCCGCCGCGAATGGGGCGGGCTGGCTGGGCGCGGAAGCCGCGGGGGCCTGGGTCACAGCCGCCGCGGGCGCCGGCTGGGCAATGGCAAACAGGGCCAGCTCCAGCTCGATGCGGGCGTCGGTGCCCCGGTTCATCTTCTCCATGGCGTCGCCCAGCAGGCGGATGGCCCGCACGCTGGCGCTTTGGGGGATGGAGGCCGCCTTTTCCAGGTAGAGGGCTTCCTCCTCCGGCGGCACGCCCGCCAGCAGGTTTTTGCCTCCGGGCAGGGCGGCCAGCATCAGGTTGCGGTAGTGGCCGACGAGCTCCTCGCACAGGCGCTTCATGTCCACCGACCCCTGCCGCAGCCGGGCCACCTCCGCCAGCGCGCCGCCGGCGTCGCCGGCGGCCAGCATCCCGCTGAGGGAGAACAGATAGCTCTTGTCGGTGACGCCGGCCATCCGGCGCACCAGCTCCTCGTCGATGGGCTCGCCCACGCCGGCGCAGGTGTCCAGGATGGACAAGGCGTCCCGCAAAGCGCCGTCCGCCAGGCGGGCGATCAGGGCCGCCGCGGCCTCGTCCAGCTCCAGGCCCTCCTGCCGGGCCACGTGGAGGATGCGGCCGGCGATGTCCTCCGGCCGGATGCGGCCGAAATCGTACCGCTGGCAGCGGGAGAGGATGGTGGCGGGCACCTTGTGGATCTCGGTGGTGGCCAGGATGAACACCACATGGGCGGGGGGCTCCTCCATGATCTTGAGCAGGGCGTTGAACGCCGCCGGCGAGAGCATGTGCACCTCGTCGATGATGTACACCTTGTAGCGGCAGACGCTGGGGGTGTAGGCGGTCTCGTCCCGCAGGTCGCGGATGTTGTCCACACCGCTGTTGGAGGCGGCGTCGATCTCCACCACGTCCAGGATGGAGCCGTCGTCGATGCCCCGGCAGATCTCGCACTGGCAGCAGGGGTCGCCCTTTTCGGGGGAAAGGCAGTTGATGGCCTTGGCAAAGATCTTGGCGCAGGTGGTCTTGCCGGTGCCGCGGGTGCCGGTGAACAGGTAGGCGTGGCCCACCCGCCCGGACGCCACCTGGTTTTGCAGGGCGGCGATGATGTTCTGCTGGCCCACCACGTCGTCGAAGCGGCCGGGCCGCCATTTGCGGTACAATGCGCGATAGATAAGCCCACCCCCTTTGTGCAAGCTACAAAAAACGGACAGGCCCGCGGAGGCGCTTGCTCCCCCGCCTTTGCGCTGCTTGGCATACGGATGCAGACTGACTGCGGCGCACGGGGCGGCCCACTTAATGCTGCTCGGTTCCCCGCCTGACATGGTTCATGGGGCCTCGTCGCGCAGGGCCCGCATCCGTATGCCGAACAGCGCACGGTTTAGGCTCTGTCCGAACAGATATATTATACACAAAAACTTTTTCAAATGCAACATTGCGGACAGAAAAATGGCCCGCTGGAACGGGCGGGCCACTTATCTGACACAAAGGGATTTACTTGACGATCTCGCCCTCGGTGGCGCCGGAGCAGGCGTTGGACTCGTCGGTGTCGATGTGCATGGCGGTGGCGAACTTCTCGCTGACACGGATGACCACGTCGTCGAAGATCAGCTTGCGGCCCTCGCCACCGCAGGCCACCTTGACGATCTCCTTGTCGGCCACGCCCAGCTTGACGGCGTCCTCGGGGGTAACATGGATGTGGCGCTTGGCCACGATGACGCCCTCTTTCAGCTCCACCTCGCCGCAGGGGCCCACCAGCTTGCAGGCGCCGGAACCGGCGATGTCTCCGGACTCACGCACGGGGGCGACGATGCCGATGGAGCGGGCGTCGGTGGCGGACAGCTCCACCTGATCGGCGCTGCGGCAGGGGCCCAGGATGGACACGTTCGCCAGCTCTTTCTTGGGGCCCACCACGGTGACCCGCTCGTTGGAGGCGTACTGGCCGGGCTGGCTCAGGGGCTTTTTGACGGTGAGCTCAAAGCCCGCGCCGAACAGGGTCTCCAGAGTCTCTTTGGTGACATGTACGTGCCGGGCCGAGGTTTCTACCAGAAATTTCATATGTTTTTTCCTCCCTTTATCAAGCGCTGCGGCGCAACCGCCTGCGGCTTCTCTTTCCTTTTTCATTTTAGCATACAGGAAAAAAAGTGCAAGACAAAACATCGCTTTTTGTGCTATAATGGTCGCAAACTTCGCGGCCCCGCCCCGGCGGGGCACAACACACCGGAGAGGAGCGTGTCCTGTGGATTTTGAACGACTGCGGCAGGAATGTCTGGCCTGCCAAAAATGCGGCCTGTGCGCCACCCGCACCAATGTGGTGTTCGGCTGCGGCCCGAAAACGGCGGAGGTCATGCTCATCGGCGAGGGGCCGGGCAAAAACGAGGACGAACAGGGTCTGCCCTTTGTAGGCCGCAGCGGCAAGCTGCTGGACCAGTACCTGGAAGCCATCGACCTGGCCCGGGACAAGAACGTTTTCATCGCCAACATCGTGAAGTGCCGCCCGCCGGAGAACCGGGACCCCCTGCCGGAGGAGTGGGACGCCTGCCTGCCCTGGCTGCGGGAGCAGTTTAAAATCATCCGCCCGAAGATCGTGGTCTGCCTGGGGCGCATCTCCGCCCAGCGGCTCATCCGGCCGGATCTCTCGGTGACGCGGGAGCACGGGGTCTTCGAGCAGAAAAACGGCGTCTGGTTCATGGCCACGTTGCATCCCGCCGCCCTGCTGCGGAATCCAAGCCAGAAGCCCCTTGCCTTTGGGGATTTTGTGGCGCTGCGGGAAAAGATTCACGAGGTGTGCGACCACACCTATTGACCACGCCCAACGCCTTTGCGCCGTCAGCGTCGCCACCGGCCCGCCCCGTGGCGGCGCTTTTTTCGGCCCGCACGCGCAAACTTTTGCAAACAGGTGTAACGAAATGGCTGCCCCGCGCCACCAATCCAGTGAAAGGAGGGGGATCCCATGGACACGCCGCTGGACGAACTGTTCGCCGCCCATCACCGGGACGTTTACGGCTATCTGTACAGCCTGTGCCGGGACGCCAGCCTTTCGGAGGAGCTCACCTGCGAGGTGTTTCTGGAGGCGGTGCGCTCCATCGCCGGCTTTCGGGGCGAGTCGGACTGCAAGACCTGGCTGTTCACCATCGCCCGCCGCCGGTGGTTCGCCTGGCTGCACAGCCGCCGCCGGCAGCCGCAGATGGTGGCGCTGGACGAGTTGCTGCCCAGCGACCAGGAGGGCCCGGAGGCCCTTGCGCTGAGCGCGGAGCTTCAGGCGCGGGTGCGGCAGCTGCTGGAGCGCGAGCCGCCCCGCACCCGCAGGGTGGTGTCCATGCGGCTGGAGGGATATTCATTTTACGAGATCGGCCTTGCCTGCGGCGTGAGCGAGTCCTCCGCCCGGGTGATCGATTTCCGGGCGAAACGGCGGCTTCGGGCCGCCCTGGAACAGGAGGGATTTTATGAACGGTGACATCGGCTGCGGCGTCTGCATGGATCTGCTGCCCCTGGTAAAGGACGGGGTGGCCAGCGAGGAGAGCTGCGCCGCCGTGCAGGCCCATCTGGAAAACTGCCCTGCCTGCCGCGCCCTGGCCGGGGAGCAGGTGCAGCCGCCCCCCACCCCCAACGGCGCCGCCCTGCTGCGGCGGGTGCGCCGCGGGCTTCGCAGCTTCGCCCTGGTGGTGCTGCTGACCGGCGCCCTGTTCGGCATGGGGCTTTCCGGCAGCATGGATATGTTTTACAACAGCCTGCTGATGCCCGCCCTGGGGGCGGCGGCCTACTTCGTCTGGCGCTGGAAAGCGATCGGGGTGCTGCCGCCGCTGCTGGCGGGGATGAGCCTTGTCTGCTGGGCGCTGGGCCGGGGCTGGGGCCTGGACACCGAGCCGCTGCCGGGATATCTCATCTGGGCCGCCATCTACTGCGTGCTGGCGCTGGTGGGGGTGGCCATTGCGGGGCTGTTCCACTTCGCGCTGAAAAAGGAGGGCTGACGCCGTGAAAAAACGTCTTTGCAAGCTGGCGGCCTTTTTCGCCGCCCTGGCCCTGCTGGCGGGGGTGCTGTGGTTCTCCAACGCGCTGGTGGGCAATCCCGTGTCCCGGCTGCTGGCCGCCCGCGCCGCCAAAAGCTACCTGGACGGCCAGTACCCCGGCGCGGGGTATCAGGTGGAATCGGTGACATACAATCTCAAATCCGGCGGCTACACCGCCGCCGTCATCTCCCCCACCAGCATCGACAGCCATTTCACCCTGGGCCTTTCGATGGACGGCCGCGTTCTGTGGGACGGCTTCCACTCGGTGGAGAGCGGCTGGAACACCTGGGAGCGGCTGGACGGCGAATACCGCGCCCTGGTGGACACGGTGCTGGAAAGCCCGGAATTCCCCTACAATGTCCACATCAGCTATGGTACCCTGTGGATGGAGCATGAGTATGGGGAGCCCTGGCCTCCCTACCTGCTTTTCGACGACCTGGAGCTGGACGGCGATTACGACGTGCGCGCCCTGGGCAAAGCCTGTGGAAAGATCGTGCTGTATGTGCGGCAGGACGAGGTGAGTGCCGATGCGGCGGCCCGGATCCTGTTGGAGACACGCCGGGCGCTGGACGAGGTGAACATCCCCTTTTACTGCATCGACTTTGTGCTGGAACACCGCCTCACCGAGGACGGCCGGCTGCCCGAGGGGGACGTCCTTGTGCGGTACTTCCCCTATGCGGACATCCACGAGGAGGGCCTTGTGGAGCGGGTGCAGGCGGCGGACGCCGAGGCCAGGGCCCACTATGCCGCCCTGGACGCGGAAAGCGACAAGGAATAAGCCGTGAAACACCAGACGCGCCCTGCCCCGAAAAGGGGCAGGGCGCGTCTGCTTATTTTTCGTTTCCGGGTCACACGAACTGCTCCACCTGGCGGGGCACGGAGAAATTCTCCTCCAACCAGGCGCGGGTGGCGGCGGTGTCGAAGCTCCAGGCGAAAGTAGGGCAGCGATAGCGGCACACCATACAGTTGATGCACTTTTCACCATCCACATTCATCAGCTTGTCCAGCGCGCCGGTGGGGCAGGCCAGCACGCAGCGGCCACAGTCGTTGCAGCGCTGTTTGTCCCGCGTGCGGGCCATGGCATGGGGCGGCTTGCGGGGCGCGTCGGCGTCGCCGGGCAGCGCCGCGGGCTCCAGAACATCTGAAAAACATTTTCCCTTTACATGCTCCGCAAAGGCGCGGAGCACCTCCCGGTCCGCCTCATCCGGCCGGCCCGCCCCCAGCTTTGGGGCGAACACATGGGGCGTGATGCAGGCCAGGGCCCCCACACAGACGAATCCCTGGCCGGTCATCTGGCGGGCGGCAGCCGCCAGGGCGTTGTCGTAGTGCCGGTTGCCGTAGGCCGCCAGCAGCACACAGGGCCCGCCCCTGCCCCGCAGCTGGCGAAACAACCCCTCCACCCGGGGCGCAAAGCCGCCGTACACCGGAAAGGCCAGCACCAGCAGCTCGTCCTTTTCCACCGGGATGTCCGGCGGCAGAGCCGCGGGCGGGCAGGTGCAGTCGATGAATTCGGCCGGCAGCCCAAAGGCGTCGCAGAGAAGCCCGGCGGCCCGCTTTGTGCCGCCGGAGGGGCTGAAACAGGCGGCTTTCACCGCGCGAATGGTGCCCATGAATGAGCGCCCCCTTTCGGTCGCTTTTTCCCATTATAGAACACCCGACGCCGCCCAGTCAACTCGCGCCGCGCCACCCGGCGCAAAAGCGGTCAGCCGATGCTCTCCACAAACGCCCGGATCATGCAAAGCCCCACAGGGCCGCTTTTTTCCGGGTGGAACTGCAAGCCGGTCACATTCCCCCGCGCCACCGCAGCGCAGACGGTGTGGCCACCGTATTCCACCGTGGCGGCACAGTCCTCCCGGCGGGCGGGCCGCGCCGCGAAGCTGTGGACGAAATAGACCTCGTCCCCCTGCCTTGTGCCCCGCAGCAGGCCCGACGCGCCGCTTGGCGCAAGGGTCAAGGCGCCCCAGCCCACGTGGGGCACTTTCAGGGGCGCGCCGTCCGCTGTTTTGTCCGGCAGGGGGCCCACCTGGCCGGCGATGAGGCCCAGCCCCTCTGTGAGGCCGCCCTCCACGCCCGCCTCCAGCAACATCTGCATCCCCAGGCAGATGCCCAGCAGCGGCGTGCCCTCCCCTGCCTTTTGGCGGATGGGCCCCGCCAGGCCCTGCCGGCGCAGCTGCTCCATGCCGTCGGCAAAGGCCCCCACGCCGGGCAGCACCAGCGCCTGTGCCCGGAGGACTTCCTCCGGCGCGCTGGCAAAGCGCACCTGCGCGCCGCAGTGCTCCAGCGCCCGCCGCACGCTGAGCAGGTTGCTGCGGCCGTAATCCACCACCGTTATCACAGCTCCCATCGTCTCACCTCCACGCCGCCGTCCAGCAGCCATCTTTTCAGGGCCGGCACCCCGCTGTCGCCGTAGTGGAGCATACTGCCCACCGCCACCGCGTCCGCGCCGTTTTTCGCGGCAAGGACAAGATCGTCGGCGCTGCCCGCGCCGCCGGCGGCGATCACCGGTATATCCACCAGCTCCGCCACCGCGGCGATGAGTTGCTGGTCCATGCCCCGGCGAAAGCCCTCCTTGTCCACCCCGGTGAGCAAAAGCTCCCCCGCGCCCAGGGCCGCCGCCTGACGGGCCCATTCCAGCACGTCCCGGCCGGAGTGCTCCCGGCCGTTGTCATAATAGGCTTCCCAGCCCGCTTCCGGGCGGGCCGGGTCCCGGCGCTTGGCCTGGATGCTCACCACCACACACTGGCTGCCGTAGGCCCGGGCGATCTCGGTGATGAGCTGCGGCCGGCGCAGGGCGGCGGTGTTCACTGCGGCCTTGTCCGCCCCGGCTTTCAGCACCGCGCCCACGTCCTCCGCGCTTCGCAGGCCGCCCCCGGCGGTGATGGGGATGAACACGTCGGCGGTGGTGCGACGCAAAATGTCCCCCAGGTTGTTGCGCTCGTAGAGGCTGGCCACCGTGTCCAGGTACAAAAGCTCGTCCACCCCCTGCTCGTAATACCGGCGGGCGAAGTCGTGGGGGTCGCCCAGCTTGCGGAGACCCTCATACTGGATGCCTTTCACCAGATGGTCGTCTTTCACGTCCAGCCGGGCGATCAGGCGCAGTTTTTTGCTCATAGCTCTTCCTCCCGGGGCGGCGCGCCAAAGGCGCAGAGGCTCTGGCCCGCAAAGGGGGTGTGCCGCAGGCTCCAGCGGCCGTTCTCATACTGCCAAAGATGAGGCGAGCGGAACCGGTCGGCCAGGTGCATGAAGTAGTCCAGATCCATCTCCGGCTGCTCGAAGCAGTCGGCGGCGGCGCCAAAGTGCTTTTTGTCGATGGAGATGTACCGGAAAAACTCCCGGGCGAAGCGGGCGGGGAATTCCCCGTCGAACTTTTTGCAAAGGGCCACCCCCTCTTCCCGGGTGATCTCGCCGTTGCGTATCTCCTGGGCCGCGTCGTAGGTACAGCGGCCGATGCCGTATTTGATGTAGGTGGTGTAGTAGAAGAAGTCGTCCACCTTGTCGTCGATGGAGTTGTATTTGGAGTAGGTGCCCGCCGTGCGCTCGGGGCTGGGCACAAAGCCGCCGTGCTCCACCGCGTAGTAGTAAGCCCCCTGGGGATGCCATTTTTCGTAATAGCCCATGTAGTGTACCTGGATGTGGTTCTTCTCCATGTCGGAGGTTTCGCTGGGCAGGTAAAGGGCAAGGTCCGCCTTGTCCACCCCGAAGTCCTCCTCCAGCTGGCGCAGGGACACGCCCCCCAGGTAGATGTGATCGAAGTCGTTGGTGGCGAAAAAGTGTTCGTCCCGCAACGCGCTGTCGTTGTCGGCGATGGGGTTGCCGAACTCCGCCTCGTTCTCGCCGTAGAACACCAGCGGGATGCCGAACCTGGCCGCGATCTTGGGGGCCAGCTGCTTTTGCCCCAGGATGAAAGGCTGGAAAGGATGGAACAAATTCTCGGTGGCCAGCCGGGTGAGCAGCCGGTGGGTCAGGCCGTTGGGGGTACACAGGTAGTTGTCAAAGCCCGCGTGGATCCAGGCCTCGAAGTTCTGCCAGCCCCAGGGGGTGTAGATGTGGGGCGCCCAGGTGACGGTGAGGGGGTGCATACCATACTTGTATTTCAGCAGATGGGCGGCATAGAAGCTGTCCTTGCCGCCGCTGCCCGGCACCAGGCAGTCGTAGCTGCCGTCGGTCTTGCGGTAGCGGTCGCACAGCTCCCGCAGCTGGCGCTCCCGGTCGGCCCAGTCGATCCTGCCCTGCTTGTTGCGGCAGGCGTGGCAGGCGTCGCAGACGCCGTCCGGCTGGATGACCATGGTCTTTTTCTTCGAGTGGATGGTGTGCTCGAACTCGTAGCAGCTGTTGGGCTTCTGGTTGCTCATTACACAATCCGCACAAAAGCGCACCTGCCGGGGCAGGCCGAAAAAGGCCTCGCGCTGTTCTTCCGGCAGGCCCGGTGCGTATTTCGCGTAGTCGATGGGGATGTAGCGGGGAAGCTTTTCCATGGCGAACGCTCCTTTTTTGAGACATTGGATAAAAAACAGGGCAAAGGCGCCCGCGGCAAAAGGGAGATCTCCCCTTGCCCGGCGGGCGCCTTTGCCCTGCTGTGACGGATGGATGGCCGCTTTTACGGCGTTTCGCTGTTGTCGTAGGTGCGGATGACCGCCTGTGCGGCCTCCCGGCTGGAGATACGGGCGTCCATGGCCCGCTTTTCGATGAAACGGTGGGCCTCCTCCTCGGTGAGGCCGGCATGGAGCGCCAGCAGGCATTTTGCCTGGCAGAGCACCCGCGCCTCGTCCAGCCGCTTGGTGAGCCGGCGGTTCTGGTCCAGGATCTTCTGCATCCGCTGGCAGCCTGCCCGCAGCAGCCGCAGGGTGAACGCCGCCTGCTGGCGGGACAGGGGCTTTGGCAGCACCAGCACCCCGTGCTTTTCCAGGCCGGCGGCGATCTTGTCCGCCTGGGGCGCGGCACAGAGCAGGATGGCGTCCAGGCCGCTTTCCACCGCCTGGATGGCCAGCTCCCGGCCAAATTCGTCCGTCAGCGGGGCGTTGACCACCAGCAGCCCGAAGCCGCCCGCTGAGAGGGCCCGGCGGGCCTCCCCCGCGCTGGCGCAGCAGAGGGCGGCCTGGCCCGACGCGGCAAACACCGCCTTGAGCGCCTCGTGGTATTGTCTGTCGCCGACGATCAGCACCCCGGCCATACCATCACCCCCCTCTTGTACGGATAAGTGTGGGTCTTACACCCGCTCGAAATACTGCTGCATCTCGTATTCGTGGGGATCCGGCGCGCCGGCGCAGGCGGCGGCCTCCCGCTGCTTCTGGGCAAGGTAGGTGTCCAGCAGCCGCCCGGGCAGCGTCCGGCGCAAAAAGTCGCTCTCCCGGGCGGTCTTCACCGCCTGGGCCAGGCTGGCCGGTAGGGTGGCGCACACCGGCCGGGCGCCGGCGAAGAGGTCGCGGTCGGCGGCGGGAGGCAGCGGCAGGCCGTCCCGCACGCCCTCCATGCCCGCCTCCAGCAGCAGGGCGGTGACATAGTAGGGGTTGCAGGCCGGGTCGGGGCTGCGGAGCTCCATGCGGCAGTCCATACCGGTGGCCGCCGGCACCCGCACCAGCGAGGACCGGTTCTGGCAGGACCAGCTCACAGTGTCCGGCGCCTCACAGCAGCCCAGCCGCAGATAGGAGCCCGGCAGGGGATTGGTGAACACCGTCAGCTCCGGCACCCGGCGCAGGATGCCCGCCAGAAAGGCGGCGGCCACCGGGTCCGGGCTCTCCTCGAAGTTTTCAAAGAGGTTGCGTCCCTCTTTGAGCAAAGAGAAGTTCAGATGCAGCCCGCTGCCGCTTTTTCCGGGCAGGGGCTTGGGCAAAAAGGAGGCGAACAGGCCGTGCTGGCCGGCGATGGCTTTCACAGCGGTGTGCACCGTCATCAGGTCGTCCGCCGCCTGCAGGGGCGAGGCGCACCGGAAGTCGATCTCGTTCTGCCCCGGTCCCTGCTCGTGGTGGCTGCGCTCGGGCTGGATGCCCATCTCCTCCAGCGTCAGGCAGATGTGACGGCGCACGTTCTCCCCCCGGTCGATGGGAGCCAGGTCGAAATAGCCCGCCTCGTCAAAGGGGACGCGGGTGGGCAGGCCCCGCTCGTCGGTCTCAAACAGGTAGAACTCACATTCCGGCCCCAGCAAAAAGCGGTACCCCGCCCCGGCGGCCTTTTGCTCCGCCCGGCGCAGCAGCGTGCGGCCGTCCCCCTCGAACGGGCGGCCGTCCGGATAGCGCACGTTGCAGAACAGCCGGCCCACACAGCCCTCGCTGGGCCGCCAGGGCAACAGGGCAAAGGTGTCCAGGTCCGGCGCGAGGAACAGGTCGGACTCGGCCACATTGCCAAAGCCCGGAATGGCGGAGGCGTCAAAGGACACCCCCTGCTCGGCCGCGTGGCGCAGCTGGCTGGACATGATGGCGATGTTCTTCTGCACGCCGAACATATCGCAGAACGCCAGCCGGATAAATTTGATGTCGTTTTCCTCCACGAACTGGAGGAGCTGCTCGAGGCTGTGACTCATAAGGGAGACCTCCTTAAACCGGGGATAAAACGGGAAAGGCGCCACGTTGCCCTTGGTAGAGAACGCAGCGCCTTTGCTGTTTCAACAGCTGTATTATAGCCGCTCGCGGGCGGCCCGTCAAGGGGGCGCGGGGTGTTTTTTGCCGATTTTTCTGTGCGCGGCCGCCCCGTTGACAACCGGCGGCGGCGGTGGTATGCTGAAAAGCGAACAACGGCGTTCCTGCCGCCCGTTTCGCGGGCCGGCCAGGTCGCCGTTTGCTTATTTTCGGCCTTTTGGCGGAAAGGAACCAGCTATGAGCCAGATCATCAACCACTCCTTTGACGCGATCCCCCAAAGCTACCTGTTCAGCGAGGTGGCCCGGCGGGTGGCGGCTTTCCGCGCCGCCCACCCGGAGCGACAGCTCATCCCCATGGGCATCGGCGACGTGACCCGGCCCCTGTGCCGCCCGGTGATCGAGGCGCTGAAAAAAGCCGCCGAGGAACAGACCCGCGCCGAGAGCTTCCACGGCTACGGCCCCGAGCAGGGCTATGACTTTTTGCGCCGGGCGGTGCAGGCCCACTACGCCGTCTTTGGCGTGCAGCTTGACGCCGGAGACATCTTCATCAGCGACGGGGCCAAAAGCGACCTGGGCAACCTGCCGGACCTGTTCTCCCAGGATTGCCGGGTGCTGCTGCCCGACCCGGTATACCCCGTCTACCGTGATTCCAACCTGATGGCAGGGCGTAAAGTTGAATACCTTGCCGCCACCCGGGAGAACGGTTTCGCTCCCCTGCCCGGCGAGGACCTGCGCGCCGACCTGGTGTACCTTTGCAGCCCGGCGAACCCCACCGGCGCGGCCTACACCAAAGAGCAGCTTGCCGTCTGGGTGGACTGGGCCCTTGCAAACGATGCCGTGATCCTGTACGACGCTGCCTACGAGTGCTTTATCCGGGAGGAGCTGCCCCACAGCATCTACCAGGTAAAGGGCGCCGAGCGCTGCGCCATCGAGGTGTGCAGCCTGAGCAAGACCGCCGGCTTCACCGGTATGCGCTGCGGCTACACCGTGGTGCCCCAGGCCCTTGTGCGGGAGGGCAAAAGCCTGCGGCAGATGTGGCTGCGCCGCCAGTGTACCAAGATGAACGGGGTGGCCTACCCCGTCCAGCGGGCCGCCGAGGCGGTGTTCACCCCCGCGGGCATGGCCGCCTGTAAGGAGGACATCGACGCCTACCTGAAAGCCGCCTCCGTCGTGGCCGGGGCGCTGGAGGAGCTGGGCGTCTGGTACTGCGGCGGCAAAAACTCCCCCTACATCTGGATGGAGTGCCCGGGCAGGCAGGACTCCTGGCGGTTCTTCGACGCTCTTTTGGAAAACGCCGGCATCATCGGCACGCCGGGCAGCGGCTTTGGGGAAAACGGCAAAGGGTACTTCCGCCTTTCGGCCTTTTCCGGCGAGGAGAACGCCCGCGCCGCCATGGAACGGCTGCGCGCATGGCTGCAAAGCTGATATCCTTTACATGAACCGGCGCCCCGGGGAGATCCCCGGGGCGCTGCTTTTTATGCGTTTTTGCGGGCCAGGGCGGCGGCCACGAACGCCCGGAAGATGGGCTGGGGCCTGTCCGGCCGGCTCTTGAACTCCGGGTGGTACTGCACCCCCAGATAGAACGGGTGGCCGGGCAGCTCCATGGCCTCCACCAGCCGCCCGTCCGGCGAGAGACCGCTGAACACCACCCCTGCCCCGGCCAGGGCGGCGCGGAAGTCGTTGCTCACCTCGTACCGGTGGCGGTGCCGCTCGCTGATAAGGGGCTGGCCGTAGATGCGCTCCAGCAGGGTGCCCGGCTGCACCGCGCAGGGCCAGGCCCCCAGCCGCATGGTGCCGCCCTTGGGCAGGTTGCCCTGCTGGTCGGGCATCAGGTCGATGACGCAGGCGGCTCCCTCCGGCTCGAACTCCCGGGAGTTGGCCGAGGGCAGCCCGGCCAGGGCCCGGGCGGCGGCGATCACCGCGATCTGCAGCCCCAGGCAGATACCGAAATAGGGGGTGCCGGTGCGCCGGGCCCAGTCCGCCGCGACCACCATGCCCTCGATGCCCCGCTTTCCAAAGCCGCCGGGCACCAGCACGCCGTCCACCCCCGCCAGGCGCTCGTCCACCGTTTCGGGGGTAAGGGTCTCGGAATCCACCCAGTCCAGCTGCACGGCGGCCCCGTTGGCAAAGCCCGCGTGGTGCAGCGCCTCCACCACCGAGAGATAAGCATCGTGCAGCTCCACATACTTGCCCACGATGGCGATGTTCACCTTTTTCTCCAGGTGGCCGATGCGCCGGCACAGGGCCTGCCAGCCTGCCAGGTCGGGGGCGGGGGTCACAAAGCCCAGCCGCCGGCAGACCAGCTCGTCCAGGCCGGCGGCGTGGAGCATCAGCGGCACCTCGTAGAGGCTGCCCAGGGTGCGGTTCTCGATGACGCAGTCCGGCTCCACATTGCAGAACGCGGCAAGCTTTTGCAGGATGCCCTCCTCCAGCGGCTCGTCACACCGGGCGATGATCACATCCGGCATGATGCCCATGCTCTGCAGCTCCCGCACCGAGTGCTGGGCGGGTTTCGTCTTGTGCTCGCCGGAGCATTTCAGCCAGGGCACCAGCACCACATGGAGGAACATACAGTTCTCCCGACCCTTTTCCCGGCTGATCTGGCGCAGAGCCTCCAAAAAGGGCTGGCTCTCGATGTCGCCGATGGTGCCGCCGATCTCGGTGATGACCACATCCGCGCGGGTGTAGTCCGCCAGGCCGTAGACGAACTGCTTGATCTCCCCGGTGATGTGGGGGATGGTCTGCACCGTGCGGCCCAGGTACTCCCCCGCCCGCTCCTTGTGGAGCACGTTCCAGAACACCCGGCCGCTTGTGAGGTTGGAGAGCTTGTTCAAGTCCTCGTCGATGAACCGCTCGTAGTGGCCCAGGTCCAGGTCGGTCTCCACGCCGTCCTCGGTGACGAACACCTCCCCGTGCTGGAACGGGCTCATGGTGCCCGGGTCCACGTTGATGTAGGGGTCCAGCTTTTGCGCCGCCACCTTGAGGCCCCGCGCCTTGAGCAGCCGGCCCAGGCTGGCCGCGCTGATGCCTTTTCCCAGGCCGGATACCACGCCGCCGGTGACGAAAATATGCTTTGCCATGCTCTACCACTCCCCCGCCCGTTGCCAGGGCGAATTTTAAAAAAAGAGAGGGCGTCCATCGCCCGCCGAAAACCGGCGGGCGATGGACGCCCTTGTCCTAACGAGTAGCCATTATACCCCTGCCGGAGGGATTTGTCAACCGGGGATCACACGGAAAAGAGCAGGGCGCTGTAATCGGGATACGGCAGCGCGTCGGCGGGCAGCAGTGCCTCGGCCTTGTCGGCCGCTTCGCGCACCGCGGCCATGTCCGGCAGCACCTCGTCCCGGTAGTAACAGGCGGCCTGCTGGCCGTTGCCCAGCCGCTCGGCCTCGGCCAGATGGGCCTCCAGCCGGCTCTGGGCGGCGTCGATGCGCTCGTAGAGGCCGGCCAGCTCTTCCAGCTGGCGCTGACGGGCGGCGCAGGGGGCCGCGGGCGCGGCGGCCCTGGTGGCGGCGATGCTGCCGGACAGCCTGTCCAGTGCGGCGAGCACGGCGGGCAGGAACTGGCCGCGCACCATCATGCCCATGGTCTTTGCCTCCACGTGCAGGGTCTTGCAGTAGTTTTCCAGCAGGATGGCATAGCGGGAGCGTACCTCCCCCTCGGTGAAGATGTGGTGGCTGGTGAACAGGCGGATGTTCTTTTCCGCCACCATGCAGGGCAGCGCCTCGGGGGTGGAGCGCAGGTTGTACAGCCCCCTCTTTTCCGCCTCGGCCACCCACTCGTCGGTGTAGCCGTTGCCGTTGAAGATGACCCGCTTGTGCTTTTGGATGGCCCGCTTCACCAGCCGGCGCACGGCGGCGTCCATCTCATCGGGGGCCGCGTCCTTGAGCTCGTCGTAGAACTCCCGCAGGGCCTGGGCCACGGCGGTGTTCAGCACCACGTTGGGGCCGGACACCGACAAAGAGGAACCGGGCATACGGAACTCGAACTTGTTGCCGGTGAACGCGAACGGGCTGGTGCGGTTGCGGTCGGTGGTGTCCTTGAAAAAGGTTGGGATCACCGACGCGCCGGTCTGCATGGCAACTTTCTCCTGCCGGTCGAAAGAGGCGTCCTTTTCGATGGACTCCAGCACGGCGGTGAGCTCGTCACCCAGGAACACCGACACGATGGCCGGCGGCGCCTCGTTGGCGCCCAGCCGGTGGTCGTTGCCGGCGGTGGCCACCGACACCCGCAGCAGGTCCGCGTACTCGTCCACCGCCTTGATCACCGCCATCAGGAACACCAGGAACTTGGTGTTCTCGGCGGGGGTGCGCCCGGGATAGAGCAGGTTTGCGCCGGTGCTGGTGATCAGCGACCAGTTGTTGTGCTTGCCGGAGCCGTTGATGCCGTCAAAGGGCTTTTCGTGGAGCAGGCAGGCCAGGCCGTGACGATCCGCCACCAGCTTCATCATCTCCATGGTGAGCTGGTTGTGGTCCACTGCGATGTTTGCGGTGTCGTACACCGGGGCAAGCTCGTGCTGGGCGGGGGCCACCTCGTTGTGCTTGGTCTTGGCGGGCACCCCCAGCTTCCACAGTTCCTCGTCCAGATCGTGCATGAACGCCGCCACCCGGGGTCGCAGGGCGCCGAAGTAGTGGTCCTCCATCTCCTGGCCCTTGGGCGCGGGCGCGCCCAGCAGGGTGCGGCCGGTGAACATCAGGTCCTTGCGCTTTTCATACAAAGCCTTATCCACCAGGAAATACTCCTGCTCCGGGCCGATGGTGGTGGAAACGCCCGTCACCGCCTCGTCCCCCAGCAGATGCAGGATCCGCACCGCCTCCCGGCTCAAGGTCTCCATCGAGCGCAGAAGCGGCGTCTTTTTGTCCAGCGCCTCGCCGCTGTACGAGCAGAACGCGGTGGGGATGTACAGGGTGCCGTCCTTGATAAAGGCGGGGCTGGTGGGGTCCCAGGCGGTGTAGCCACGGGCCTCAAAGGTAGCCCGCAGGCCGCCGGAGGGGAAGCTGGAGGCGTCCGGCTCGCCCTTGATAAGCTCCTTGCCGGAGAAGTCCATAATCACCTCGCCGCCCCCCACCGGGGAGATAAAGCTGTCGTGCTTTTCGGCGGTGAAGCCGGTCATGGGCTGGAACCAGTGGGTGAAGTGGGTGGCGCCGTGTTCCACCGCCCACTCTTTCATAGCCACCGCCACCGCGTTGGCCACGCTGCGCTCCAGCGGCAGGTTCTCGTCGATGGTCTTCCGCAAAGCCTTGTAGACGTCCTTGGGCAGTTTATCCCGCATGATGCGGTCGCCAAATACCAGGCTGCCGTAGAGTTCCGGGACACTTTTTGACATAAAACAGCTCTCCTTTCCCCTTTTGCGCCGGACGGCACAAAAAAAGCGGCGCTGCCGGATGAAGCCTCATCCGAAAGCGCCGTTGCTTTCCATGGGTGCAAGTATACTCGTATTTTTCGCCTTGTCAACCCCCGTTTTTCGTCCATGACGCACCGCTTTTCGCGCCATGCCGCCGCCGCTTTGATGTAATATAAAGCCCTCCGCGGCGCTTTACTGCGGCAAACTGCTGAATTCCGGCGCCGTGAGCCCGGCAAAATTTCCGCAAAATGCCAATTCTTGAAAATTCCCTTTACAAACCGCCCTTTCCGGGGGTATGATGTACTCGACAAGGACGTCAAGGATCCCGCACGCGGGGTCTTTGGCGTCCTTGTCCTTTTATTTTCGCAACGCGGGAGGTACTGCCATGAAAGCACCCGGCAGCCAGGGCCTTTACTGCCCACAGTTTGAACACGACAACTGCGGCATCGGCGCGGTGGTGGATATCCACGGCCGCAAGAGCCACGGCACCGTGGCCGACGCGCTGACCATTGTGGAGCGGCTGGAGCACCGCGCCGGCAAGGACGCCGAGGGCAAAACGGGCGACGGCGTGGGCATCCTCATCCAGGTGCCCCACAAGTTCTTTTGTAAGGTGTGCGCCGATGCGGACATCGCCATCGGCGGTGAGCGGGAGTACGGCGTGGGGATGTTCTTTTTGCCCCAAAACGAGCTTGCCCGCCGGCAGGCACAGAAGATGTTCGAGGTCATCGTGGAAAAAGAGGGCCTGGAATTCCTTGGCTGGCGGGTGGTGCCGGTGCGGCCCGAGGTGCTGGGGCAGCGGGCGCGGGACTGTATGCCCCTGATCTGCCAGGGCTTTGTGAAAAAGCCCGCCGACCTGCCCGCCGGCCTTGCTTTCGACCGCAAGCTGTACATCGTGCGGCGGGTGTTCGAGCAGAGCAACGACAACAGCTATGTGGCCAGCCTCTCCAGCCGGACCATCGTTTACAAGGGGATGTTCCTGGTGGGGCAGCTCCGCACTTTCTTCGACGATCTGCGGGACGAGGATCTCCAGTCGGCCATTGCCATCGTCCACTCCCGCTTTTCCACCAACACCGACCCCAGCTGGGAGCGGGCCCACCCCAACCGGTTCATCGTACACAACGGGGAGATCAACACCATCCGGGGCAACGTGGACAAGATGCTGGCCCGGGAGGAGACCATGCGCTCCGCCGCCTTCAGCGCCGACGACATCACCCGGGTACTGCCAGTGGTGAGCAGCGCCGGGTCCGACTCAGCCATGCTGGACAACACCCTGGAATTTCTGGTGATGAGCGGCATGGAACTGCCGCTGGCGGTGATGATCGCCATCCCCGAGCCCTGGAGCCACAACGACACCATCTCCCAGCGGCGGCGGGACTTCTACCAGTACTACGCCACCATGATGGAGCCCTGGGACGGCCCGGCCTCCATCCTGTTCAGCGACGGGGACGTGATGGGCGCTGTGCTGGACCGCAACGGCCTGCGCCCCAGCCGCTATGCCATCACCGACGACGGGCGGCTGATCCTCTCCTCCGAGGTGGGGGTGCTGGAGCTGGACGAGGGGCACATCCTGAAAAAGGAGCGGCTGCACCCCGGCAAGATGCTGCTGGTGGACCTGGCAAAAGGCGTGGTGCTCAGCGACGACGAGGTCAAGGAGCGCTACGCCGGCAAAGAGCCCTATGGCGAGTGGCTGGACTCCAACCTGCTCCACCTGCGGGAGCTGCGGGTGCCCAACCGGCCGGTGCCCCCGCTGGAGGGCGAGGCACTTTCCCGGCTGCTGCTGGCCTTTGGCTACACCTGGGAGGAATACCGCGACTCCATCCGCGCCATGGCGCTCAACGGCGCGGAGCCCATCGGAGCCATGGGGGCGGACACGCCGCTGGCGGTGCTCTCCGGCCAGTACCAGCCGCTGTTCAACTACTTCCGCCAGATGTTCGCCCAGGTGACCAATCCCCCCATCGACGCTTTGCGGGAGAAGATCGTCACCTCCACCGCCATCTACCTGGGCAAAAACGGCAATCTATTGCAGGAGAGCCCGGACAACTGCCACGTGCTCAAGATCGAGAACCCCATCCTCAGCGACCTGGACCTGCTCAAGATCAAGGCCATGGACCGGCCGGGCTTCGCGGTGGCGGTGGTGTCCATCCTGTTCTACAAATCCACCCCCATGGAGCGGGTGCTGGAGCACCTGTTCGTGGAGGTGGACAAGGCCTACCGGCAGGGGGCCAACATCCTGATCCTCTCCGACCGG
Organism: Candidatus Allofournierella merdigallinarum; assembly: GCA_019117205.1. Classification (GTDB taxonomy): domain Bacteria; phylum Bacillota; class Clostridia; order Oscillospirales; family Ruminococcaceae; genus Allofournierella_A; species Allofournierella_A merdigallinarum. Next base: position 54,958 of record DXAC01000011.1, on the reverse strand, counting down.
GGCGTGGACGAGAACCATGTGGCCATCCCCTCGCTGCTGGCGGTGTCGGCGGTACACAAGCATCTGGTGAAAACCAAGAAATGCACCGCCCTGTCCATTATTCTGGAGTCCGGCGAGCCGCGGGAGGTACACCACTTCGCCGCCCTGCTGGGCTATGGCGCCTGCGCGGTGAACCCCTATCTGGCCCACGCCAGTCTGGCCCGGCTTGTGCGGCAGGGCCTTTTGGAAAAGGACTACTACGCCGCGGTGAACGACTACGACAGCGCCGTTTTGCAGGGCATCGTAAAGATCGCCTCCAAGATGGGCATCTCCACCCTGCAAAGCTACCAGGGCAGCCAGATCTTCGAGGCGGTGGGGGTGAGCCGGGAGGTCATCGACGCCTACTTCACCGGCACCGTGAGCCGCATCGGCGGCGTCACATTGCGGGACATCGCGGCCCAGACCGACGCCCAGCACTCCCGGGCCTTTGACCCGCTGGGCCTTGCCATCGACCTGAGCCTGCCCTCGCTGGGGCGGCACAAGCTCCGCAGCCAGGGCGAGACCCACCGCTATTCCCCCGAGGTGATCCATCTGCTGCAGCAGGCCACCCGCACCGGCGACTACGAGCTGTTCCGGCAGTATGCCGCAGCGGCGGACGCCGAGCGGGCCGGGCTTTTACGCAGCCTGCTGGAATTCAACTGGCCGGACGAGGGCATCCCCCTGGAGCAGGTGGAGAGCGAGGAGGCCATTCTGCGGCGGTTCAAGACCGGCGCCATGTCCTACGGCTCCATCTCCCAAGAGGCTCACGAGGCCCTGGCCCTGGCCATGAACCGGCTGGGGGGCAAGTCCAACAGCGGCGAGGGGGGCGAAAGCGACGAGCGCCTGGCCAGCGCCGGCACCGCCCAGGACCGTTCCAGCGCCATCAAGCAGGTGGCCAGCGGCCGTTTCGGGGTGACCAGCCGGTATCTGGTCAGCGCAAAGGAAATTCAGATCAAGATGGCCCAGGGGGCAAAGCCCGGCGAGGGCGGGCATCTGCCCGCCGCCAAGGTCTACCCCTGGGTGGCGAAGACCCGTCACTCCACCCCGGGGGTGAGCCTCATCAGCCCCCCGCCCCACCACGACATCTACTCCATCGAGGACCTGGCCCAGCTCATCTACGATCTGAAGAGCGCCAACGACCGCGCCCGCATCTCGGTGAAGCTGGTGAGCGAGGCGGGAGTGGGCACCGTGGCCGCCGGCGTGGCAAAGGCCGGAGCCCAGGTGGTGCTGATCTCCGGCTGTGACGGCGGCACCGGCGCGGCGCCGCTGAGCTCCATCCACAATGCGGGGCTGCCCTGGGAGCTGGGCCTGGCCGAAGCCCACCAGACCCTGCTGCGGGCGGGGCTGCGGGGCCGGGTGCGGCTGGAGGCGGACGGCAAGCTGATGACCGGCCGGGACGTGGCCATCGCCGCGCTGCTGGGCGCGGAGGAGTTCGGCTTTGCCACCGCCCCGCTGGTGACCCTGGGCTGCACCATGATGCGGGTGTGCAACCTGGACACCTGCCCCATGGGCATCGCCACCCAGAATCCCCAGCTTCGCAAGCGGTTTGCGGGCAAGCCGGAGTATGTGGAGAACTTCATGCGCTTCACCGCCCGCCAGCTGCGGGAGATCATGGCCCGGCTGGGCGTTTCCACCGTGGACGAGATGGTAGGCCGCACCGATCTGCTGCGGCAAAAGCCGGCGGCCGGGCCCCGGGCGGCGGAGCTGGATCTCAGCCAAATGCTGGCCGGCGGCGGGGTGGGCGGTCACGCCGCCTTTGACCCCGCCCAGGCCTACGACTTCGGCCTGGAGCGCACCCTGGACGCCGCCCTGTTGCAGCGGCCGGAAGTGCAGGCCGCCCTTTCCGGCGGCGCGCCCTGCCGGCTGGAGGTGGCGGTGAGCAACACCGACCGGGCGTTCGGCGCCCTGCTGGGGGCCGAGATCACCCGCCGCAGCCCCGAGGGGCTGGCGGAGGACGCCGTCCGGCTGAACTGCCGCGGCGCGGGCGGCCAGAGCTTCGGGGCGTTCATCCCCAGGGGGCTCACCCTGCGCCTTACGGGCGACAGCAACGACTACTTCGGCAAGGGCCTTTCCGGCGGCAGGCTGGTGGTGCGCCCCGACGAGCGGGCCCGCTACGCCGCCGAGGAAAACATCATCGTGGGCAACGTGGCGCTTTATGGCGCCACTGCCGGCGAGGCCTACATCAACGGCGCGGCGGGCGAGCGGTTCTGCGTGCGGAACTCCGGCGCCGTGGCGGTGGTGGAGGGCGTGGGCGAACACGGCTGCGAGTATATGACCGGCGGCCGGGTGGTGGTGCTGGGCCCCACCGGCAAGAACTTTGCCGCCGGCATGAGCGGCGGCGTGGCCTACGTGCTGGACGAGGAAAGCACCCTGTACCGCAACCTGAACAAGGCGATGGTGTCCATGGAAAAGGTGGAAAGCAAGTTCGACCGGGCGGAGCTGCGGCGGCTGATCAAGGCCCACGTGGAGCACACCGGTTCCGCCAAAGGCAGGCGTATCCTGGACGCGTTCGAGGACTATCTGCCCCGGTTCAAGAAGATCATCCCCAACGACTACAAGCGGCTGGTACAGCTTGCCAGCCAGTTCGAGGAACAGGGGGTGGCCCCGGAACAGGCACAGGTGGAGGCATTCTACGCCAGCCTGGCCGCACGATAAAAAGGAGGATCGGTCATGGGAAGACCCACCGGTTTTTTGGAGATCCCCCGGCAGCAGGGGCCAGTGGTCCCGCCGCTGGAACGGCTGACAAATTTTAAGGAGTTTCACCGCCCCCTCTCCCCCGCCGCCCAGGCGCAGCAGGCGGCCCGCTGCATGGAGTGCGGCGTGCCCTTTTGCCAGGCGGGGGCGACACTGGCGGGCATGACCACCGGCTGCCCCCTGCACAACCTGATCCCCGAAACGAATGACCTGGTCTGTCAGGGCAACTGGGAGCAGGCCTGGCGGCGGCTGGAGCGCACCAACTGCCTGCCGGAGTTCACCGGCCGGGTCTGCCCTGCCCTGTGCGAGGCGGCCTGCACCTGCGCCCGCCAGGATGGGGCCGTGTGTACCCGGGAAAACGAATTGCAGATCGCCGAATACGCCTTTGCACACGGCCTGGTGGACAGCCGGCCCCCTGCCCAGCGCACCGGCAAGACGGTGGCCGTGGTGGGCAGCGGCCCCGCGGGGCTTGCCGCGGCCTGGCAGCTCAACCGGCGGGGGCATCAGGTAACCGTCTATGAGCGGGCGGACCGTCCGGGCGGGCTGTTGCTTTACGGCATCCCCAACATGAAGCTGGACAAGGCAGTGGTGGACCGGCGCGTCCGGCTGATGGAGCAGGCGGGGGTGCGGTTTGTCTGCAATGTGGACGTGGGCCGGGAGCTGGCCGGCGAGGAGCTGCTGGCCCGGTACGACCGGGTGCTGCTGGCGGCCGGCGCGGGCCGGCCGCGGGATATTTCCGTGCCCGGACGCGATGCCAAAGGCATCCTTTTCGCGGTGGATCTCCTCGGCCAGGTGACCAAAGCCCTGCTGGACTCCGGTTTTGAAAAGCCGCCCCGGCGGCTGGCGGAAGGAAAGGACGTGCTGGTGGTGGGCGGCGGCGATACCGGCAACGACTGCGTGGCCACCGCCCTGCGGCTGGGCGCGAAGAGCGTGACCCAGCTGGAGATGCTGCCCGCTCCGCCCCTTGTCCGGGCAACGGACAATCCCTGGCCCCAGTGGCCCCGGGTGGGCAAGACCGACTACGGCCAGGAGGAGGCCATCGCCCTGTTCGGGGCCGACCCCCGCCGCTACCAGACCACCGTTTCCGCCTTTCGGGCGGACAAGCGGGGCCGGGTGTGCGGCGCGGTGGTGCAAAAGCTGGAGCCCCGGCGGGACGAGACGGGCCGCGTGGTGATGGAGCCGGTGGTCGGCAGCGAAGAAACGTTGCCCGCCCAGCTGGTGCTCATCGCCGCCGGCTTCACCGGCTGCGAGGAATACCTGCCCGCTTCCTTTGGCGCGGCGGTGACCGGGCGCGGGCTGGTGGCGGCGGACCCGAACCGCTATGCCGCCAGCGTGCCCCGGCTGTTTGCCGCCGGCGATGTGCGGGGGGGCCCCTCGCTGGTGGTGTGGGCCGTGGCCGAGGGCATGGGCGCCGCCCGGGCGGTGGACGCTTCGCTGATGGGTTACAGCAATCTGTGATCCTTGGCCGTTTTATCTGGAGGGGGAAAAAAGTATGTGTACCATTTTGTGCTATGCGGGCCATGACATCGGCCCCGGGCGCCTGCGGGAATACCTGCTCCGCAGCCAGCGCCGGGGCCCGGACGACTTCCGGCTGGTGGAAACGCCCTTTGGCTGCATGGGTTTTGCCCGGCTGGCCATCATGGGCCTTACGCCCGAGGGGATGCAGCCCTTTGAGCAGGGCGGCAGCTGGGCGGTGTGCAACGGCGAGGTGTACGGGTTCCGGCTGCTGAAAGAGGAGCTGACGCGGCGTGGCTACGCCTTCCACAGCGGCTCGGACTGCGAGGTACTGCTGCCCCTGTGGCGGGAGTACGGCTGTGAGATGTTCGCCCACCTGGACGCGGAGTTCGCCTGCGTGCTCTACGACGGGGAAAGCGGCAGCCTGATCGCTGCCCGGGACCCCATCGGCATCCGGCCGCTGTTCTACGGCTATTCGGAAAGCGGCGCCATCGCCTTTGCCAGCGAGGCCATCGAGCTGCAGGGCTGGGTGGACGCGGTGCGGCCTTTCCCGCCCGGCCACTACTACAAGGACGGGGCCTTTGTGCAATACGAGGATGTGGGCGCGGTGCGGGGCTATCTACACGCGCCGCTGGAGGAGATCTGCCGGAACATCCGTCAAAAGCTGGTGGCGGGGGTGGAAAAACGGCTGGACGCCGACGCGCCATTGGGCTTTTTGCTCTCGGGCGGGCTGGATTCCAGCCTGGTGTGCGCCATCGCGGCCAAAAAGCTGCAAAAGCCCATCCGCACCTTTGCCATCGGCATGGAGGGCGACGCCATCGACCTGAAGTACGCCCGGGAGGCGGCGGAATTCATCGGCGCGGACCACACCGAGGTACTTATGACCAGAAAACAGGTGCTGGCGGCCCTGCCCCAGGTGGTGCAGGCACTGGGCACCTGGGACATCACCACCATCCGGGCCAGCGTGGGGATGTATCTCGTGTGCAAGGCCATCCACGAACAGACCGACATCAAGGTGCTGCTCACCGGGGAAATTTCCGATGAGCTGTTCGGCTACAAATACACCGACTTTGCCCCCAGCGCCGCCGCGTTTCAGGCGGAAGCCGCCAAGCGGATGCGGGAGCTGTATTGCTACGACGTGCTTCGGGCGGACAGGTGCCTGGCAGCCCACAGCCTGGAGGCCCGGGTACCTTTTGGGGATCTGGATTTTGTGCGCTATGTGATGTCCATCGACCCGGCCCGCAAGCTGAACCGCTACGGCAAGGGCAAGTATCTTCTCCGCAAAGCCTTTGACGGCGAGGGGCTGCTGCCGGAACACATCCTTTGGCGGGAAAAGGCGGCTTTCAGCGACGCGGTGGGTCACAGCATGGTGGACGACCTGAAAGAATACGCCGAGACCCTTTACACCGACGAGGCGTTCCAGGCCCGCCGGCAAAAATACGACCACTGCGCCCCGTTCACCAAGGAGAGCCTGCTCTACCGGGATCTGTTCGAGCGCTTTTACCCCGGCGGGGCCCGGATGATCCCCGGCTTCTGGATGCCCAACCCAGACTGGGAGGGCTGCCGGGTGGACGACCCCAGCGCCCGGGTGCTGGCAAACTACGGCGACAGCGGCCGGTAAACCTCTGCCGTGCGCAGCGCTTTCGCGGCCCGCCGCGATCGGCGGGCGCCGGCGCCTGTCTGTCGGCCGTTGCTTCCTGCCGGCCCCATTCAAACAAAGGAGCCCGGCACATCACCGGGCTCTTTCCTTTTGCCGATATACTCATTGGGGAGGTACAGGATCTTTACCGGCAGCCATTCTTGGGTCCATCTCAGAATGTCCTTATGGAGAAACGTCCCTTTTCCCGCTCTTTTTAGTCTGTTTGCTGCCGTATGTTCGTTATCTTTCCCCCGGGGGACGGCGAAAGGCCGGCGCCCGCGAAAACCCGCAGGCGCCGACCGAAATGTTGGTTTTTTCCAGGGCGGAAAGATCAGAAGATCAGCTTCAGGATCTGCTGGAACGGCCAGGTAAAGACAGAGTAGTCAAAGTCGTTGGACCAGCGGGCGAAGTCCGCGATGGTGGTGGGCAGGCAGCCCACGGTGAGCGCCTGGCCGAAGCTCAGCAGCAGGCCGGCCACCACGCCGGCGAGCACCGCGCCGCGCCAGCCGCCGGTGGAGTTGCCGAACACGCCGGCGGGGCCGCCGCCGAAGAAGCAGGTGATGACGGGCGGGGTCAGGGCGTAGAAGCCCACCGCGCCGAACAGCACCACGCAGACGATAACGGTGCACAGGCAGCTCAGGAAGCCCAGCATAACGGCGGTGGGGGCAAAGTTGAAGACCACCGGGCAGTCCAGCGCGGGGACGGCGTCCGGCACGACCTTTTCAGAGATGCCCTTGAACGCCTCGGTGATCTCGGCGATCATCATGCTGACGCCGGTGAGCACGATGGTGATGCCCACGCCGAACATGACGCCCTGGGAGATGGCGTACATATAGGCCGCGGTGCCGCCACTGACGTTCTCCTCCACCCAGGCGGGGCCGGCCAGCGAGACGCCGGCCAGGTAAAGCACGGTCATGACGATGGCGGTGGAAACGGTGATGTCTTTCAGGAAAGAAAGCTTGTCGGGGATCTTCAGGGTCTCGGAGGACTCGCTCTCGTGCTTTTTGAACGCCTTGCCCACCAAAGCGCCCACGATAACGCCAAAAGAGGTGGTGTGGCCGTAGGCCAGGTCGTTGGTGCCGGTGACTTTGCGCATGAAAGGCTGGACCAGCGCGGGGCTCAGGGTGCAGTAGACGCCCAGCAGCAGGCCGCCCACCACGATCAGCATGGTCATGCTGGGAGCGGCGATGACCTCCACCGCCAGCGCCAGGTAGACCAGGGTGATGAAGTAGGTCTGATGGGCGGTAAGGTAGACGAACTTGAACTTGGTGAAGCGCGCCAGGATCAGGTTCACCACAAAACCGATGACCATGATCAGCGAGATGGCCGGAGCCCAATCTGCCTCAAACGCTGCCTGGCCCATACCGGTGGTGGTGCCGTCGATGTTGAAGATCTTGTTCAGGATGCTGGCGATGGGCATTACGATACCCGCCAGCAGCGAGGTGCCCTGGGACAGGATCAGGTAGCCGATACCTGTCTTGAGCGAGCCGGTGATGATGTCCTGCAGCGGTTTCTTTTGCAGGATCAGGCCGACCATCGCCACCAGCCCCAGCAGAATGAACGGCTGGTTGAAGATGTAGGTGGTGATGAAGTTGACGATCGCGGTTAGTGTTTGCATCCTTGATTCCTCCTTCTTTGTTTCAGATCAATTGTTTCGCGGACAGGTATTCCCCGATCTTTTCCTTGAGCTCCTTTTTATCCATCAGGTTCCTGACCACGATCACATCCGGGCAGCATTTGCGGGCATCCGCCGCAAAGCTTTCAAAGGTGACCATCAGATCGCAGCTCATGCCCTTTGCGCGGGAAAGGCTGGTGTTTTCCACCTTGACCGAAAAGGGCAGTTCAAACGATTTGAAGGCTTCGTTGATGTTCATGCGAAGCAGGGTGCTGGTACCCACGCCCGCGCCGCACACTGTCAATACTTTCAGTTCTTTCATGCGGGTGTCTCCTTTCCGGGCCTGTTACAGGTTCCTCATACGCCAGTAATACTTGTTCACCAGCGCGTCGTTGTGCTCCTTGACGTGTTCGCTCTCGTAGGCCAGATGGCCGTTATAGTACACATCCGGGGTGATGCCCGCCTCCAGCAGGTTCTCGCAGGTCTGCACCAGCAGGCCGGTGAGCATATACACCACCGGGATGGTGGAGGTCGCGCCCACCTTTACTTCCAGGCCGTCCAGGGTCACGGCGGCGTCGCCGATGATGGAGCAGTTGTCGATGACCACGTCGGCGATGTCCTTGAGCTTTTTGCCGCTGGAGTGCTGGGTGGTGAGCTGGTCGGCGTACTCCACATTGGTGAACGCGATCACCGGCAGGCCGCGCTCTTTGGCGGCCAGGGCCATGTCCACCGTGGAGGCGTTGTTGCCGGAATTGGAGATGCACACCAGCACGTCGGGAGGCGCCAGCCGGTTGTATTCCGCGATGACCTGGCCGATGCCCTCCAGCTTCTCCATGTGGCTGGTCTTGGTGATCTCGTTGATGCCCGCCACGCCGGACTCAAAGATGGCGTGGACGTTGGCCAGCGTGGCGCTGCGCCAGAAGACGTCCTCCGTGACCAGGCTGGAGTGGCCGGAGCCGAACATATGGATGATGCCGTCGTTTTTGGTACATTCGGTGAGGATGGCGGCCGCCCGCTCGATGTTCTCGCCCTGGGTGGCGTAGGCCTTTTCCACCACCTCGTTCATGATCTTGAAGTATCTCTGCCACGCCTGCATTGCTGTTGCCTCCTTTTGTGTATTTCAGATCCCTGCGTCCAGCAGGATGGTCTTCACGATCTTCCTCGGCTCGGTGATGGAGGTGCCGATGACCACGCTGTGGGCGCCGGCCTCCAGGGCTTTTTTCATCTTCGCGCCGTTGGTGATGCGGCCCTCGGCCACGATGTGCTCCACCCCGGCGGCGCGCAGCTCCCGGATGATCTCATAGTCCGGCTCGGGGCTGGGCAGCGTGCCAAAGGGCAGCGGGTTTTTGGAGTAGGGGGTGTAGCCGGACAGGGTGGTGCCCACCATGTCGGCGCCGTAGTTCCAGGCGGCGAGGCCCTCTTCCACGGTGGAGATGTCGGCGATGACGAAGACGCCGAACTCCCGCTTGATGGCCCCGATGAACTGCTCCAGGGTGAGCTGGTCGTACCGCTCGCGGATGGTCCCGTCCACCGCCACGCCGTCGGCGCCGGCCTTTACCAGCTCCTCCACCTCTTTCAGGGTGGGGGTGATGCGGAAGTCGCCGGTGATCATGTCGCCGCTGCGGTAGATCTTCTTCAGGCCGATCACCGGCACATCCACCGCCGCCTTGACCGCCGCCACGTTCTCCCAGTTGGTGCGGATGGCGCAGGCCCCGCCGGCGATGCAGCTTTTGGCCACGCAGACCATCGTCTGAGGCACGCCCATCTCCGCGTTGAAATCCGGCCCCGCATAGCAGGAGACGATCAGTCCCCCTTTGAGTTTCTCCAGCATGTTCTCCATTGCGTGTCAGTCTCCTTTCCCCGGCCCTGTTTCAAAGGCCGATCTCCTCATAGGTGCGCGCTGTTTTCAGCCGCTCCACGTTTTCCTCCTCCGCGATGAACTTCGCCAGCGTGCGGAACAGCTCCAGGTGCTCCTGGTCGCTGGTGGCGGCAATGGCGAACACCACGTACACCGGGTCGTTGGACTCGTTGCCGAAAGGCACCCCCTGCCGGAACGTGACCAGCGCGATGCTGTTGCGCTTCACGTTGCCCTCCGGCCGGGCATGGGCCAACGCCACACCGGGCATGATCACGATGTAGGGGCCCAGCTCTTTGACCATGTCCACCATGGCCTGGGTGTAGGCGGGCAGGATGTACCCCTGCCGCTCCAGCAGGCCGCCGGCGCGGCGCACCGCCTCCTCCCAGCCGTCCGCCTGCTGTTGAAGCTCGGTGGCGGACTCACTCAGATAATCGGTCAGGACCAATCTCTTCACGACCTTCCTTCAAATAATCAAATATCTCCTGCGGCGTTTCAAAGCCGCACATCGTCTTCACGTCCACCCGGCCCAGCAGCTCCAGCAGGTCCTTGAGCGCCTGGATGTGGGACCAGTTGTCTGCAGCCGCCAGGCAGAGCACCAGCCAGACCGGGTCGTTGGTGGGGTGGTGGAACCGAACCGGCTGTTCCAGGGTGATCGTGCTCATGGCCAGCCGGCGGACTCCCCTGCCGGTCTGGCCGTGTACCAGCGCCACGCCCGGCATGATCACGATGTAGGGGCCCGCCTTTTTCACGCTTTCCACAGCGGAGCGGACAAAGCTCTCGTCCACGTCCCCCGCCGCGGTAAGCACCCCGCAGGCCTGGCGCACCGCGTCCTCCCAGTCGGCGGCGCGGCGGCGGCAGAGGATCTTGTCCTCCGTGAGCAGCTGTGCCAGGGAGGGCTGGATCCTGTCCTGCTGCACCTGCATACCGTTGGCCTCGAAGCAGGCGGTGAGCCCCGCCATCAGGCCGTCCACGTCCCGGACCTCACAGCAGCGCTGGATCACGGCCATCACGTCCTTGAAAAACTCCACCGAGGAGCCGCTCTCCCGCGCCGTGCTGGTGTGCTGGCGCATCATCCGGCTGATGTTCTCCCAATCCCGCTCGGTGGGGATGGTATCCACCTGCACCCAGGGCACGTCACAGCTTTTCAGCGGGATGCTGGAGATGGCAAAATCCACATTGGTGTGTCCCAGCTCCTGCAGCGCGTCGTGGGTGAGCAGCGCCACCACCCGGATGTTGCGAAACCGGGAGCAGACCAACTCCCGCAGCAGGTTGGCGGTGCCCGCCCCGTGCATACAGACGATGGCCACCCGGCTGCAGGGCAGTTTGCGCTTCTGGCGCTCGATGGAGGCGCAGAAGTGGAGCACCAGACAGGCCACGTCGTCCTCGGAGGCCTTTTCCAGCAGCGGGCTGTGGAGCCTGGCCAGCACCCGCTCCATGGCCTCGAAGCAATCGGTGTATTTGCTGCGGATCTCCTGGGTGTTCTGGTTGGTCACCGGGATCCCGTGGCGCAGGCGGAACACCGCCGGCCCCAGATGGGCCTGCAGGGCGGTGTACAGCGCCTCGTCCTGGGTAAAGCTGACGCCCATCTCCTCGCTCATGTCCCGCACCAGCCGCTCCAGCAACACCTGGATCTTGGCCCAGTCTTCTTTTAAGTAAGGTTCCGGCGAGATGTACTTGGCGCTTGCCAGCAGAATGGTCAGCGCGCACACCTCGCCGTCCGGCAGCTGCACGGCGAACCGCTGCTCCAGCGCCTCGGCGATCTGGGCCGCCTGGGCGTATTCCCGGGTGGAACGCAGCAGGCCCATCTTTTCCGGGACCTCCCGCACCAGCATCCCTTTCCGCACCCGCACCAGGCTCACCGCCAGGCTCAGGGTGAGCATCCGGAACGAGTCAAAGGTCAGCCACTTGGCCAGCACGCTCTGTTCCGCGCCGCGCAAAAGGCCGAACAGCTCCGGCACGATGTCCTGGCAAAACAGCTTGTGGGCCCAGCGCTCCACCATGCCGCTGCCCGCGCCGGTGCCCTGGTAAAGGCTCGCAAAGTCCAGATACCGCTCCAGCAGCCGCACGCCCAGCCGGCGCAGGGTGGTCTCGTCTCCCTCCAGCGTGCTGCCCTTGCTCACCCGGCTGTCCAGGTTCACGCCGCTGCCCGCGAGGTCGGCCTTGAGCAGCGAGAGGTCCTTGTCGCTGCTGCTCTTGCTCACCCCGAACTGGTCGGCAAAGTACTGGCTGGTCAGCGGCTCCGGCCCGCTGGCAAGCAGCATCAGCTGCATCACCGCCCGGCGCTCGGCCGAGTTCATGATGTAGTCGCGCACATCCAGGTTGGCCAGCTTTTCCGCCAGCGCCTGCTCCTCATCGGGCTCCAGCGTGAGCTGCCAACCCTCTGCGCGGCTGTGCTTCAGCCGGCCGGAGAGGCCTTCCTTGTCCAAAAAGGCGCCCGCCTCCCCCATCTCGTAGCGGGCCAGCCGGGGCGATATCCGAAGTTGCTCGGCCAGCTCAGCAAGGCGGTGGGGGCGCCCATCCATCAACTGCTGGAACAGCAGGATCGTTTTACTGTTCAAAATTCCTCCTTGTGGGCTCTTTTACAGGCTGCGGACCCGCCCACTGTATTTTTCGATCAGCCGGGCGTTGTACTCATCGCCGCCCGGACAGTTGCCGCTGCGGAACACCTCCGGGTCGCCGCCCTGCTCCCGCAGCTGCTGGCAGGCGGACAGCACGATGGCGTTGGCGATGGCCACCGAGGCCACGGTGGACACCGGGCCCGCCTTGGTGCCGTCGTCGCAGACCTCCACGCTGGCGTCGCCCAGAGGCACATGGTTGTCGATGCACAGGTCGCACACGTCCGGCAGGTGGAGCCCCTCGCTGTGGCGGGAGGGGCGGTCACGGTACTGGAACGAGGAGATGCCGATCACCCGCGTTCCCCTTTCCCGGGCCAGCTGCGCCATCTCGATGATGAACGGGTTGATACCGCTGCTGGACACCGCCAGGAAGCAGTCCTCCGGGCCCATGGGATAGCGCTCCATCACCAGCGGGGCATAGCCGCTCATCCGCTCGATGCGGCTGCTCTTGGCCGCGCCCTCGTGGAGCATGGAGGATGTCTCGAAGATGGGGCAGACGGCGCCCAGGCCCCCCGCCCGGTAGAACAGCTCCTCCTCGATGATGTGGGAGTGGCCGCAGCCGAACACATACAGCATCCCGCCGGCGCGCAGGCTGTTCGCAAGCATCCCGCCGGCCGTCTCGATCTTTTCACTCTCCTGCTGCCAGATCTCCCACTGGACCTGGTCCAGGCGGGCGGCGTACTCTTTTACAAATTCCATCGCACTTGCCCTCACAGCTCTCCAAATCCGCTTTCCAGCAGGCCGATCAGTTCGTCCACAGCCTGCTGTTCATCCTCGCCCTGGGCGGTGATCTCCACCTGCGAGCCCTTTGCCAGACCCAGGCTCAGCACCAGCACCACCGATTTCGCGTTCACGGTGTCCGCCGGCTCCTCCTGGGGATTGCAGATGGTGATCCTGCTCTTGTACTGCTTGGCCCGGTTCACAAATTCGGTGGCGGGCCGCGCGTGCAGCCCGGTGGGGTTGCACACGGTGGTCATTCTTGTGTACATTCCGCGTCTCCTTTCTCTGCCGGCTGTATCACAGCCTGGTAAAAGCGCTGCATTTCCTCCTCTGCCTGCTGCAGGTCGGCCGCCACGCACACCCGGCGCGCCAGCTGCTGCAGCTCCTCCAGCCCCGCACGGCAGATCACCTGCCGCACAAAGGGCATGTTGGCCGGGGACATACTGAGTTTGCGGTATCCCAGCCCCACCAGCACCGCGGCGGCCCGGGCGTCGCCTCCCAGCTCACCACACACCGAAAGGGGTTTTGCCCGGGCGGCGAACGCCTGGGCCATGTGGCCCATCAGCCGCATGAGCACGGGCGAATGGCCCGGAGCGTACTGGGCGACCCGCGCGTTGGTGCGGTCGGCGGCAAAGAGATACTGGCACAGGTCGTTGGTGCCCACGCTGGCAAAGTCCACCTCGCCGGCCAGTCTGTCCGCGTCGAGGGCGGCGGAGGGGATCTCGATCATGGCGCCCAGGGGCACCTTGTCCCCCACCGCGCAGCCCTGCTCCACCAGCTCCTCCCGCATCGAGAGGCAGAACGCCTTTGCGCGCCGCCAGTCTTCCAGGCCGGCCACCATGGGGAACATCATCCACAGGCTGCCGTGGGCCGAGGCCCGCCAGGCCGCCCGCAGCTGGGTGCGGAACAGCTCCGGCCGGTCCAGACACAGGCGCAGCGCCCGCATTCCCAAGGCGGGATTGTCCTCTTTGGGCAGCGGATAGTATTCCAGCTGCTTGTCCGCTCCGATGTCCAGCGTACGCAGGATCACCGGCTTGCCCGCCGCCTGCCGCAAAACGGCGCTGTACGCCTGGTATTGCTCTTCCTCGTCGGGCAGATGCTTCTGCTCCATAAAAAGGAACTCGGTGCGGAACAGGCCCACCCCGTCGCAGAAAGCGATCTCGGGCGGCAGCTGCGCCGCGCCTGTGTTCAGGCAGATCTCCACCGGGCAGCCGTCGGTGGTCACGGCGGGCTGCCGGGCATACCGTCGGGCCGTTTCGGCCTGCTGCCGGGCCCGCTGTTCCCTTTCCCCCGCCCCGGCCCACTGGGCCTCGTCCGGCTCCAGCAGCAGGGTGCCCTCTTCCGCGTCCAGCACCGCCCGCATCCCCGCTCGCGCCTGGTCCAGCAGCTCCGGCACGCCGAACAGCGCCGGCAGCCCCATCGCCTGGCAGACGATGGCCGCGTGGCAGGTGGCGGTGCCCCGCAAAGAGGCCACGCCCGCCACCGCGCCCGCCGCGAGGCGGGCGATCTGGGAGGGCAGCCACTCCTCCGCCACGGCGATGCAGGGGCCGTTCCGGGTGTCCAGAGCCGGGTCGCTTTTCCCCTCCAGTGCCCGCAGCAGCCGCAGGCGCACGTCGTCCAGGTCCTTTGCCCGCTCCCGGATCACCGGGTCCTTTGCCCGGGCGATCCGCCCGGCATAGGCCCTGTACACATCATCCACGGCGGCACCGGCCGTCGCGCCCTGCTGGCAGATGGCCTCCAGGATCTCCTCCTCCATCGCCTCGTCCATCAGGATCTCCCGGTGGGCGGCGAAGATGTCCCCCTGGCCGGCGCCCCTCTTTTGCAGCGCGTCGATGAGGGCTTCCAGCCCGGCGGCGGCGGCGGCCCTTGCGGCGCAATAGGCCTCGGCCTGGGCGGGCCGCTGGTCCGGCCCGCACTGTGCCCGGCAGATGGTCGGTTCAAAGGGACGCTCCAGATACACGACGCCCCGGGCGACTCCGCGTGAAACACCGATCCCGTGCAGCATGGTCCATTTCCTTTCCGCCCTGTGCAGGCTGCGGGCCGGGGCGCGGCGGGCGCCCGGGCTCGATCATTATAAAAAGCGGTTCTACATATTTTATTATACCTGCGCGTTTTTTTATGAAAAGAGGAGCTTTTTTCCGCTTCAAACGACAAATTATACAATAAGTGAGCAGGATACACAAATAATTTTATGCGTATTTATCCGAATTCCCCAAGGATCTTCCCTTTTCGAGCCATTCCGCGTCGCAAAGACGCAAAAACGGCAGGCACCCGGGGTGCCTGCCGTTTGAAGCGTTATGCCGGCCGGATGGCCGTGTTTCAGATCTCGTACCAGCGGATCTCATTGGCGTCCAGCGAGAGCTCGAAGCTGGCGCCGTCGCCGGTGTAAACGGTGGTGGTCTGGGGCTCGTAGGTGTTGTTCACCACGCAGTACTTGCCGTTCTTGACGTAGGCGTGCACCTCCACGTTGTAGTTGGAGCTGAACCACTTGTGCAGCTCCTCCTCGCTGTGGCTGGCCCACAGGATGCTCCGGTAGAGCACCCGGCTGTTCTCGAAGCTGTAGGGCAGGCCGCTGATGTAGACGGTGCGGCCGGCGCCGTAGTCGTTGGCCGCCATCTGCACTTCCTTGTCTTTCTGCACCAGCACCTGGGCGCCCTCCAGGGCGTAGATGCTCTTCTTGCCCTCGCCGAAGTCCACCGCGTCCTTGACGTCCGCCAGGATGAAGTGGTCGGTGTGCTCCTCCCAGTTGTACTTGTCGTAGTTCAGGGTCATGCCGGTCTCTTTCTCCACGCCCAGCGCGGCGGCCAGCTGGAAGTAGCGGCCCTGGTACTGGTGGCCGGAGGGCTCACCCACGCCGATGAAGCCGCCGCCCCGGCGGATGAAGCCGCGGATGGCGGAGGACACGGCCGCGTCCTCCCACACCGCGCCGCCGGTGTGGGCGGTGTCGCCGTCGCCCACGTTCACCAGCACGTCCACCTTGTCCAGGATGGACGGATCCGCCTTGATGTCGTCGAAGCTGATGAACTTCACGTCAAAGGGCGCGCCGGACAGCGCCTCGATGACGCCGGCGTAGCTGTAGTTCTGCTTCTGGTACAAAGCATGATGCACCATGTGGCAGCCCCAGCTGCGGGCCTTGCCCCAGCTGTTGAGCACCGCCACCGTCTTCACACAGTAGGCGGTGGTGCCTTTTGCATTCTCGTACAGCTCGCGGAACTCGTTGCAGACGCTCTCCACATAGTCCACGAACTCGGGGAAGTCCAGCGCCAGCTTCAGGTAGCCGCCGTAGCCGATGCGGTCCACCGGTTTGCGGAGGATGGCCCGCCGCGCGGTGACCCAGTTCTCCTTGGCCTCCCGCACCGGGTCGCCGCCCTCGTGGAAAGTGTCGGGGAAGAAGTAGGGCAGGAAACGGCCCTCGGTGTACCTGACGCCGGGGATGTCACTGATCAGCCGCAGGGTGGCGCCGTTGCCCACGCTGCCCACCACCGCGTCCAGGCCGATGGAGGCAAACTCGGGCATAAAGGGCTCGGTGCCGATCCAGTGGTCGCCAAGGAACATCATGGCTTCCTTGCCCAGCTCGTGGGTGATGTCCACCATCTCCTTGGCGAGCTTGGCCACCTCCCGGCGCTGGAACGCCATGAAGTCCTTGAACTCCTTGCTGGGCACCCGGTACTGGTTGTTGTAGTAGCCCTGGTCGATGATGAACTCGGGGCGGAACTTGTAGCCCACCTCTTTTTCAAACTGCTCCAGGATGTAGGGGCTCACCGAAGCGGAGTAGCCGTACCAGTCCACATACTTTTCCCGCTTGAGCTTGTCGAACACCAGGGTGAACTGGTGGAAGAAAGTGGTGTAGCGGATCACGTTCACATAGGGATGCTCGGCAATGAACTTCCGCAGCCGCTCCATGGTGAACTTGTGGGTCTTGGGCTGGCGCACGTCAAAGGTGATCTGGTGCTCGAAGTCTTTCCAGTCGTTGGTCACCGCGTTGTACATATGCACGGGGTCCCAGATCAGGTAGGCCAAAAAGCTCACGGTGTACTCGTGGTAGGCCTCGGGCGCCGGGATGACCACGCAGCCGCTGGCCTCGTCGTAGCTCCAGGCATCGACGGACAGGGGCTGGCCGGCGGTGCGGTCCATGACCTCCCACCAGCGCTTGATGTCGTCGCGGGTGTTCACCTGCATCAGTTCCTCACTGATGCCCTGCATCAGGGGGATGCGCAGCTCGCCGCAGTCGGCGGTGTAGAAGCCGGTCATGATGTAGCACTGCTGCACCTCGTCCGGGTTGGCCTTGGCCCAGGCGTTGTCCTTGCGGGTGGTGTAGTAGGTGGAGTAAATTTTGGCCCCCACCTTGGTCAGTTCCTCGGGAAATTCGGTGCCGTCGCAGTCGCGGATGGCGTCCGCTCCCCAGCGCTTGAGGATCTCGATGGTCTCGGGCACCACATCCAGGTTGGTGGGAATGGTGACGCGTCCCGTCAGATTATTTTGTTCGTTCATATTTTTCCTTTCTCACTTTCTCCGCCCTCTGCGGAGGATCATGTCCACGCGCGCGCCGGCCGGATTTCCGGTTCTTCCTCTCCGGCCTCGCGCATCTTGCGCTTCAGTACCTGTCCAAGCTGTGCCCTCGTCTGCGCCCAAGCGGGGTCAGCCGCCAGGTTGTTCTGCTGATACGGGTCATCTTTCAGCACGTAGAAGAACTCCTCGTAGTATACGCTGCTACCGAACGTCTGGTACCCGTCGCCCTCGGCCCTCACAGAATAGGTATATTCCGGCGTACGGATGGCCCGTCCGACCCGGCTTTCGCTGATCTGCATGAAAGCTACGTCCTCCCAGTCCATTTCCGGTTCTGCCGCCAACGGAAGCAGGCTTCTCCCCTGGAAGCCATCCGGACGCTCGATTCCCGCGCAGTCCAGCAGTGTAACAGGCAGATCCAGCAAGCTGACAACATGCCGAACTACTTTGCCGCCCCGGAAGCCGGGGCCCACTGCGATCAAAGGCACATGGATGGACGCGTCGTGGCATGTGCGCTTGTATTCCGCCTCAATGCCACGGGTAATGAAATGGCTGCCGTGATCAGCGGTGTAGAAGAGGATCGTGTTCTCCCACATACCCTGCTCTTTCAGCGTATCCACCAGGCGCCCCACGTTGTAGTCTAGGCTGTGGCAACATCCCAGATAATCCGGGTAGTTCTGTTTCCAGTTGCTGATGTCTTCCCCGCTCTCATGGGCTTCGGAGTACGCTTTTAGGTCCCCGGGCGCCTCGTAGTCCGCGAAGCGCTCCTTACTGCCGTCCGGGCCCTCATAGCGGCGTCGGTCGTTTTGGTGGTGGGGCTCGATCTGACTGACAAACAAGAAGAATGGCTCATTGCTGTCTTTGCGGCTGTGTACAAAGTCAATGGCAAAATCATTGATACAATCCGCTCGATAGCCTGTGAATGGCACCCGCTCGTTGTCCCCGTTGTATACATACCCGTTATACCCGTGGCTTGTAAACTCCAGCACGTCAGAAGCCATCCAATAATCCTTATAGCCGCCTCGCCGCTCGGCAGGAATGGCGCTTGTCTCGTAATTGATGCCCGCAGGCCGGTCGGTGGCCAAATGCCACTTGCCCACGTATGCTGTGGCGTAACCGTTCTCGTTGAAGTACTGGGCAAGCATTTTTACCTGACCAAACGGCGGCGCCACGCCGTTGATACTGCATCCGATCTGTGTGGCATATCTTCCTGTCTGAAGGCAGGCCCGCGCTGGCCCGCACACAGGCTGACATGTAAAAGCATTCTCAAACCGCACACCTTCCTCGGCCAGCCTGTCTAAATTCGGCGTGACCGGAAGCTTTTGCCCATAGCATCCCAGCGTGTCCCACCGCTGTTGATCTGAAAAATAAAAGACGATGTTTGGTCTGCTCATCGTTTGCCCTCCCTGCGGCGCAGCAAGCCGCAAAAATTCGGGCGCCCCGTTCCACCCTTGAAGCGGAGCGCCCTGTGTTCAAAAGGCTTGCGGCCTATGCCGTGTTTATTGATACCCGTGATTGTAAACGCCCAACAGCACCAGGACGCCCGCCAGGCCAAGAAGCTCCACACCCAGGCCCGCAATGCCCGTGGACAGCCCGCCCGATGAGCCGATACTGTGGCCGATGACCACAAGAGCCAAACATACGGCCAAAGCGATTATACCCACGACAATTTTAACTATTTTCTTTGTGTATTCACTCATCGCACTGCCCTCCTTAACCTTTCAGGCCGCCGAGCGTCATGCCCTGGGTCAGTTTTTTCTGCACGCACATATACAAAATCAATGTAGGCACCATGACCATCACCATGCCCGCGTACATCTGGCCGTACTCGGCCTTGGCGTTCTGGGCTTTCATCAGGTTCAGCAGGCCCACCGGCAGCGTGCGCGCGCCGTTGGGATCGGTCAGCATGGTCATGGAGATGATGTACTCATTCCAGTATGCCAGGAATTCGAACAGGATGACGGTGATGATGCTGGGCTTGGCCATGGGCAGGATGATACGCACCATGGTGGTGAAATAGCCCGCTCCGTCCACATAGGCCGCCTCCTCATAGTCCTTGGGCAATGTGGCCAAGTAACTGCTGAGCAGGTAGATGGTAAAGGGCAGCGTGGTGGACGCCAGCACCACAGACACCATAAACGGATTATTCAAAAAGAAGCTGTGCCCAAAAATGTTTTTCACAATTTTATCGCCGGAGACAAACATCAGGAAGATGGGCACCACGATGTAGCTGACATTGATAAACAGGCCCGCCATAAAGCAGGTGTTCAGCAGTTTGCTGCCCCGGAATTTGTAGCGGCTCAGCACATAAGATGCCGGCAACGCAACCACCAGCAAGAGCGCCAGCGCCACGGCAGTGATCATCACGGATGTAAAAAAGTAATCACCCATTCGAGCCTTGGTCCACGCGTCCACAAAGTTCTGCAGATGCACACCCTTGGGAAGCGCAAAAGGATTGCCGTAGAACTCGGAGTTTTCCTTGATGGCGGCCATGAATACCCACGCCACAGGCACGACGATCAGAACGGTCAGCAGCACCAGAGCAGCATAAATGAACGATTTGCTGATCACGCCGCTTTTCTCGCCCACGATTTTTTCTCTGTTATTCATTCACTCGCACCCCTTTTCTCAGAATTCCAGCGGTTCGCGCTTGGTCACGCGATTCACAATAGCCGCCAGCGCGAAAGAGAAAGTGAACACCACCACGCCAATTGCCATGCCATAGCCGTACGTGGAATTCGTGTAGGCCTGCTTGTACATGTAGCTCAGGAACACTTCAGAAGCGCCATCCGGGCCGCCGCCGGTCATTGCCCTTACAAACAGGAAGCTCATGTTAATGTTGGAGATAATGAAGAAAGTCAGGGTGGTGCGGATGTTGGTCCAGATCAGCGGCAACGTGATCGAGAAGAACTGCCGCGTACGGGACGCGCCTTCCAGGTTGGCGCTCTCATACAGGCTCTCCGGGATAGAAGACATGGAGGCCATGTACATGACCATGTAGTAGCCAATGGCCTGCCAAACCATTGCAATGACCAGGCTGTAGATGACAATTTTCTGATCACCCAGCCAATAGATGGGCTCCGCATCGCCCCGGAACAGACTGAGCACACTGTTCAGCAAGCCGCGGTTGGAATCATAGATGGCGCTGAAAATGGCGCTGATGACAACCACGGAAAGGATGTTCGGAATGTAGAAGATCACGCGGAAGAAGTTTTGGCCGCGCAGCTTTTCACGGGTCAGCAGCGAGGCGAACAACAACGCCAGCGAAATGGTGATGACCGTGACGATCACGATCAGCAGGACGCTGTTGCGGCAGGAACGGAAGAAGTTTTCATCCTTGAACAGCGTAGCAAAGTTCTTCAGTCCCACAAAGGTTTGGTTGGGGGAATAGCCACCCCATTGGTACAGCGACATGCGGAACACGTTAAATGTGGGCACCGCAAGGAAAATGATCGCCAGTATTGTTGCCGGTGCCACGCAGGCCACAATAAACCGGCTGCGCCCCTTGTTTTTTTGCATGATATCATCCTCCCTATCCGTCAAAAAAAGCGGTGAGCAAAAGGTTGTGTCCTTCTGCTCACCGCTCGGGTCACCTACTTACCTGTGCGGCAGGCATAAGACCATGCCGCCTTGCGCCATGTTTGGTCTACCTTTGCGATGTGGGATGGTTCCGGCCAGCTTACTGCAGCGCGGCACGCAGCGCGGCGCAAGAGTTCCGAACAGCGGTCTTCCAGTCATCCACCGTCTTTGTGCCATTCACAACACTGTCCATGGTGAAGCAAACGTCTTCTTTGATGTTGACGCCCTCAACAGGAGTGGTGGTGGCAAAGGTGCCAATGGCAGCTTTCGCGCCATTGTCATACACGCTGTAATAAACCTTGTTGTCGTCGGACAGCTTGTCGGTCATGCCGGTGATGGGCTGCACAGCGCCGGAAGCGGCGAAGATGTTAGCAGCTTCATCGCTGTACAGGAAAGAGATGAACAGCTTGGCCAGGTCCTTGTTCTCAGCGCCGGCAGGGATCCAGCACTGCTCAAAGAAAGTGTAGCTGTAGCGGTCGCCGCCCTCTTCCATGGCGGGCAGAGCCATGAAGCCCCACTCAAAGTTTTCAGCGCGAGGCGCGTCGGCCATCTCACCGATCACCCAGTTGCCATTGGGCATAAACAGCGCCTCGTTGTCGAGGATCATCTGCTGGTTCTTGGTGAAGTTGTCGTTGTTGGCGTAGGAGGGGGTGGCGGGGTTGGTGTTCTCGGCCAGTTTGCCCAGCACTTCGAACATCTGGTCCATCTCGGCGCTGTTCCACACTTCCTCGTCATACTGCAGGGCCTTATTGAAGAAGTCCTGCCCGCCGACCTCGGCGATCATGGCATAAGTAAAAGCATCCAGATAGCCAGCCACCGGATAGGTGAACAGGGGGATGTCGGTCTGATCCGCCAGCGCGAAGAACTCGTCCCAGGTGGTGGGCAGCTCCAGCTCGCCGCCACCCTCGGTGAAGTTGGCCTTGTTGTAGAACAGGCCACAGGGCCCGTAGAACATGGGCATCATATAGACCTTGTCATCGCCGTAGGGGTTGGTGGTCAGGTTGCCGGTGAAACCGGGGATGATCTTATCGCCCACGGTAACGTCCTCACCCAGCACCTGCATGCTCAGCACGTCGGTGACGTCCTCGACGGCGTTCTCTTTCAGCAGAGTCTCGGGCAAAGCTTTCTCACGGCCGGCGGCCAGATGGACCACATCGTAGAAGTTGCCGGCTTTCATCTGGGGGTCGATGACGTCCTCCAAGTTTTTGTCGGTGGTCAGCTCCACGGTGGCGCCAGTGTGGGCCTCAAACGCAGCGGCCACTTCCTTCCACATGTCGGCGCCGTAGGCGGTCTCGATAGCGGCCACTTTCAGGGTCTGGCCGGCATAATCGCCGCCCTCCGCCGCGGGAGTGCTCTCGCCGCCAGCGGTGCTGGCAGGAGTGGATGCGGGCGTGCTGCCGCAACCAGCCAGCAGGGTCAGCGACATAGCAACCGCCAAAGCAATGCTAAGTACCTTTTTCATAGTTACCTCCTATTTTTTCACAGCAGCCCTGTGCCGCCGCAAATTATAGTTTCAGTATACAGCATTGCACAAAACTAACAATAAATTTCTTGTTCTGATTTTTATATATATTGTCTTGTTTGACAATTGGGATAATATTTTGTTTCTTGTTTGTTATTTTTAGTGCACATTATCCACAAAGCAAGGCCATGAAACTTCTACATATTGCCAATTAGCCAATTTTGCACCTGTTCGGAAAGAAATATTTGATAAAATATGCATCTTTGCTTTTTTAATCTATTTTTTATCCATTCACAACTCGGCCACAATTTTGCATTTTTTAAAAATTTTGCGCGAGCTAAATGCAGAAAGGTTGGACATGGCTCCCTTTACTGCCGATTCAGTCCCGTGCCAGTGAGGCTTTCTGGCATCAATTCAGATTCCTGCCGATGAAAGCGTTTGGGATGACCTTGGTATAGGTGGCTCGCAGATAGCGTTTAACGCACCGTGACGGATGTCGGACAGCTTAAAGCAGAAATGAAGTTTCACAACGGCTCTTGTTGATACGATTGATAAATGCTGTTCGATTCGACTGTTTGCAGATTGAATGGTATTGTACAAAAAGGCGTTCAAATACCACAAAATTTCTGGAAGTATTGTAAAAAAACAGGGAGTGTACTATAATTTTATAATAAATATTGATTTGGTTCCCATAGGCGCCTCATATCTTGCAGTTTTACAGGAGACCTGCCATGAGCAACAAGCGTTACGATCTTTTTCCCAAGAGCACTGCGGCGTCTCATGGAGCCGCCGGCCAGGAATCCCCCCCGTTGTCAGCGCGCCTTGTCTATGCCAGTTCCGCAACCTATGGACCTGACTGGCACAGCCTGCCACACACCCACGACTGCATCGAGCTGTTCTACGTGGTCAGCGGCGTGGGGCAGTTCCGCATGGGCGGTGAGCTGCTGGCGGTGGCAAAGGGCGATCTTGTGATCATCAACCCCCATGTGGAGCACACCGAACTGAGCCTTTACTCCCACCCGCTGGAGTATATCGTTCTGGGTGTTGAGGGGCTGCAATTCACCACTGGTACCAACGGGCAATATGGTGTTTACAATTTCCATGGCGGCCAGGAGGCGGTGCTGCACATTCTCCAGACCATTTTGCAGGAGTTGGAGCAGCGCCCCGCAGGCTACCAGCAGATGTGTCAGATCCTGCTGGACATGCTGCTTTTGCTGCTGGCCCGCTACACCGACTTTGACTCCAGCGCCGAGCCCACCCGCCGCGCCAGCAAGGAATGTGCCATCGTGAAACGCTATATCGACGCAAATTTCAAGGAGAATATCAGCCTTGACCAACTGGCGGAACTTGCCCACGTGAACAAGTACTACCTGGTGCACTCGTTCAGCCGCGAGTATCAGATCTCCCCCATCAACTACCTGATCCAGCGGCGGGTCAAGGAGAGCTGCTACCTGCTCAGCAACACCGACCATTCTCTTTCCCAGATCTCCCACACCATGGGCTTTTCCTCCCCCAGCTACTTCTCCCAGAGCTTCCGCAAGCTGATGGGCATGAGCCCCATGGAGTATCGCAAACAGAGCCGCGGCGGCCCCCGCCGGTGAGGGCGGGCGGTTTGCACCGGCGTTCCGGCTCCGGTGCGGCTGATTGTGCAAATTATGTACGAACGACGGTATTCCCCCCGCCGTGAAGAATGGCTACAATGGGGGTAATGACGGTTGTTTTGCCGGGCGCGGAACGCCCCCGGCGGTATTAAACAGGGAGGTAGAAAAAATGTCCAATCCTGCGGAACAGGCTTTGCACGAGGTGTTCGCCGCCTTTGACTTCGGCGGCGAGGTGGCCGGCGCGCTGCGCTACGGCAAGGGCCACATCAACGACACGTTCTGCGCCTATGTGCAGACTCCCGAGGGCGAGGGCCGCCGGTTCATCCTGCAGCGGATGAGCGCCGCCGCTTTCAAGCACCCGGACCAGCTGATGCAGAACATCGTGGGCGTCACCGAGCATCTTCGCAAGAAGATCCTGGCCGCCGGCGGCGACGCCGACCGGGAGACCCTTACCGTGCTGCCCACCCGCACCGGCGAGAGCTATTACACCGACTCCAAGGGTGGCGCCTGGCGTGTGTACCCCTTTGTGGAGGATACCCTGTGCCTGCAGGCCGCCGAGACGCCCGAGCTGTTCTACGCCTCCGCCCAGGCCTTTGGCCGGTTCCAGGCCATGCTGAGCGACTACCCCGCCGACACCCTGTTCGAGACCATCGAGAAATTCCACGACACCGAGAACCGGTTCAGGAACTTTGAAAAGGCGCTGGCCGCCGACGCCCTGGGCCGCGCCGCCACTGCCCAGCCGGAGATCCAGTTCGTGCTGGCCCACAAGGCCGATTGCAGCGTGGCGCTGGAGGCCCTGCGCCAGGGCAAGCTGCCTCTGCGGGTGACCCACAACGACACCAAGCTGAACAACGTGCTGATGGACAAGACCACCCTGCAGGGCATCTGCGTCATCGATCTGGACACCGTGATGCCCGGCCTTTCCATCAACGACTTCGGCGACTCCATCCGCTTCGGCGCCAACCACAGCGCCGAGGACGAGCGGGACCTCTCCAAGGTGAATTTCGACATCGGGCTGTACGACGTGTACACCAAGGGCTTTTTGGAGGGCGCGGCCGGCGCGCTCACCGAGGCCGAGCTGGAGTACATGCCCTGGGGCGCCAAGCTGATGACGCTGGAGTGCGGCATCCGCTTCTTGACCGACTACCTGGAGGGCGACCATTACTTCCACACCCAGCGGGACGGCCAGAACCTGGACCGCTGCCGCACCCAGTTCAAGCTGGTGCGGGACATGGAGGCCCAATGGGACGACATGCAGGCTGTGGTGAAAAAGTACAGCCGCTGATCCCCTTTTCCCCGCCCATATGCAACGGCCCGGCTCGCTTTTGCGAGCCGGGCCGTTTTTTGCCCGCTCATCCCTGCCGGCGCGGGAAGTGTCTGCCCGCCGGCAAAAAGCTTTTAAACACAGAAAAAGGGAGCGCCCGCGGGCACTCCCCTGTTTGTTTTTGCAAGGATCAGCTGAAGATGTTGATCAGGATGCCCGCCGCCACGGCGCTGCCGATCACGCCGGCCACGTTGGGACCCATGGCGTGCATCAGCAGGAAGTTGGTGGGGTTCTCCGCCTGGCCCACCTTTTGGGACACGCGGGCCGCCATGGGCACCGCGGACACGCCGGCGGAACCAATCAGCGGGTTCACCTGGCCGTGGGTGGCCCAGCACATCAGCTTGCCGAACAGCACGCCGCCGACGGTGCCAAAGGAGAACGCCAGCAGGCCCAGGATGATGATCAGCACGGTGCGGGCGTTCAGGAACGTGTTGGCGCTGGTGGTGCAGCCCACCGACAGGCCCAGGAAGATGGTGATGATGTTCATCAGCTCGTTGCCGGCGGTGCGGTTGATGCGGTCCACCACGCCGGACTCTTTCATCAGGTTGCCCAGCATCAGCATACCCACCAGCACCGCGGAGTCGGGCAGGATGAGGCTGATGATGATGGTACACATGATGGGAAAGATGATCTTCTCGGTTTTGGACACGGTGCGAAGCTGCTTCATCACGATGCTGCGCTCCTTTTTGGTGGTGAGCGCTTTCATGATTGGCGGCTGGATCACCGGCACCAGCGCCATGTAACTGTAAGCCGCCACCGCGATGGAGCCCAGCAGGCCCGCCGCCAGGATGCTGGTGACATAGATGGCGGTGGGGCCGTCCGCGCCGCCGATGATGGCGATGGCCGCCGCCTCGGGCCCGGTGAACGGCTCGATGGGGGCAAAGCCCAGCAGCCCGGCCAGGAAATTATAAGGGATATGTACGAACTTGGCCATGAAGTAGGTGGCGAAGATGCCCAGCTGGGCCGCCGCGCCCAGCAGCAGGCTCTTGGGGTTGGAGATCAGCGGGCCGAAGTCGGTCATGGTGCCGATGCCCAAAAAGATTAGCGGCGGGTAGATGCCCAGCTTGACGCCCAGATACAGCATATCTGCCAGGCCGCCCTCGTGCAGGATCTCGCTGAACATGGGGTACAGGCTGGGGTCCGCCCCCTCGGGGGCGATGAAGTACTGCATATTGATGATGCCGCTGCCCGGCAGGTTGGCCAGCAGCATACCGAATGCGATGGGCAAAAGCAGCAGGGGCTCGAATTCCTTGACGATGGCCAGGTACAAAAGGATGCAGGCCACCACGATCATCAAAAGATAGCGCCAGTCGCGGGCGATGCCGATGAAGCCGGAATTCTCCCAGATGCTCAACAGGGTATCAAAAAAAGCACTCATGGTTCAGCCCCCCCTTAAAACGGCTCGGTGCCGCTTTTTACGCCCGCGGCCGCCCAGGCGCCGCGGTCCGCACGCTTCACCGCCCGCAGCACGTACTTGCCGCCGCTGGCCGCGGCCACGGCGGCGGCGATCACCGCCACGATCTCCGGGCTCACGCCGGCGTCCGCCATGGGCGGGACTTCCATGGGCTCCTCGGGCAGCGCGGCCGCCGGCTGTGCCGGCGCGGGCTCGGCTGCCGGGCGGCGCTTTTTCGCCTCCAGGGCGTCGAAGATCTTGCCCTGAAGCGCGATGATAAAGGTCAGCAGGATCAACACCAGAAAGACCAGTGAGATACCGGTGCCCGCCACAACGAGCACCGAGGGCTCCGCCGCCTGCGCGGCGCCCGCCGCCAGAGAAAAGATCCCGTTCATGGAATGCCCCCTTTGAAAAAAGCTCAATTTCTGTCTTTTACATTATAGCGAAAAACCGCCCCCGTTGCAAGAACAACAAAGGCGGTTTTGTTAAAATTATAGCATTTGTGCAAATTTGAAAGGCAAACGGGAAACCGGCCGCCCAAAGAGCAGGCTCAGCGCCGGCCCAGCCGGGGGGTGGCGTCCAGGAAGCCGCTTTCCAGTTGATCGCCGATCTCCAGGCACTTGGCGGTGCCCAGGGCCACACAGTTGATGGGGTCGTCGGCCACCCGCACTTTCACCTTGAGCTGCTGGGCCAGGTACTCGTCCAGCCCTTTCAGCATGGAGCCGCCGCCGGTGAGGATCACGCCGTCGGTGTAGATGTCGCCCGACAGCTCCGGCGGGGTGCGCTCCAGCACCTGATGGGAGGCCACCGCGATCTGTTCGGCCAGGGGCATGATGGCCTCGTACAGGTCCTCGGTGGTCACGGTGAGGCGCTGGGGCAAGCCGGTGAGCAGGCTGCGGCCCTTGATCTCCAGCTCGCCGGTGAAGTCGGCGGGCTTGCAGCAGGCCACCTGTTTTTTCAGCTCCTCGGCGGTGCGCAGGCCGATGGCCACATTGAACTTCGCCCGCACGAATTTTTGGATCTCGTCGTCGAACGTGTTGCCCGCCACCTTGACACTGGTGGCCTTGACCTTGCCGCCCAGGCTGATCACCGCGATGTCGGTGGTGCCGCCGCCGATGTCCACCACCATGTGGCCGGAGGGCTGCAGAATGTCAATGCCGCAGCCCAGTGCCGCGGCGATGGGCTCGTCGATGAGGAACACCTGCCGGGCGCCGGCGGCCACCACCGCCTCCACCACCGCGTCGCTCTCGATGCCGGTGATGGCGGCGGGAACGCACACCGCCACCCGGGGCTTGATGAGCTTGGAGTCGTAGACCTTGTTCACGAACCGGCAGATGAGCTCTTTCGTGAGGGTGTGGTCGGAGATGACCCCGTCTTTCAGCGGGCGGGTGGCCAGGATGTAGTTGGGAGTGCGGCCCACCATGGCCAGGGCTTCGTCCCCCACCGCCAGCACCTGGTCCTTGCGGGTGTCCACCGCCACAACGCTGGGCTGGTTGAGCACCACGCCCTTGCCCTCCATGGCTACGATGATGGTGGTGGTGCCCAGGTCGATGCCGATATCGTATTGTGCCATTTGACAACACTTCGCTTTCGTGATCGTATTTCTGCACGGGCCCGCCCGCAGGCGGCCCGTTTGGGATGTACCTTTATTGTTTGGTCTCCGCCGCGGCCACGGCGAACACCTCCAGCGCGCCGGCCTGCATCAGGGCCTCGGCGCAGGCGCTGACGGTGGCGCCGGTGGTGATCACATCATCCACCAGCAGCACACGGCGGCCCTCCACCCGGGCGGCGTCCGGCACGCGGAACGCGCCCCGCAGGTTTTTCAGCCGCTGGGCGGCGGTGAGCCCCTTTTGGGTGTGGGTGGCGCGGCTCTTTTCCAGCGCCTTTTCGTCCAGTGGCACGCCCAGCGCCCGGGCAAGGGGCCGCGCCAGCAGTGCGGGCGGGTTGTAGCCCCGGTCCCGCCGGGCGGTGGGCACCGGCACGATCAGATCGAACCGGGCCAGGGAAAAGGGCTCGTCGAAGACGATTATACCATGCCGCACCGAGAATGTGCAACCGAAGATGCCCCGGGCCATGGCGGCGCCCAGCTCCTGGCCGTAACAGGCCCGTCCCGCGTTTTTCATCCGCAGGATCGCCCCCTGCACGCACCCGCTGTACCGCCACAGGGCGGCGGCGCCGGTAAGGTGACGAAAGGTGTGCTCGGTCTCGGGCAGGCGGGGCGTCGTCAGCCGAAGCTTCGCCTGGGCCCGGGCGCAGTGGGGACACTCCTCCAGGCCGCCCAGCACCCGGTCGCAGAAAGGGCAGCGCCGGGGGTAGAGCAGCGCCGCCACAAGCCGCAGCCCGTCGGCGGCCCTCACAGGGCGCTCCCCTGTTCAAGCAGTTCTGCAAGGCAGCTGAACCGCAGGTTCTGACGCACGTTTTGCACCATCGTCTCGACCACCGACGGCTGCCCGGCCAGCACACAGAGGCGCTTTGCGCGGGTGACGCCGGTGTACAGCAGGTTGCGGTAGCACAGGCGGGCGGGCACGTCGCTCACCGGCAGCACCACCGCCGCGAACTCGCTGCCCTGGCTCTTGTGGATGGTGATTGCGTAGGCGATCTCCAGCTCCGGGATGGCGTCCTGGCCATAGGTGAGCGTGCGGTCCTCCATCTGCACCAGCAGGGTGCGGTGCTCGGGGTCCACCTCCAGGATGACGCCCAGGTCTCCGTTGAACGCGCCCACCCCCGCTTCGCCGCCCGCCCGCTCGTAGGGGATCAGGTAGTCGTTTCGCACCTGCATCACCTTGTCCCCCTTGCGGAAGATCTGGCCGGCCTGCTCCAGTTCGGGCTTGCCCGGCGCGGGCGGGTTGAGCAGCGCCTGCAGGCGGCCGTTCAGCGCGGCGGTGCCCACCGGCCCCAGCTTGGTGGGGCAGAGCACCTGGATGTCCCGCACCGGGTCGAAGCCGTAGCTTGCCGGCAGCCGGCGGCTGACCAGGTCGCACACCAGCTGCTGGCAGTCCAGCCCCGCGGCCCGCAAAAAGAAAAAGTCGCCGTCCCGGGGGCCGGGCGTGGGGATCAGCCCCTGGACGATGCGGTGGGCGTTTTCCACGATGGAGCTCTGGGCCGACTGGCGGAAGATGTGCTTCAGGCACACGGTGGGCACCACCCCGCTGCGGATGACCTCGCCCAGGACGTTGCCAGGGCCCACGCTGGGCAGCTGGTCGGCGTCCCCCACCATGATGATACGGCAACCGTGCTTCAGGGCGGCCAGCAGGCTCTGAAAGAGCTTGGCGTCCACCATGCTCATCTCGTCCAGCACCACCACGTCGCACTTGAGCAGGTTCTTCTCGTTGTGGATGAACCGGAGCAGCCGGCTCTGGGGGTCGTAGTCCACCTCCAGCAGCCGGTGGATGGTCTGGGCTTTCTGGCCGGTGAGCTCGCTCAGCCGCTTGGCCGCCCGGCCGGTGGGGGCGCACAGGGCCACCCGCTCGGCCTGGTGCTGGAACAGGGCCAGGATGGCGTTGACGGTGGTGGTCTTGCCGGTGCCCGGCCCGCCGGTGAGCACCATCACATTGCTGCAAAGGGCGGTCTCGATGGCCTTGCGCTGCTCGGGCGCCCAGGCGAAGCCCTGGGCCCGCTCCAGCGCCCGGATGCTCTGCTCCAGGTCCCGGGGCTGGCGGGCGGGGTACCGCGTCAGCTCCCACAGGCGGGCGGCGATGTCCCGCTCGGCGGCCAACAGGTCCGGCAGGAAGATGTACTCCCCGCTTTTGCCCGCAAAGGACGCCAGCTCCCCCTCCTCCAACTGGCGGTCCAGCTCACGGGACACCTCCTCCTGCTCCACCCCCAAAAAGCGGGCGGTGGTGGCGAGGAGCTGCCGCCGGGGCAGGCAGGTGTGGCCGTTGCCGCTGTTGTGGCGCAGGGTGTAGGTAAGCCCCGCCCACAGGCGCAGGCTGCCCGCCGGGTCCAGCTGGAGCTCGGCGGCGATGGTGTCCACTTCGCGGAATTTCATGTGCAGCGGCTCGCCGCACAGCAGATAGGGGTTGTGGGAAACGGCCTCCACCGTGGCGGGGCCCAGGTGGCGGTAGACCTCCACCGCCCGCACCGGCGAGATGCCGAAGCGGGCCAGGTAGGCCACCGCCTCCCGCACGCCGAACATCCGCCGGAACTCCCCCGAGATGGCGTTTGCTTTTTCCGGGGTGATGCCCCGCAGCTCGGTGAGGCGAAGCGGGTCGTTGGCAATGACCTCCAGGCAGTCGGCCCCGAAGCGCTCCACGATCTTCTTCGCGGTGGCCGGGCCGATGTAGGGCAGCGCCCCGCTGGAGAGATAGGCAAGGGTGGCCGCCAGGTCCTGGGGCATGGAGGCCTCGCAGGTCTGGGCCCGAAACTGGGGCCCGTGGGCCGGGTGGGTCTCGAACCGGCCGTGGAGCACCACGCTCTCCCCCACGTTGATCTCCCCCACATTGCCGGTGACCACATGGAGCTCGCCGCCGGCGTTCACCTCGAACACCGCGTAGCCGGTGTCCCGGTTTTCGAAGATGAGATGCTCCACGACGCCCTCCATCCGAAGCAGCTCTTCGCTTTCCACGGGTGCCATGGCTCTCTCCCCTTTCCGCCGCCGGGCGTTTTTTGTTATTATACCGCCGTGCGGCGGGTTTGTAAACGTGCTTTTGTCAGCCGCCGGAGACGCCCAGAGCGTACTCCTCGCCGAACATCAGGTCGTATTGCAGCAGCCAGTGGTCGTTGAACCACTCCTGCTGCTCTTCGGTGAGCTCCGCGTCGGTGGCGGTGCCGTCCGGCAGGATGGTCACCCCCAGGGTACGGCTGCGGTAGACGTCCAGCTGCCCGGTGAGATACCGGAACAGGGGCGGCATTTCCAGCCCGTACAGGTCCATGACCACCGGGGCGATCTCATAGGCGCCCACCGTGCCCAGCTCCACCTTGCCCTGCCAGTAGTTGCTCCAGATGAGCAGGGGCATCTGGTGCAGCTCGGGGCTCTCGCTGTCCGCCCCGGAGGCGTAGCCGGTGGCGGTGTACACCTCGTAGCCGCTGCCGATGGGGTTGTAGTGGTCGCCCCAGAACACCAGGATGGTGGGCTCGTCTACCCCGCTGAAGTAGTCGGTGAGGGTGCCCAGCATCTCGTCCGCCTCCCGCACGCCGGTGGCAAAGTCCCGCAGGGCGCCCAGCGTCTTGTCGCTGATGCCCGCAGGGGCCTCCAGGATGCCCACCAGCTCCTCCTCCGGGTAGTTGTTCACATTGTAGTTGGTGTGGTTCTGCATGGTCACCGCGTGGATGAACAGGGGCTTGTCCTCCTCCCGCTGCTCATACTCCTGGATGATACGCCGGGCCATCTCCGCGTCGGTGACAAGGCCGCCCGACCACTCGGTGTCCCGCTTTTTTTCCGGGGCGACGAAGTCCTCCAGTGAGATGAACTCGTCGAAGCCCAGGTTGGGATAGGCGGTGTTGCGGCTCCAGAATTTCGCGTAGTAGCAATGGATGGCCTGGGTGGCGTAGCCCTGTTCCTTTAAATAGGAAGCGATGGAGAACATGGGCCGGGTGACATGCTGCTGGAACGGCTTGCAGCCGCCCGGCAGAAACTCCATGGAAAAGCCGGTGAGGGCCTCGAACTCCACGTCGCAGGTGCCGCCGCCGAAGCTGGGGCTGTACGCCTTGCCGTAGGCGGACGTTTCCATCAGCCGGTGCAGGTTGGGGGTCACCGGCTGGTCGAACACCACGCCGTAGTCCTCCAGCTCCGCCACATCCCAGAAAGACTCGTCCATCACAAAGATGATGTTGGGCTGTTTCACCTCACTTTGCCCGGCGGCGGCGTAGCTGCCGGCAAAGGTGGCCCCGTCGCCCCAGCCGTTGATCTCCTCCAGCAGGGCGGACACCGACTCCTCGCCATAGTCCTCCGGCGCGTCCACGTCCAGGTTTTGCAGGTTGGTCAAAAAGCCGGCGATGACGCCGTAGTTGCGGTAGTACCGGTTTTGCATCCACATGTCCGGCACGATGCCCACCAGCCGGGAGCCGGTGGGGCTGAGGAAAGCGAAGATCAGCACCGCCAGCCCCGCCGCGCCGGGGGCGGCCCAGGCGGCCACCGACTGCCACAGCCGGGCATAGCGGGGCCGGGGCGGCAGGCTTGCCAGCACCGCCAGCGCCAGCAGGATAAGGGCGCTGGCCCACATGGAGGTCTGCACCTCCAGGCCGGACTTGCCCACCACCTGGGTGGCCTCCGCCGCCTGGGACAGGTCCCAGGGAAAGAACGGCTCGCCCCGGAATTGCAGCTTGAAGTATGTAACAGCGGCGGGCAGGCAGCCGGCCACGCCGCAGACGACCACCGCCAGCCCCCGCAGCCGGGTGAGGCCGGCCAGAAAGCCGTAAAGGCAGAGGATCAGCAGCCAGCTGGCGGCGAAGCTGCCAAAGTGCGGCAGGAAATTGTCCTGCCAGAAAGAGGCGGTGAGCTCTCCCCGGTGGATCCACTCAACGCAAAGCAGGACGATGGTGGCCGTGAGGGGCCCCATCGCCCAGCCCAGGGGCCGCAGCGCCTGCCGCCACGAAGCCCGTTCTTTTAACGTCTGCAAGTTGTTTTGCCCTCCCATGGATGGTTTCAGCCGCCGCCCAGCAGCCGGGCCAGCAGCCCGCGCCGGCCGGGCGCGGCCGATGACGGCAGCGCGGTGTGCACAAGGATCACGTCCGCACCCACGGCGTCGATCTCCTGCCAGGGGATGAACACGTCCTCTTCCCTGCCCAGCAGGCCCAGCAGCCGGGGCCTGCCCAGCAGGATGAGCCCCTCCAGCACGGCGTTTTGGGCGTTGAAGCGTAGATCGTCCACCCGGCCCAGGTTGGCCCCCAGGGGCACCTGGATCACATCCTTTTTGCACAATTCGCACAAGGTCACGGCCCGCACCCCCTTTTTTCAGCGCGGGCCCTCCCCGTGATATAACGATGTTCCTCCCCTTTGTATTGCAGCAAAGGCCGCCCGCGCTATAAAAAAGTTATGCGTCCGGTTTTGTATTTTAGCACAAATTCGTGTATAATGAATGAAAACCCCGGTTTTTTACATTGCTTATCATGGGAGGAGCGCATCCATGTACAGAAATATCGTGTTCGACCTGGGCGGCGTGGTGGTGGATTTCGACCCCCGCGGCTTTTTGCTGGACCGCTTTTACGACGAGACGGTGGAGGCCAAGGTGTTCGACCTGACCTTTGGCAGCCTGGAATGGCGCCAGCTGGATGCCGGCGAGATCGACCGGGAGGCCGCCAACGCCTCCATGCTCCAGAAAGCCGCCGAGGCCGGCTGCGCCTTTGAGGTGCAGAGCGTGCTGGACGACTGGAGCCGGATGCTCAAGACCCGCCGGAAAACGGTGGACGTGATCAAGCGGCTGAAAAAGATGGGCTTCTCGGTGTACTACCTGTCCAACATCCCCTGGGACGTGCTGGGCGAGCTGCAGCAGCGGGACTTCTGGCCCCTGTTCGACGGCGGAGTGGCTTCCTGCGAGGCGGGCACCAACAAGCCCGACCCCCGCATCTTCCAGCTTCTCATCGACCGCTACAAGCTCAACTGCGCCGAGACCATCTTTGTGGACGACAACAAGCTGAACACCACCGCCGCCTACGACCTGGGCATCACCGGCATCCACTACAAGGGCAGCGCCTCCTTTTTGCGGGCGCTGAACACCTGCGGCATCCCCATCAAGGAGCATCTGCTGTGGTGAACAGGGCGTCTGTCCTCCCCCCGCGGCAGCCGGCCGGCAAGTCCGTGCGTTTTCCGCTCCCCCCGCGCCCTGCGGCGCGGGGGGAGCTTTTCTGCGTTGGCGGCGTTCATTGCCACCCCAGCTTTTGACAGCCTTTTCCCCCGGGCCGCGGTACACTGGTAGGCAGGGGGTGAGGCCGTGAAAACGGTGGTGTATCTGGACGTTCTGCTGGTGACCAACTTCCTGGCGGGATACTTTCTTCTGCGCGCGGCGGCAAAGCTGGCCGGCGCCGTCTGCCCGCCGGCGCGGGCGCTGGCCGGCGCCGGGGTGGCCGCCGCCAGCACCCTGATCCTGCTGGCCCCTGCCCTGCCTGGCCCCTTGAGCCTTTTGTACAAGCTGGGCAGCGCCGCACTGGTGACGCTGGCCGCCTTTGGCTGGCACGGGGCCCGGAACTTTTTGCGGGCGGGGCTGTGGTTCTTCCTGCTCAACCTGGGGCTGGCGGGCCTGTGCCTGCTGGGCGCGACGCGGGGCGGGATGGACGGTATGCGGGTACACAACCTGACGGTGTATGTGGACCTGTCGCCCCTGACGCTGGTGCTGGCGGTGCTGGGGATGTACCTTGCCCTGCGGCTGATCCTTTTGCTCTTCGGGCCGCCGGCGGACGGCGAGCCCTGGCGGCTGTGGCTGGAGCTGGCGGGGGGCGCGCGGCTGGAGGCCCAGGCCCTGTACGACACCGGCTTTTTTCTAAGGGACCCCCTGGGCGGCCGGCAGACCCTGCTGGTGAGCTGGCCGGCGGTGAAAGGCCAGCTGGGGGCGGCGTGGAACGCCTGGCTGGAGGCGTATTTCCGGGGAGATATCCTCCCGCCGCCGCCTGAAGCGGCCCTGCGCCTTGTCCCCTGCGCGGGCGCGGCGGGCAGCCGGGCGCTGCCGGGCTTTCTCGCCGGCAATGTCCGGCTGGAATGTGGCCAGCGCACCCTGCTGGCCCGCAATGTCACGGTGGTCTTCGCACCGGAGCCGCTGCGGGGCGGCCAGTTCCAGGCCCTGTTCGGGCGTGAATTTCTTGCCGGAGAGACCGAGAGGAGGCGATCCATGTGTACCTGATCCTGCGTCTTCGGCTGCTGGAGCGGCTGCGGCGGCTGCTGGGGCGGCTGGGGCTGCCCGGCGGCGTATACTACATCGGAGGCCCCGAGGCGCTGCCGCCGCCCCTGACCCCCGAGGAGGAAAAGCTGGTGTTCCAGGGCCTGGAAGAGGGCCGCGCCAGCTGCCGGGACCTGCTGATCACCCACAACCTGCGGCTGGTGGTCTACATCGCCCGCAAGTTCGAGAGCAGCGGCGTGGCGGTGGAGGACATCATCTCCATCGGCACCATCGGCCTCATCAAGGCGGTGAACACCTTTGTGCCCGCCAAAAACATCAAGCTGGCCACCTACGCCAGCCGGTGCATCGAGAACGAGATCCTGATGTTTTTGCGAAAGAGCAGCAACCGCCGCCAGGAGACAAGCATCGACGAGCCGCTGAACACCGACGGCGACGGCAACGAGCTGCTGCTCTCGGACGTGCTGGGCACCGACCAGGACCAGATCAGCGCCCATCTGGAACAGGACGCCGAGCGGGATATGCTCCGCCAGGCGGTGGACCGGCTGGCCCCCCGGGAGCGGCAGATCATGCAGATGCGCTTTGGGCTGAAAGACGGCGTGGAGCACACACAGAAAGAGGTGGCCGACGCCATCGGCATCTCCCAAAGCTACATCTCCCGGCTGGAAAAGCGGATCATCGCCCGGCTGCGCCGGGAGCTGGAAAAGATGTGCTGAGCGCAGACACAGCGCCCCGCGCCGCCCGCGTATCGCGGGGCGGCGCGGGGCGCTTTTCGCGGCCATCCGGCGGCCGAAGCTGTTAAGCTGTTTTGCTTTCCACCATCTCCAGCTCCTCCACAAAGAGGGGCATGAGCCCGCCCCGCAGGCCCATCTCGGTGTCCGGCAGGGCCAGCAGGTGGTCAAAGCCGTTTTTGGACCATTGCAGCACCGCGGCGCCCCCCTCGTTCTGGCCGATGGTCACCCGCACGTCCTTGTAATACATGGTCACCCGCTCGCGGAATTCCGCGCCAAAGGCCGCCGCGTCCAGGTCGGCGCCGGCTCTGCCCACGCGCAGGATCAGCTTCCAGGCCGGCTGCACGGTGTACTCCAGCTGGGCCACTCCGGCGCCGGACAGGGTGACGCGCTCCAGCCGGAGCAGGTCATCCTCCGGCAGGCGCGCGGCCCGGAAACCGGCGCGGCCGGTAAAGTCCGGCTGGTCGTACTCGTACACCGCGTCCTTTGCCCGTGCCGCCAGCAGGGCCACCAGCACCGTGACGACCACCGCCGCCAGCAGCACGCCGGCCACGGCCAGCGCCGCCAAAACAGTCGTTTGCATATGCGGATCCCTCCCTCTCCCCCTCACTGTATGCCGCCCCGCCGCCCCCCGTGCGCGGCCATCTTTTACCAGCGGGCGGGCTGATTGTCTCCGCCCCCGGCAGGCCATACTCTGGGCAGGCCATGGGGGGAGAGTGAACGCCTTTGTATTACGGCAAGGTGGAGATCTGCGGGGTGAACACCGCAAAGCTGCCGGTGCTCACCGAAAAGGAGAAGACCGCCCTGCTGCGGGCGGCCCGGGCGGGCGACGAGGCCGCCCGCCAGCGGATGATCCAAGGGAATCTGCGGCTGGTGCTCAGCGTGGTGCAGAAGTTCGTGGGCCGGGGCGAGAGCATGGACGACCTGTTCCAGGTGGGCTGCATCGGGCTGATCAAGGCCATCGACCACTTCGACCCGGACCTGAACGTGCGTTTTTCCACCTACGGGGTGCCCATGATCGTGGGGGAGATCCGCCGCTTTCTGCGGGACAACAACGCGGTGCGGGTGTCCCGCTCGGTGCGGGACATCGCCTACAAGGCCATGCAGGCCAAGGAGCAGCTGCAAAAGGAGCTGGGGCGGGAGCCCCGGATGGAGGAGATCGCCCGGCGCGTCCAGCTTCCCGAGACCACCGTGACCCTGGCGCTGGAGAGCGTGGTGGACCCGGTGAGCCTGTACGAGCCGGTGTACAGCGACGAGGGCGACACCCTGTATGTGATGGACCAGCTGGGAGACAGCGGCGGCGAGGACAGCTGGATCAGCGGCATCATGTTCAAGGACACGGTGCAGGCGCTGAGCGACCGGGAGAAGAAGATCATGGCCCTGCGCTATCTCTCCGGCAAGACCCAGGTGGAGGTGGCAAAGGAGATCGGCATCAGTCAGGCCCAGGTGAGCCGGCTGGAGAAAAACGCCCTTGGCCGCATCAAAGAGAAACTGTAAAGCAAAGTCATTTTACACAAATGCCCCCGGCGGATGGCTCATCCGCCGGGGGCGCTTGCTCTTTGTTCCGGGCCGGGCTTTTCTGCCGGGCGGCGGTCACTTGAGTTCCACCACAGTGACGCCCGCCTCGCCCTCGCCGTAGCGGCCCAGGCGGAAGCTCTTGACGTTCTTGTGGCCCCGCAGGTGCTGGTGGATGGCGTTCCGCAGCGCCCCGGTGCCCTTGCCGTGGATCAGGTAGATCATGGTCTGGCCGTTCATCACCGCGTGGTCGATGAACTGGTCGGTCTCCATCAGGGCCTCCTCCACGCTCATGCCCAGCAGGTTGATCTCCATGCTGGCGGTGCGCTCCACCCGCTGCACCGTGGCGCTGCGGTAGGCGGGGGCGGCGCGGCCGCCCTTTTTGGGGGCCTTTTGCAGCTTGTCCGGGGCTTTCAGGCCGGAAAGAGGCACCTTGGTGCGGATGATGCCCGCCCGCACCTCCACCATGCCGTTCCGGTCCGGCAGGGCGGTGACGGTAGCGGTCTGGTCGTACTCGGCGATGACCACCTCCTGCCCCAGGCGCACCTCTTTCAGCGGCACGAACTGGCGCACCGGGTTGTGGGCTACGTCGCTTTGGGCGAACAGCCGCTCGGTGTCCTTGCGGGCGATCTCCCGGGCGCGGGCGGCCCGGGCGGCGGCGGACTGCTTGTCGTCCTTTTGCAGCTTGTGCAGCTCGTCGGTGAGGGCGTAGGCCTCCGCCTGCACCTGCTGGGTCATCTGGCGGGCCTTGAGGCGGGCGGCCTCCAGCTCGGTCTCCCCCTGGCGCACCAGGGCGTCGCACTTCTCCCGGGCCTTTTCCAGCTGGCGGGCGGCCTCCTCCTTTGCTTTGTCCGCCTGGGCCTGGGTCTCCTTGAGCTGCAATTTCAGGTCGTCCAGCTGGGCCAGCACCTCGTCCAGCCGCTTGTCGTCGCTGGCAAGGTGGGTCTGGGCCCGCTGGATCACCCGGGGCGGCAGGCCCAGCTTTTCGCTGATGAGAAAGGCGTTGGACTTGCCCGGCACCCCCACGCTGAGCTTGTAGGTGGGGCGCAGGCTCTCCACATCGAACTCGCAGCTGGCGTTCACCACCCCCGCCGTTTCCAAGGCAAACACCTTGAGCTCGGAGTAGTGGGTGGTGGCCATGACCAGCGCCCCCTGGATGCGAAGCTGCTCGATGATGCTCACCGCCAGCGCCGCGCCCTCGGCGGGGTCGGTGCCGGCGCCCAGCTCGTCCAGAAGCACCAGGCTGCCTTTAAAGGCGTTGTCCAGGATGCCGGTGATCTTCTTCATGTGGCCGGAGAAAGTGGAAAGGCTCTGCTCGATGCTCTGCTCGTCACCGATGTCCACCAGGTAGTCGGTGAAGACACAGACGGTGCTGCGTTCGTCGGCGGGGATGAGCAGGCCGTGCTGGGCCATGGCGCAGAGCAGGCCGGCGGTTTTCAGCGTCACCGTCTTGCCGCCGGTGTTGGGGCCGGTGATGACCAGGGTGTCGTAATTCTGCCCCAGCGCCACGTCGATGGGCACCACTTTGGCGGGGTCGATCAGGGGATGGCGAGCCTTTTTCAGGTCGAAATGCATGTCGTCCGCCACCTGGGGCTTCCAGGCTTTCTGCTCCAGCGCCAGGTGTGCCTTGGCCAGCAGCACGTCGATGCCCAGCATAGCCTTGTAGCTGAAAAGGAACATGGGCTCGATGGAGGCCACCTGCTCGGTGAACGCCACCAGGATGCGCTCGATCTCCGCCTTTTCCTGGCTGCGAAGCTGCATGATCTTCGCGTTGGCCTCCACCACGGCGGTGGGCTCCACAAACACGGTGGCGCCGCTGCTGGATACGTCGTGGATGACGCCTCCCACCTCGCCCCGGTACTCGGCGCGCACCGGCACCACAAAACGCCCGTTGCGGATGGAGACCACTGCGTCCTGCAAAAACTTGTTGGTGGTGCTGTTCTTGATGATGGCATCCAGCTTGTCCCGGATGGAGTTCTCGGTGGCGCGGATCTTGCGGCGCACCTCGAACAGGGTGTTGCTGGCGGTGTCCGCCAGCTCCTCCGGCGAGAGGATGGCCTCGCTGATCTGCTTTTCCAGCGCCGGCTGGGGGCTGAGGGCATAGAACAGGTCGTCCACCGGCAGCATGTCGTGGTCGGTGAGGCCGTACCAGGCCACCAGGTTCTGAAAGTTCCGCAGCGCCCCGGCCACCTCCAGCAGCTCGGCCATGGAGAGCACGCCTCCCTTTACGGCGCGGCTCACCACCTTGTCCACCCCCTGCACCCCGCCGAAGCGGGGACTGCCGTTCTTTAAAAGAAGGCTGGCGATGGCGTCGGTCTGGGAGAGGGCGTAGCGCACCTCGTCAGCCGTTTCCCCCGCCGGCTCCTCCAGCAGCAGGGCGCGGGCGTCCGGGCAGACGGCCAGTGCCGCCGCCCTTTCCAGGATTTTATCCAGTTCCAGTGTTTTTCGATAGCTTGTGTCCATGGGTTCTCCTTGCAGCCGCGCAGGGCGGCCGGTCTATGTATCTTTCCTTATTCCATGACGGAATGGAGGAAATCCAGGGTCTTCAAAGGCTTGTCCAGCCGGGAGGCGGCATACCGCTCGGCCACGCGGCCCAGCTTTTCCAGGCTGTGGTCGGAAAGGGCAAAGGCGAAGATCTTCTTGTCCTCCACCAGCGCGATGTGACGCAGGGCGGTCAGGGCGCCGGCGTCCAGGTTGGGGACCAGGCCCGCCGCCGCGGCACAGCTGCCGCAGAGCAGCTCGCCCGCCTCCACGTCGAAATAGAAATCGCCCCCGTCGTATTTCTGGCAGCTTTTACAGTAGACCAGCGCGGGCAGATAGCCCGCGTCGCACACCGCCCGCAGCTCGTACACCGCCTTGATCTGGGCCAGGGGCTTTTTTTGTTCGCTGATCAGGTACAGGCTGTTCAGCAAAAGGCGCAGCTGGGCCGCCGCCTCGCCGCCGCTGGGGGAAAGGGTCATGGCGAACTCCGCCAGGTACATGGCAAGGGCCATGCCCTCGATGCTTTTGGGCAGGCCGAAGAACACCTGCTTGATCTGGGCGTCGTCCACCACGTACATGGTCTTGCCCGCGAACAGGGTGAATTCCGAATAGCAAAAGAGCCCGCAGGCACTGAAAAGTTTGCTTTTCAGGCGCAGGCTCCCCTTGGCGGATGCGGTGATGAGGCCGTGATCGGGGGTGAGGATGGTGAGGATGCGGTCAGACTCCCCCACTTTCACCTCCCGGAGCACCAGGCCCGGCGTTACCATCTGCATACTCTTCTCCCGACGGCGGCGGC
This sequence comes from Candidatus Allofournierella merdigallinarum, assembly GCA_019117205.1. GTDB lineage: Bacteria > Bacillota > Clostridia > Oscillospirales > Ruminococcaceae > Allofournierella_A > Allofournierella_A merdigallinarum. The sequence goes on along the minus strand of DXAC01000011.1, from coordinate 14,191 downwards.
AGCGCGTTCTGCCCGGCGCGCAGAGCCTTGATGTAATCCAGGTACTCCCGCACCCCGCCGGTGATCTCAAATGCTTTCCAATAAGAACCGTTCGTGTCCATCGCCGGTCGCCCCCTGGTGGTACTGTGCCACCATTGTACGCCGGTATGCCCGGAAAAGTTGTCCAGCGATGTAGAAAAATTTTTCTTTTGTTTTGTGCTGAACCGACAGCATCCGCTGTTTATCTGCTTTGGGTGAACCCGAAATCGTTCAGCAAAAAGTCCGAGTCCCGCCAGTCGTCTTTCACCTTGACCCAGCACTGGAGATTGACCTTGGCACCCAAAAACTCCTCGCAGTCCGCCCGGGCGGCGCTGGCGATCTTTTTCAGCATCTGCCCGCCCTTGCCGATGACCATGCCCTTGTGGCTCTTGCGCTCGCAGTAGATGTTCACGTCGATGTCGATGAGGTCCTTGTCCGCCCGCTCCTTGAAGCGCTCCACCGTGACGGCGATGCCGTGGGGCACCTCGTCGTGGAGGAACAGCAGCATCTTCTCCCGCAGAATCTCGCTGACCAGCGCCTTTTCCGGCATGTCGGTGTAGGCGTCGTCGTCGAAGTAATGGGGGCCCTCCACACCGTAGGCGGCCAGCACCTCAAACAGCGCCTCGCAGCCCTCGTCCGCCTTGACGCTGGCGGCCAGCACCTTGTCGAAAACCCCCAGCGCCCGTATCTGCTCCGTGCGCGCCGCCAGGTCCTCCTGCCGTTTCAGGGTGTCGGTCTTGTTGATCAGCGCCACCGCCGGGCCCCCTTTCAAGGCCCTGACCATGGCCAGCTCCGCCTCGGTGAACTCGCCGTAGGGCTCGAAGAGCATCAGGCTCACGTCCACCTCGGCCACGCTGTCCGTGGCGGTCTTGCTCATCCGCTCGCCCAGCTTGGTGCGGGGGATGTGTACGCCGGGGGTGTCCAGCAGCACGTACTGCACCGGCCCGCGGGTGACGATGCCGGTGATGCGGGTGCGGGTGGTCTGGGGTTTGGAGGTGACGATGGCCACTTTCTCCCCCACCAGCCGATTTGTCAGGCTGGATTTGCCCACGTTGGGCTTGCCCACAAGGGCCACGAAAACCGATGAGGTCTGCAAGGGATCATCCTTTCTTCCGTTCGGGCCAGAACACAAAGAACCAGGCCAGCGCCAGCGACGCCGCCAGCGCGGCCAGGGCCCAGGGGTGTTTCAAAAACCAGGCGGGGATGCCCGCCAGCACCCGGGGCTGCCAGAACAGGGCAACGCCCACCGCCGCCGCGGCGATGCTGAACACCAGCACCGCGCCGGCCGCCATGTCCTTGGCGCCGCCGGCGGCCCGCCAGTGGGCCGGGTCGGGGGATTCCACCGCCCGCTCGATGGCGGAGTTGGTCAGCTCCAGCGCGATGACCCCTCCGATGCACACAAAGAGCAGGGCGTACTCCACCGCCCCAAAGGGATAGAACAGGCTGGCCAGCAGCGCGTACACCGCCGCGCACAGGTGAAAGCGCAGGTTGCGCTCCTCCTTTACCGCGGCCCAAAAGCCCTGCGCCGCATAGCCGAAGCCGGCCAGAAAGCGCCGCATATCAGATCTGGTCCGCCGTGTAGGAAACGGTGCGGGGCAGCCCCAGCTGGATGAGCACCGCCTCCTCCTTTTCCCGCATCTTCACCGCCGCAAGGCCTCCCTCCTCGTGGTCGTAGCCCAGCAGGTGCAGCATGGAGTGGACGGTGAGGAAAGCCACCTCCCGCTGAAGCGGATGTCCGTAGATCTCCGCCTGCTCCATGGCCTTTTCCATGGAGATGACGATGTCGCCCAAAAGGCACGCGCCGGTGTCCTGGTTCACATCGTACTTGCCGTTCTCCCCCAGGGGGAAGCTGAGCACGTCGGTGGGCATATCCTTGCCCCGGTACTCGGCGTTCAATGCCTGGATGGCGGCGTTGTCCACAAAGGTGACGCTCACCTCCGCCGGCTGCTCGAAGCCCTCGAACTCCAGCACGGCGTTGCAGCTGCGCCGGATTAGGATGCGGAGGCCCGAGGGGACTTTCACCTTTTTCTGCTGGTTCGTGATCAACACTTTGTTCGACACACAGTTCACCTCATTTATTTCTATTGACATCCCGGCGCCCCGCGGGGCGCGTATTCACGAAGTTCTGCCCTGGCGGGCGGCCCGGTCGTAGGCCTTGACGATTTCCTGCACCAGCCGGTGGCGCACCACGTCCTTGTCGTTGAAGAACACCCGGGCGATGCCCTGGACGTTCTTCAGCACTTTCAGGGCGTCCAGCAAGCCGCTGCGGCTGCGGTCGGCCAGGTCGATCTGGGTCACGTCGCCGGTGACCACCACCTTGCTGCCGGCGCCCATGCGGGTGAGGAACATCTTCATCTGCTCCCGGCTGGTGTTCTGGGCCTCGTCCAGGATGATGAAAGCGTCGTCCAGCGTGCGCCCGCGCATATAGGCCAGGGGCGCGACCTCAATGGTCTGCTTTTCCAGCAGCTTCTGGAAGCTCTCCGCCCCCAGCATATCGAACAGCCCGTCGTAAAGCGGGCGCAGATAGGGGTCCACCTTGTTTTGCAGATCGCCCGGCAGAAAGCCCAGCTTCTCCCCCGCCTCCACGGCGGGCCGGGTGAGGATGATGCGGCTGACCTCCTTGCTCTTGAACGCCTTTACCGCCATGGCCACCGCCAGGTAGGTCTTGCCGGTGCCGGCGGGGCCCACCCCAAAGGTGATGGCGTTCTGCTTGATGGCCTGCAGATACTCCCGCTGACCCAGCGTTTTGGGGCGCACCGGCCGACCCTTGGCGGTGACCGCCACAAAGTCCTGGGTGAGCTCCTGCACCCGCCGCTCCTCCCCGGCGCCGGCCAGGCTGATGCAGTAGCGCACCGTCTGTTCCTCCAGCGGCGTGCGGTTTTCCAGCAGGGTGAGCATGGCGTCCACCGCGCGGGCGGCGGCGGCCACCTGTTCCGGCTCGCCGGTAAATTTGATCTGGCTGCCCCGGCACACCGCCGTGATGGAGAACTCCCGCTCCAACAGGCGGATGTTCTCGTCGCAGCTGCCAAAGATGGCCAGCGCCGTCTCCACACTGTTCAATTCGATCAGCTTTTCTGCCATTGCGCACCTGCTCGCAAAAAAATTTTTGCCCGGCCTCCGGCGCCGCGTCGGGGACCGGTCTGTCGTTATTATACCACAAAATATTCCAATAGGAACTGTCTGTTTTTCACAAAATTTTTCGCGGTTTTCATCCACCCCTGACCCTGGCGATGTCCGCCTTGAGGTCCACCGTCATGGTGTAGGTCAAAGTGCCCCCCTCCCAGCTCTCCTGGCGGCTCTCCGCAACGAGCACTGCGCCCGGAAATTCCTCGTAGAGCTGGCGCATACAGGCGTATCGGGCCCAGGCGCGGGCCTCGTCCGGCGAAAGATGGAACTGCCGCGTCTCGCCCAGGGGGCGGTAGCGCTCCTCCAGGGTGGCCGGCAGCGCGAAACCCAGCAGGGTGAGGGGGCGGTGGGTGGTCTTCAGGCCCTCTTCCTCCTCCGGCTGGGGCCCCAGCGGGAAAGTGAAGCCCATCACCTGAAGCCGGTAAAAGCTCTCGATGTCTCCGGTGAGGGCTTCCGCTTCGCTGGTGGAGGGCTGCACGCACTGGTAGGTCCGGCGCACCGCCGCCACCACCAGCCCTTTCGTGTGGCTGGCCACCGGCTGGTCGTTGGGGTCCGGCTTGCAGGCGCTCACCAGCACCTCCCCCGCCGCCACCGTCTGGCCCGGCCCTTTCAGGGCAAAGCCCTCCTGGACGTTGACCTCCAACAGCACGCCGTCCGCGGCGGCCACCAGGTCCACCGGGTCGTTGGGCTCGATGGCCGGCTTCTCCCGGGCTGCGGCGGCCTCCACCACCAGCCGACCGCCGTCGAAGTTCAGCGACACCCAGCTCAGCTCATCACTGGCGGCCAGCAGTTGTTTTTCCGCCAGACGCAGGCTTTCCTGGGTTAAAACCGCCCCCTCGTAAATATCCATAGAATAGAGCCGCTGCTCCAGCTCCTGGCACAGGGTGGCGGGCAGGTCGTCGTACCGGATGGCCCACACCCCCTGCCCCAGCAGATGCACCGCGGCGAAAAAGGCGATGGGCGCCAGCGCCAGGCCCCAGCGGCCCCGGTAGCGCCGCAGCCAAAAGGCCGCGCCCCGGCGCCGCCCGGCCCGCAGGCGCACCCCGCAGCGGCGGGCCAGCCGGGCGAGACGGCGGTAGCGGCGGGCGGGCGCCCAGGCCACGAAGCCCCCCGGGCAGGGCCGCACCTCCCGCAACGGGACACTGCCGCCCGCGCACAGGCCCAGCAGACGCTCGCCCCGGCCGCCCAGCGCCCGGAATTCCACCCGCGCAAACAGATAGGACCACAGGTCGTTCATCGTCTACTCCTTGTAAGAAAATTCCGCGGCCAGCAGCCGCCCTTTCAGGGTGACCAGCCGCCCGCCCACGCCGCACAGGGTCAGCCCGTCGCCCGAAAAACTCACCCGCCAGCCGCCCATGTCCAGCACGATGCGCTCCTCATCGTAAAGGAGGATGTCTTTACACCCCTCCACCTCCACCAGCCCGTCGCCCTGGATGTGCAGCGCCGTCTGGCGGTAGAAGTTCTTTGGCGGCTGGCCGGTCAGCCGGCGCAGGTAGCGCCCGGGGCTGCCTCTCTTCTTCTCCACTGTGCTCCCCCCTGCGCCCGGGCGCTTTGGCTGCGTCGGGCCTTGTTTCTTTTAATTATATTGTCCGGGAGGATGGCCTTATGAAGAATTTTCCCACCCGCGCTCTCGCGGGGGCCCTGGGCGCGGCGGCGCTGCTGGGGGTCCTGCTGGTCTTCCCCGCCGACAGCGTCGCGGGCGTGCGCGCCGGGCTGGACTGCTGTGTGGACCAGGTGATCCCCGCGCTGTTCCCCTTTTTTGTGGCGGCAAGCCTGGCGGCGGCCGGCCCGCTGGCCCGGTGGCTGGGCCTGGCGGTGTGGCCGGTGAGCCGGCTGTGCCTGGGCCTGCGAGGCCGGCGGGCGGCCACCGCCCTGCTGCTGGCCTGGCTGGGCGGCTTTGCGGTGGCAGCCCGCACAGTAGATCAGCTTTACAGGCAAGGCCAGCTCGACCGCCGGCATGCACAGCTGCTGCTGGTGGCAGGCGTGGGCTCCAGCCCCGGTTTTGTGGTGAACGCGGTGGGCTGCCTGATGCTGGGCAGCCCCCGGTTGGGCTGGTGCCTGCTGGCAGCGCTGCTGGCGGCGGATCTGGTGGCAGGCGTGGTGTTCCGCTTCGCCCTGCCCGGCCCGCGGCGGGCAGCGCCGGAGCCGCCAGACACAGAGGAAGAGGCCACGGATCTGGTGGCGGCCATCGGCGGCGCGGTGCAGAGCATGTTGACGGTGTGCGGCTTTGTGGTGTTTTTCAGTTTCCTTGCCCGGGTGCTGGCCCGGCTGCTGCCCGCCGGCGGCTGGGCGACGGGCGCGGCGATGCTGCTGGAGGTCACCGGCGGCTGTGTGCAGGCCAGCGCCCTGCCGGGGGCGGCGGCGGTGTACGGCTGCTGCGCGGCGCTGAGCCTGCAAAGCCTGTCGGTATTGCTGCAGGTGCGGGCGCTGGTGAGCCGGGAGCTTTCGCTGCTGCCCCTTTTGGCGGCGCGGCCGCTGCATCTGGCGGTGTCGCTGGCGGCGCTTCGGCTGCTGCTGGGCTGTGTGCCGGGGGCGGCTGCCGCGGCGCGCACCCTGGGCGGCGGGCTGATCGTGAGCAGCCGCACCGCTCCGGACACGGCGCTGGTGCTCTTCGCTTTGTGCTGCGCCGTGCTGTACGGTATCCGCTTTACAACCGGAAAGGGATGGGGTATAATGGACGAAAACCGCGAAAGGAGGCGGCGGCATGTTCCGTAAACACCCTACCCCCGGCCAGAACGTGGAGCCGGCCTGCGAATACTGCGAGTACGGCCGCCGCGCCGCCGACCCCCGGATGATCCTCTGCGAGAAAAAGGGGGTCGTGTCCCCCTATTACCGCTGTAAAAAGTTCGTGTACGACCCCATCCAGCGCATCCCCCGCCGCCAGCCGAAGCTCTCCGGCTTCACCGCCGAGGATTTCAGCCTGGATTGAGGTTTGCTCTTGACGGGCGCGCTGTTTTCCGTTAAAATGGTAGACGTTCCGCTGGAATAGCTCAGTCGGTAGAGCAGCTGATTCGTAATCAGCAGGTCGCGTGTTCAAGTCACGTTTCCAGCTCCAGAAGAGCCCCGACAAATGGCTTTATACCGCCATTTGTCGGGGCTTTATACATTTTATGAATTTCTGAAAAAAGCTCAAAAACGCCCCTAAATTTTCTCAAATCCTGTGCGAATGGCACACGGAATGGCACCAGGCGGCTCAACGGCGCCGCCGTGCCCCCCTCCGGCCCTTTGCCCGTAGGCTTCGGGCCGAGGGGCGTTTTGTGCTTGTTTTGGCATTTTCGGCGGAAAATCCCGTCAAATGATGGACTTTTGTTGAATAATCTGGTAAAATACATTTGTTTGCCGAATTTTGGCGCGCCGCGCCCAAGGAGGAACCCTTTTTGCCGGAGATCTACAAACAATCGTTCAAGCAGGCCTATTCGGATCACGTGGAGATGGCCATCTTCAACTGCGGGCTGGAGCACTGCGCCCCCCTGCACACCTGGGGCCCCGCCGTGCGGGATCACTACCTCATTCATCTGGTTGTGGGTGGCCACGGCGTCTACCGCACCGGCGGAAAGGAATACCCCCTGTCCGCCGGCGACCTGTTCCTGGTGCGCCCCGGCCAGCTCATCTCCTACTCCGCCAGCGAGGAGGACCCCTGGGAGTACTGCTGGGTGGGCTTCAACGGCGCCAACGCCGCAAAGCTCATGCAGCACTCGCCCTTTACCGAGCAGGACCCGGTGTTCCACACCAGCCGGCCCGAGCCGTTGCAGCAGACCCTTTTGAGCATCTTTGGCGCCCGCGGCCCCCGGCCGGAGAACGAGGCAGCCATGGTGGGCCACCTGTACCTGTTTCTGGCCGAGCTGATGCGCCAGGCCGCCGAAAAGGAGGTCCATGTGCCCAGCGCCGGCAGCCAGTATGTGCTCAACGCCATCAAATACATCCAGTTCAACTACTCCCACGAGGTCACCATCGACGACATCGCCCGGGCGGTGGGGGTGAGCAGGAGCCATCTGTACCGGCTGTTCATGAGCAACGTGGGCCAAAGCCCCATCGACTACCTCACCAGCTACCGCATCGGCGAGGCCTGCAACCTGCTGAAAAACTCCCAGCTGTCCATTGCGGAGATCGCCGCCAGCGTGGGCTTTTCCGATAAGTTTTACTTCTCCCGCGTGTTCAAAAAGTCCATGGGGATGCCGCCCAGCCGCTACCTGAACAGCGCCCGGGATCACAGCGCCTGAGGGAGAAGCCTGCCATGAAACGTGTATTTCGCTTTCTTTTTAAGACCCTTGTGCTGGCGGGCGGCGTTGCAGCCTGCGCAGTATTTTACCTTTATATTATTGGCTGGTTCGACCCGGTGCCCGCCGTGGGGCTGCTGGCCGCCCCCAGCGGGGAGGATCACCTGGACCTGCCGGCGCTGGAGGCGGCCCTGGAGGCGGAAGAGCTGCCTCTTCTAAAGGCCGAAGCCGGCGAGGACTACGTCCAGGCCGCCGCCCGCATGATCGAGGCGGGGGCGCGGGCGCTGATCGTACCGCTGGACGAGCCCCGGGTGAGCCAGGCGCTTCTTGACGCCGCCGACAGCGCGGGCGTCGCCCTGATCTTCGTGGGCGAATACCCCGGGCGGGCGACCCTTTCCTCCGGTGACAACTTCTGGTATCTGGGCGGGCTGCCCGCCCATGGCGGCGAGTTGGTGGGCAAGGAGCTGGCGCTGGATTACCGCGAGGGCGTGGTGGCCGATTCTAACGGCGATCTGCTGCTGCAATACTATCTGTATCAAAGCGCCCCGGACGAGGAGCAGACCCTGTTTTCGGACAATCTGCTGGCCGAGTGCGAGCACTACGGAGTCTACAACACGCCGGTGAGCTGGCTGGACGAGGAGGGCTCCCCCCTGCCCTTTGAGGCGCAGGCGCTGGAGGGGCAGGCCGCCCCGGAGGCCATCCTCTGTTCCTGCGAGGCGGACGCGCTGTACGCGCTGGAGGTGGCCGACGCCCTGGGCTGGCGGGAGGACGATACGCCGGTGCGGGTCTACGCCATGGCCAATACCCCTGAAGCCGCCGCCCGGCTGCTGGAAAGCGGCGTTGAGGCGGCCGCGTACTTCGAGCCCGCCGCGGTGAGCGCGGCGGCCGCCATCATGGCCGCTAACGCCCTGGAGTATCAGTTCATCGCCACCGGCACCGACCTCTCGCCCGACGCCCAGGGCCGCATCCTGCTGCCCTGCGACCTGGCCCAATGACCCGCAAAGGAGGGCTCTTTTTGCCCGGTTTGAAAAACACCCTGGCGCGGCTGACCATCGACAGCCTTTCCAGCGACGGCAGCGGCGTGGGCCGCCTGGGCGGAAAGGCCGTGTTCGTACCCGCCACCGCCCCCGGCGACGAGATCACCGTGAAGATCGTCAAGGACCTGGAACGGTATGCCTTTGGCATCGTGGAGGAGCTCCACCGCCCCGGCCCCGGGCGCATCCAGCCGGACTGCCCGGTGTACCGCCCCTGCGGCGGGTGCTGCTTCCGGCACCTGGACTACACCGCCGAGGCGCAGGCCAAGCAGGGCTTTGTGGAGGACGCTTTCCGCCGGCTGGGTGGCTTTGACGCCGCTGCGCTGCCGGTGCTGCCGCTGCTCAGCGGCCCGCTGACCGACCGCTACCGCAACAAGGTGCAGTTCCCGGTGGGGCGCGACCTGGCCGGCAACGTGGTGGCAGGCTTTTACGCCGGACGCAGCCACCGCCTTGTCCCCTGCCGTGACTGCCTGCTCCAGCCAAAAGAGCTCAACGACATCGCCGCCGCCGTCTGCTCCTTTTTGCAGGAAAAGGGCATCTCCATTTACGACGAAGCCTGTCACACCGGCCTGGTGCGGCATATTTTTTTACGCAAGGGCTGGCACAGCGGCCAGGTGCTGCTTTGCCTTGTGGTCAACGGCCGCCGCCTGCCCCACGGGGAGGAATTTTGCGGCGAGATGACCGCCCGGTTCCCCCGCATCGGGACCATCGTGCTCAACGTGAACCGGCAGAAGACCAACGTGGTCACCGGGGAGGAGTGCATCCCCCTTTTCGGCCCGGGGTACATCGAGGACACCCTGTGCGGCGTGCCTGTAAAGCTGGGTCCCTTGTCATTCTACCAGGTGAACACCCCGGCGGCGGAACTGCTCTACGGGGTGGCCCGGCGCTTCGCGGTGCTGGAGGCGGAGGACACCCTGCTGGACCTCTACTGCGGCATGGGCACCATTGGCCTGTCCATGGCGGCGGACTGCGCGGCGCTGGTGGGGGTGGAGATCGTGCCGGAGGCGGTGGAGAGCGCCCGCGCCAACGCAGCGGCCATGGGGGTACAAAACGCCCGTTTTTTCTGTTCGGATGCGGGCCAGGCGGCGGCCAGGCTGGCCGCCGAGGGCCTGCGGCCCCGGGTGATCTGCCTGGACCCGCCCCGCAAGGGCTGCGACGAGGCCACGCTGGAGGCGGTGCTGACCATGGCCCCCCGCCGGGTGGTGATGGTGAGCTGCAACCCGGCCACCGCCGCCCGGGACTGCCGCTGGCTGGCCGACCGGGGCTACCGCCCGGCACAGGTGCAGCCGGTGGACCTGTTCCCCCGCACAAAGCATGTGGAGACGGTAGTACTTTTGTCCAAACTCAATACCAAGCAGCATATCGAGGTGGAGTTGAATCTGGACGAACTAGATCTGACATCGGCGGAGAGTAAAGCCACCTATGATGAGATCAAAGCCTATGTGCTGGAAAAGCACGGTCTAAAGGTGTCCAGCCTGTATATCTCCCAGGTTAAGCGGAAGTGCGGGCTAGATGTGGGGCAGAATTATAATCTGTCAAAGAAAGAAGACGCGAAAGTGCCACAGTGTCCGCCGGAAAAAGAAGCGGCAATTATGGATGCACTAAAGCATTTTCAAATGATTTGAGATGTAGGCACAATTACCCTTTACTCCAAGAAAAAATATAGCGCAGCCCACCAATCAACAATGATCGGTGAGCTGCGCTTATTATTTTGGCATATAATCAGCCTATTTTATTGAACGCTGTCAAGAATCTTTTGTACGGCATACGGCTTAGCGTACTTGATATAAGCGTCACTTACATAAATGGTACCGGTAGCTTGCGGTTCAACCCACATTGCGGGGTATACAACAACCTTTTTTGTATTTCTTCGTCCCGTAGCAACGATTTCACCATCAGAATTAATCTCGCAACCAGATTGCTTAAGAATATTTGCCAAAGGCATTATCATCTTTATCTGTGTCTCTGGTTTGATTGGTGACGCATTTATCCCATCGACACCCCATTTAAGAAGTTGGAGCGCAGCGAAACGGTCAAGCATACCATGGACATATTGATTCCTGTAATGCTTTAGACATTTAGAGCACGCAGATCCGCAATTGCAAGAACTTAGAAGTTCCTTCATATCGGTGAGCAGTTCAGCAATCGCATCAGCTACACTGACAGCATAACCAGCGCCACTTGACAGGCTATCATAAAGATAAATATCAACATAAGAGGCTTCAGAACCAGTTCTAAGACGATAACCAGTAACAAGTTCGGTAAATTCAACATCAAGCTTTTTACTTGCCACAAGTCGAAGTGCTTCAGCTAGGGATTGTGCTGCTCGATTAAGCCATGGATTGTCGTTTCTTCTGACATCTATGATCCTGTCGTCAATTGTGAATTCGAGAACTAACATATCAGTTATAAAGTCATAGCCAAGATTCACATTAAAACAGTTGCTGTGGCGACATTTACTTCGAGCATACTTCGACTTGTATGGTCTGTTAATATCGTTTAGAACAGAAACATCATCACCCGGCATAGCAGCTCCACAGTCCTTGCAGACCATAAAACCTTTGTCATCTGATCCTTTGTTCAGCATGATAATGCGTTGATTTGTTCGTGAAGCAATCCGTATGTTTTTACAGCCTGGGGCAAGTTTCATTTCTTCAGCCTCGGGTAGAGTTGAATAAAGAGGCTGCTGTACAGCAGTGTATTCTTCTGATAGCTGAACGTCTGGTATGGATTCAGCATTTCTTGGCGCAAACCCCCAGGGGCGCATCATTTCGCGGGTAATCTTCAGATCGCTATTCCCACAAAACGGACAACGCTTAGTTTTCTCCTCCATCAAGCCGAACCACCCACACTCAGGACACGAGATGACCGGCTTTACATAATTGGGGTCTTCCGTGTAAGCACGTGCCGGAGTTAGAGATTGACCATGACGGCGTTCGCTTCCAGGATAGTAGAATCCACCAATCTGATAGGTTTGTTTATCTACAACAATTGCTCTACCAGGAGCATATTCGCCAATAGCTACATCCAGACCACGATCAACCTCGTAAAGAATCTTTCCGTATGCATCTGGTATGTAGGTACTTACGACATTCTTTGGAAAAGAATATGTTGGGATAATTCCTTCTTCATAGAGAGCATCCAGAAGAATCTTTGCTTCACCTTCCTTAGCTCCTTCTTCTACTCCAAAAAGTTCGGGATGCGTCTGACATTTTTCTTTAAGTGTATCGAAAGATTTTTTCAGTTCATCCTCAAACACTGAATAGTGAAATGGTATTCCGGCAGGCAAAAGTAACTTGTCTTTATCAGCATTGTAAGACGCAAGATAGCTCTTAAAATCGTCAAGAAATTCATTAAGGAAAACTGCTGCTGAAACTGTGTCAAGGCTTATATGATTTTCCGCAAGGAATTCTTGGAGAATAACCATTGCTAGATGACGTTGTAGGAGTTTCTCACTTCTTATATCAATCCAAGGCTTGCGAGGGTCACCGCGGAACATAGGAATTGGATCATTGAAGTACAATGTATCATGTGGACCATCTTCACAGAAAGTAACGATGGTAGACAAACTAGATCCACGTCGGCCTGCACGACCAGCTCGCTGCTGGTAATTTTCACGCATGGGAGGAATATTGCGCAAGCCGACCGCAACCAGAGAGCCAATATCGATACCAACTTCCATTGTGGTTGTACTGCTAAGGATATCAACAGGTGTTTCACCATCTTGGATTAAATCTTGGAAGCGCAATTCATATTGTTCGGTTTTACTCCAGAGATCATCACGTTGGTCTTTATGTGAGAGCTGAGCAGTATGTTCCTCGGTGTCAATTACATGAATCGGCTCGCCTTGAAGCGCATCAGCTACCGGCTTTCTCCAGAAACCAAGTGCCTCATATTCGCCAGATTTCATCTCATGGATATGAGAAGATCCACAGCTTGGACATTTACCTTTCAGTGTAAAAGGAGTCAATTCAGAGCATTGTTCACATTTGTACCATACATGAGAAGTCTCAAAACGTGGTTTTACTCTAGACAGGTCGATATATAATTTTCCATTATCAGGCTGTGCCGAATCAAGGAATTCTTCCTTTAACACACGTTTCCACGCCATCTCAGTTTCATTCCCGTCATGCCATTCCATGATCTCGCGAATAGTTTTTGAGAATCCCCAATCCTTATCAAGCCCGTAACCACCGTAATTGGGGCGGACTTTCAGCCGAATTGTGTCACTAATTGTATGGCCGATGGCTGTAGACATATCGCAAATTGATAGTATCCAAGCATTAAAAAAGTCAATAAACTCCTCATCGGTAACTGTCACATTATTCTCTTCGAGCGCATCTACAGCATCAAAAAGAGCTTGGTCTGTAGGTTCAATCCAGCTTGTGGCCGAGTCATACAAGGTGTTATAGCCACCAGCAAATAACCGCAGGAGATATTCCTGCATCTGAACAGGAGCGTTTGCAATCGTGAATCTTGGGGCATACTCTCGCCCTCGTTTTACACAGCGATTGTAGTTATTCAGCGCAGCAGTGCAATCTTCAGCAAATTTTATCCGCTCAGGCGCATGAAAAATCTGCACATGATGCTGACCAGCGGCAAGGCAAAAATAATCATACAGCGAATTCATTGACTGCTCAACCGTTTGTTCTTCCATCATTTTGATGGCGATTGCAAATAATTGCCTTGCAGCAGATATGTCCGAAGCCTCTGACATATCTCGAGCTAGCTTTGCTGCTCGCTGACGACTGTCCGAAAACAGCAAAACTTTGCGTCCTTCGTTAGGAAAACGATCCGGATCATTGTCCTTTCCTGGCACAGCTGGTTGCAGTTGGAACTGTGCTTTGATTAGGTTGAAGAAAGACTGATTGCCTCGTGTATTAAACGAAGTGAGCTGTGATGTAGAAAGCTGATGTCTGCAATGCGGACAAGTTGGGAATGTAATAATCTGCGGTCTACCTTTTGCAGAGTAGTTGCAATAGTACAGTTTTCTAATCCATGGTTTTCCAGCGGATGCGTCATCTGTGAAGTTAATAAATCCACTTTTAATATCAAGATAACAGGGGCGTATAGCATTTTTACCCTGTTTTGCAGGGAGCTCAAAATCGTCAGTTGGAATGAACAGATGTATTTCTTTCATCCTGCGATCCATCAACTGACCTGGATAATGCCACAGATATACATTTCCATGAAGCCCCGAGTCATCTTCAAGAACATAGCCTTTGAAGAACAGCGCACCACAACGTCGATCATTATAAAGTTCGTATACCACACTACCGCAATGCGGACAAATCAAATTACCGTCCGATAAGTAGATTTCTCCTAAGGTGAGTCCACCTTCCGAGTGAGAGCAACTACAATTGGCGTTGGTACAGGCATATACCCCCGAAATACCTTTGAAGAGCATGTGCATACGTACAGGGAAAAGGACAGAGCCTTTAGCGTTTTTTGCAAGCGGTGCAATTGCTAAAAGGACACTAACCGCCTTGAGCGCATCCTCTGGATTGAGCTCCGGGAAGATATCAGAAGAAAGTTCTCCAAGTGATACTGCATTTCCGCGACAATTCTTAATAAGCTCATGGAACGGACGGTAATAGACAAGATTTTCGTACATCCAGTTGTATACTGATTCCAAGGATGTAATACCAGATTCAAATCCGTCTAATTGTCTCCAGAATGACAAAAGCGCGGAAAGTTTCACTTTATCCCTGTCTTCAAACTGACCAGGATCTGAGTTTAAGAGGAGCTCGGCGGGAATATCATATTTCAACTGCCCATCGATCACCTCTCTCTCAC
>DXAC01000110.1 GCA_019117205.1 Candidatus Allofournierella merdigallinarum | reverse complement strand
CGGCCACACCTCTCCGGGCTTCACGTCGTACACCGCCGTGACCACGCTTCGCATCCCCGGGATCTGCCGGATGTACTCCAGCGGGATCGTGTCGCTTCGCCCGTACCATCTGAATGACAGCTTCATCTGCGGTCTCCTCTCTTTCTCACAGGTCAAAATAGCGCTTGGCGTTGTTGAAGCAGATGTCCTGCACCAGGGCGCCCAGCGTATCCATGTCCGCCGGATACTCGCCGTTTTCCACCCAGCGGCCAATGAGGCTGCACAGCACCCGCCGGAAATACTCGTGGCGGGCGTAGCTCAAAAGGCTGCGGCTGTCGGTGAGCATACCGATAAAGTTGCCCAGCACGCTCAGGTTGGCCAGGCTGGTGAGCTGCTCGGTCATGCCGGCCTTGTGGTCGTTGAACCACCAGGCGCTGCCGTGCTGGATCTTGCCCGCCACCTCCGGGCCCTGGAACGCCCCCAGCAGGGTGTCCAGCCAGGCGTTGTCCGCCGGGTTCAGGCTGTACAGCACCGTTTTGGGCAGCTGGCCCCGGGCCTCCAGGGCGTCCAGCAGCTTGTAGGTGGCGGCGCAGCTGTCGGTCACCGCGATGCAGTCGAAGCCGGTGTCCGGCCCCAGGGCCGCCAGCATCCGGCTGTTGGGGTTGCGCATACAGCTGAAATGCAGCTGCATGACCCAGCCCCGCCGGGCGTATTCCGCCGCGCAGTGGAGCAGCAGGGCGGTCTGGTAGCCCTCCGCCTCCTCCAGCGTCAGCGTCTCGCCCGCCAGCGCCTTTTGCAGGGCCGCCGTGGCCGCCTCGTCGCCCACCGGGCGGAACATCACATAGTCCAGCCCGTGATCCGCCGAGCGGCAGCCGTGGGCGTCGAAGTATTCGATGCGGTCGCTCAGGGCGGCCCGCACGTCCTCCACCGTGGCGATGGAGCGGCCCGTGACCTCCGCCAGCTTTTGGATGTAGGCGGCAAAGCCCGGCTTGTGCAGGTTCACCGCCGGATCCGGCCGGAAGCTGGGGCATACCTGCACCGGGAAGCTGCCGTCCGCCGCCAGCTTTTCATGCCAGACAAGGTCGCTGCAGGGGTCGTCGGTGGTGCCGATCATGGCCACGTTGCTGGCCAGGATCAGCCCCCGGGCGCTCATGGAAGCGTCCTTTTGCAGCTTTTCGTTGCACAGCTGCCAGACCTCCTCGGCGCTGGCGGCGTTCAGCACGCCGGTGTAGCCGAAGTAGTTTTTCAGCTCCAGGTGGCACCAGTGGTACATGGGGTTGCCGATGGCCCGGGGCAGGGCCTCGGCGAACTTCTGGAACTTCTCCCGGTCGGGCGCGTCGCCGGTGATATACCTCTCCTCCACCCCGTTGGAGCGCATCAGCCGCCACTTGTAGTGGTCGCCCCCCAGCCACACCTGGGTGATGTTCTCGAACCGCCGGTCCTCAAAGATATCCTTGGGGTCGATGTGGCAGTGGTAGTCGGCAATGGGCATCTTCGCCGCGTACTGGTGATACAGCGTGCGCGCAGCGGGGGTGTCCAGCAGGAAATCGTCGGTCAAAAAGGCGTTCACGTTCGTTTCCTCCTTTGGATCAGCCGCGGAACTCGGCGGGCACCTGGTCGATGGTGACCCAGGTCTTCATAGCCTCCTCCGTGCTCATGCCCTTGGCGATGGCGTCCTTGCGGGCGGCGTTCACCGCCCGGATCTCTTTCATCCGCTCGCCGGTGAGGGCATAGCCTTTCATGGCGAAGAGGGTGGCCGCCCAGGCGATCATGGGGATCACACAGAAGAGCACGATGACCACCACGTTCATCCCCTCCACATAGGGGGTGGCCTTGGTGGGCAGGGTCTCCAGGCCGATGAAGCTCACGGCGATGCCCACCACGGTGGCGCTCAGGGAGCTCACCAGCTTGTCCACCAGGCTGAACAGGGTGCCCATGATGCCGGGCACGAACTTGCCGGTGCGGTAGGTCTCATAGTCGGAGCAGTCGGCCACCATGGGGATGGGCATATCCGCGGTGGCATAGTAAGCGCCGTAGCCCACACCGAAGAACAGGATGAAGAGGATGGTGTACAGGTTCAGCGTCAACTGGAAGCTGCCGTCGGTTCCGATGGTGTAAAGACTAAGATTGAAAGCGGGGTTCGCGGGATCCCACAGGATGAGCAGGGCCAGCACCACCACATAGCAGGCCAGCGCCACGCCCACATAGCGCATCAGCGAGGCCCGCTGGCCGTGTTTCTGGCTGGTACGCACGGTGAGGCCGAAGAAAGGCACCGCGAACACATAGCCCAATACCATCATGGGCAGGTAGAGCACGTCGTAGTTGCCCATCATGCAGGAATAGAGCATGGCGAGCACGGTGAGGTTGGTGGCGATGGACAGCGCCAGCTTGCAGCCGCCGCCGGCCACCATGAGCCGCTGCAGGGGCTTGTTGGCCTTGATGATGGCCAGATACTCGCTCACCTTGACCTTTTCTTTCTTGGCGCCGCCCAGGCCGAAGTACTTGGGCTGGTCCTTTTCCCAGATGCCGATGATGGCCAGGATGGTGAGCACCACCGACACGGCGATGCCGATGGGGGTCATCACGGCGAACCAGGTCTGGTTGTAGTCGCCGAAGATGTTGTCACGGGCCAGGATGGGGCCGATGAACTGCATCACGCCCATGCCGGCCAGGGAGCCCACGGTGTTGAAGATGGTGAACAGGGGGCGCTGCTTGGGGTCGTCGGTGAGGACGGC
Source organism: Candidatus Allofournierella merdigallinarum (assembly GCA_019117205.1). Lineage (GTDB taxonomy): Bacteria > Bacillota > Clostridia > Oscillospirales > Ruminococcaceae > Allofournierella_A > Allofournierella_A merdigallinarum. Next base: position 20,805 of record DXAC01000110.1, on the reverse strand, counting down.
CTGGGCAGCACGGGTCACCGAGGTCTGGAAAGTATAGCCAATGACCCACACCGCGTAGAGAATGCTGAACGCCGCGTAGCGCAGCCCCATCATCTCCGCCGGGATGTAGGGGGTAAACACGTACAGGGCGATCACCGACAGGGCCATGGTGACGCAGCCGATGACCATGAATGGGCGGAACTTGCCGAATTTTCCGTTGGTGCGGTCCATCAGGGCGCCGATGATGGGGTCGGTGATGGCGTCGAACACCCGCATACCGGTGACCATAAAGGAGGCGAAGACCATGGCAAGGCCCAGCACCACGTTGCCAAAGGTGGCGATATAGGTCAGGATGAGAACGTAGTAAACGTTGGTCGCCCCGTTGTTCAGCGGGAACAGCACCAACTGATACGGCTTTGCCCGGTTCAGGCCGCCGGAAGTGTTTGTCTGCTCGTTCATCTGTTTCTTTCCTCTTTTCCAAAGCGGTACAGGCCGCCCCGCCCGAGAGCAGGACGGCCTGTACAGTGGCTTTCCTAACGTTTCAGCGCGCCGGCCCGGCGCGGCGGGAGCTTGCGCCCCCTTTTAAAGCAGGCTCACTCTTTCACGCTTTTGTAGAAAGAGCCCACCACCATCAGCAGCGCGCCCACGATCAGGCAGGCAACGGCGGCGATGGTCACATAGAACACCTGCCAGCCGGCGGTGTTGCCGGAGTTAAAGGAGAACAGGCCCGCGATGAGCACCACCCGCTGGAGGATGCACTGGCCGTACACGTAGCTGTACAGGGCGATGGCGCCCAGCACGCACACGGCGGTGACGGGGGTGTGGTTGCCCTTGCCGCCGGACCAGACGCCCAGCGCGGCCAGCACCACGCCCGCCACGCCGGCCACAGCCAGCAGGGACATGTTCTGCAGGGGGTTGTCGGCGCTCACCAGGCCGCTGGCCACGGTGAGCACCACGCCGGCCACGCCCAGTACGACGGCCACGGCGTTCAGATAGAAAGCGAGCGCTTTTTTATTGTTGGTCATCTCAGATCTCCTCCTTTTTCTTGGTGGAGGCCAGAACGTACATCGCCGCGCTCAGCACAAGCACCACACCGGAGACGCCGGCCAGGCCGTAGTAGGCGGCACGCCACCAGGTCATCGGGCTCTCGATATGGGTGGTCGCGTTGTAGCGGTTCATCAGGTGGCTCTCGCTCCAGGCGTAGATGTTCTTGTGGACAGCCTCTTTCAGCTTGAGCTGCAGGTTGGCGTCGCCGTTGATCAGGTCAGCGCTCAGGCCCACGCCCTCCACCAGGTTCTGGAACAGATTGGAGCTCTCCAGGGTGGTGCTGGTGTAGAAGCCGGACTGGCCGCGGGTGTCGAAGCAGGTGGTGCCGGCGTTGAGCACCGCGGTCCACAGATCCACGTCGTCGTAGATGTCGGTAACGGCGTAGCCGATGAAGCCCCACTCGTTGGCGAGGATCTCGGTCATCAGGCCGTAGCTGGTGGTGCACTCGATGGAGCCGATCTTGGAGAAGCTGGTCATCAAGCCGCGCATACCGGCGTCGTACTCCTCGGTGTCGTACTTGGTGGCCTCAAAGGCGATCTGGTAGGCGCGCAGCTCCACCTCACGGGCGCGCTGCTCGGTCATATAGGGGGACACGCCGCCGCGCTCGGACTCCTGGTCGTTGAACGCGAAGTGCTTGGGAGCGGCCACCAGGCCGTAGTCCAGGGCGCCGATGGCGAACTCCATGGCCGCCACGCCGGACAGCACGGGATCCTCGGAGTAGTACTCGCCGTTACGGCCGTTGTAAGCGTGACGGTGGGTGTTCAGGCCGGGGCCCCACAGGATGTTGATGCCGGTGAACAGCGACTCGATGCCGGTGAAGACGCCCAGCTCATACATCAGCTCGGGGTTGAAAGTGGAGGCGCCCATGGGGGCGTTGGCGAACACTTCGGGATGCCAGTTGCCGTTGGGGTCGCTGGAGGGGATGGCCCACGGAGCGCCCGGGTCCTTGGAGGCGTTCAGGTTCACGGCGATGCCGTTGCCGGCGTTCTCGGTCATGTAGGTCTCCACGGTGCCGATGGACTCAGCGCCGGGGATGGACGGGCCGCCGAAGGTGAAGATGTACATGGCCTCTTCCAGGGTGATCTGATCCAGCAGCAGATCCCACTTGGGATCGTCGTAGGCCACGCCGTACATCTCGTAGAACATCACGCCGTTGTCCTGGCCCCACAGGATGTCGGAGGTGTCGTCATCGGTCTGCAGGGTGTAGGTGTACCCGTTCAGGTTGTCGATGAGCTCCTCGTTGGTCAGGGTCATGGAGTCGTAGCTCTTGGGGTAGGTGCCCGCCCAGTCGGTGCGGGTCAGGTAGGTGACCTCGCCGGGCTGGTAGTAGTTCCAGTCGGCGTAGGGCAGCTGGTTGGAGATGGCATAGCCGGTCTTGGACACGGAGAACAGGGTCTTGGAGATGAAGTTCTCGTCGATCTCTTTCACATAGGCCTGGGCGGCGTTGCCGGTGCCCACCATCTTGGTGGCGTCCATGCCCTGGGCGGCCATGATGTGGTTCAGCGCGTCGTGGGCGCCGTTGCCAACGGAGAAGTAGTAGCTGCCGGGATCCATGATGTAGGTGCCGGTGGTGCCGTCGCCGTTGTCATAGTTCTCGTCGTAGCTGGCGATGTACTGCAGGTCCACTTTCACAGGCACCACCTGGGAGGCGCCGGGCTCCAGCACGTCGGTCTTCTCAAAGTTCAGCAGCTGGATGGCGGATTTCTCCACGCCGCCGGCGATGTAGGGGGCCTGGCCGTAGATCTGCACGGGGGTCTTGCCGGCCACGTCGCCCACGTTGGTCACTTTCACGTTGAAAGTGGCGTAGGCGTTGGGGGCGCCGGTCTCGGGATCCACGGTGATGTCAAACACAGGCTCGCCGTCGAACTCGTAGGTGAAGTCGGTGTAGGACAGGCCGTAGCCAAAGCCGTAGGCCACCTCGTTGGCGTAGTTCCACTCGGTGGTGGAGGCCCAGGCGCCGGTGGGGCTGGAGGCGTTGCCGGTGCCGGCCACCGAGTCGTAGTAGCGGGTCTCGTAATAGCGGTAGCCCACGTAGATGTTCTCCGCCTCGATGGTGTAGGCGCCGGGGGTGAAGCCCAGCACGCCGCCGGTGCGGGTGAGCACGTCGGAGGTGTTGGCGTAGTAGATCTTGCCCATGTTCTGCATGGCAGGAGCGGACATGTTGTAGGTGGCAAAGATGTCAAACAGGCCGCCGGAGGGGCTCACACGCCCGCAGAGGATGTCGGCGATGCCCAGCATACCGTAGCAGCCGGGAGCGCCGATCCACAGGATGGCGTCCACCTCGGGGTCGTTCTTCAGGGTGCCGATCTCCACCGCGGAAGAGCTGGAGATGAGCACGATGACCTTGTCGGAGCACTCCTTGGCCAGCTCGATGGCGTCCAGCTCGTTCTTGGTCAGGGACAGCGGCTCGCCGCTTTCAAAGTCCAGACCCTCGGCCACGCCGCCGGGCAGGTAGTCCACAGACTCGGCGCTGGGCCGGGCCACCACCACGATGGCCGCGTCGCCATACTGGGCGAAGCTGTCTTTGTAAGCGCCGTTCACGGCGGCGATCTCATCCACCGAGGGCTCGCCCGGGTCGTAGACCTCGACGGCGGGCTCGTTCTCGTAGTGGACGTAGGTCTCGCCCAGCTTCTCGTAGATGTCGATCATGGTCTGGTTCAGGTTGAACCCGGCGCCCTCGAAATCAAACTCGTCGCCTTTCCACTCGCTGATGGTGGCGGAGGGGGCCGCGCCGCGGCTGCCCACCGACCAGGCGATGGTGTTGGCAAAGTCGGTGCGGTTCTGGCTCAGCGCCTGCTCCAGGCTGATGTAAGCGCCCTGGGCTTTCACGCCGAAGCTGGAGCCCAGCAGGTTCACATGGGAGCGGATGCCCAGCAGCGTCACGTTGGAGCCGGATGCCAGGGGCAGCACGTCGTTGTCGTTCTTCAGCAGCACCGCGCCCTCGGCCGCCTCCCGGCGGTTCAGGTCGATGGCGGCCTCGATCAGGGCCTTGGAATTCCCTGAGCCGTCGGCGTTGAGCAGCTCGGCGGGCGGGGTGTATTTGTCGTACAGGGGGTTGTTCTCATCGTTTTCCGAGGCAAGCACCGTGCTGGTGGTGCCCAGATAGGTGTCGATGGCGGCGGCATTGGCTTCCAGCACGTTGCCCAGCACCAGGGACAGGCCCAGGGTGAAGCAGGTCAGGCCGGCAAGGCCGCGCCACAGCCCCTTTTTGGATGACTGTTTCATGTTGCGTTTTCCTCCTCTTTTTTGAAGTGCCTTTTTTCTTATTCTGGGGGTGAGCATCCTCTCCTCTCTCTGCCAGTTCATATCATCAGGGCGTTACACCCAGTTGGCGCTCTTGCTGCCGGACTTTTGCAGCTTGTAGGCGGGGTTGGGCTGGTCCACGTGGCGGATCACAGCCTTGTCCTCGCAGGGGCCGGCCACCGCCAGCAGCTCCACCTCGCCCTCCAGCGGCAGGGAGAAAGTGAACACCTTGCGCCCGACTTTCTCCTCCACCAGCTTGCCGTTGGCGTACAGGGCCACCTTGGGCTGGTTGGAGTAGACTTTCACGGTGGTGACCTTTTCCGGCCGGTCCACATAGCGGGCGGAGCACAGATGCACAAAGGGCATGTCGCTCCAGTAGGCCTTGTACAGGTAGAAGCTGTCTTTTTTGGTCTTGCGGTCGAACGTGACCAGGCCCTTGTGGTTCATGCCGGGCTCGCCGCCCTGGTCCCGGGCGTCCGCCGCGAAGTCGAACATGTTCCACACGTGGGTGCCCCACATATAGGGATGGCGGGCGAAGCACTCCATCATGAACTCATGGTAGATGGCCTGGTACTCCTCGGTGTGGTCGCCCCGGCGGGGCTTGGAGGAGTGCAGGTTGGGCATACCCTCGCAGCCGTACTCCGAATAGCCCAGGCACCGGTTGGGATACCGCAGGTGGAAGAAGCTGATCCACCAATCGTTGAGGAACAGCCCCGGCACGTACCAGCCCAGGTACAGGTTCCAGGAGACGATGTCCGACAGGTGCGCCACCTTGTTGAACGGGCCGCACATGGCGTAGCAGGCCAGGGTGGTGGGGCGGGTGGGGTCCATCTTGTGGCACAGCTCGTTGAGCTGGCGGTGGTTGTCCAGCATGTCCGCCTTGTCCTTGGTGGAGATGGTGATCTCGTTGGAAAGGCCCCAGGTGACGATGCAGGGGTGGTTGTAGTTCTGAACGATGAGCTCTTTCATCTGGCTGATCGTGTTCTCCCGGCCGGCGGGCATATGCTCGGAGATGTAGGGGATCTCCGCCCAGACGATCATGCCGTACTCGTCGCACAGGTCGTAGAAATACTGGTCGTGCTGGTAGTGGGCCAGCCGGATGGTGTTGGCGCCGATCTCCCGGATCAGCTCCATGTCCTCCCGGTGGTGCTCCCGGGAAAGGGCGTTGCCGATGCCCTTGCGGTCCTGGTGGCGGGACACGCCCTGCAGCGGGTAGCGCCGCCCGTTGAGGAAGAAGCCCTCCTTGGGGTCCATGCGGAACGTCCGCACGCCGAACCGGCAGCCGATCTCGTCCAGCACCTCGCCCCCCTCCACCAGCTTCAGGGTGGCGGTGTAGAGATAGGGGTCGCGCACGCCGTCCCACAGGTGCACGTCCGGGATGGAAAGGGTCACGTCCTCCCCCTCGCCACAGGCCACCTGACGGCCGGCCGCGTCGGCAAGGCTCACCTGCACCGCCGCGCCGGGGGCGTTGTGCCAGCTCTGCACCCGCACCCGGCCCTCGGTGCCGGACACGGTGGGGGTGACCATCAGCCCCGGGCCGCCGAAGTGGTCCATCTCAAAGCGGCGGCTGCTCACCACCACCAGGTTCACCGCCCGGTAGATGCCGCCATAAAAGGTGAAGTCCGCCTTTTGGGGGTAGACCCGGTCGTTCACCCCGTTGTCCACCTTTACCACCAGCCGGTTGTCCTTTTGCAGCAGCGGGGTGATGCAGCCCCGGAACGTGGAGTAGCCGCCGTCGTGGCGCATCACCGGCTGGCCGTTGAGCTCCACCTCGGCGCTGGCGTTGACGCCCTCGAACTCCAGGTACACGTCCTGGCGCTGGGGGTCAAAGGCGGGGGCGGCAAAGGCGGTCTCATAGGTGCAGGTGCCCCGCCAGTAATCGTTGCCGCCGTCCTGGCCATCCTGGGCGTTCCAGGTGTGGGGCAGATCCACCGTCACCGTCTTTTTGTCCGGGCCGCAAAATTTCCAATCCCGCTTCAGCTCGATCCTCTCTCGCATGGCCAGCGCCTCTCTTTCTCTCGTCCATATTCCCGTTCATCGGGCGGCGCCCGGCGTTGGGCCGGGCTGCCTGTTTCCAATTAAAAATTATAGTCAAAAGCCCGGCCCGTTTCAATTTGCTTGCCCCAAGTGGCGCGTTTCGTGGTGTAAGTGGCAGTTGAGAGCGCAAGAATGTTGACCATTTTTTGTGCAGGATGCACAAAAAGGGCGTCGCTTCGTCCCGTGAGACGAAGCGACGCCCTCTTTTGCGGATCTGTTTACTGTTCCAGCAGTTCCCGGCAGGCGGCGGCGATGCCGGCGGCGTCCAGCCCGAAGCGGGCCAGCAGCTCTTTGGCGGGGCCGGAGCGGCCGAACTCGTCCTGCACGCCCACCCGCTTGACCTTGCAGGCCACGCCTGCCTCGGCGATGGCGGCGCACACCGCCTCGCCCAGGCCGCCGATGACCGAGTGCTCCTCGCAGGTGACCACCCTGCCGCACTCCCGGGCGGCTTTCAGCACCAGCCCGGTGTCCAGGGGCTTGATGCTGCACAGGTTCAGCACCCGGGCCTGCACGCCCCCGGCGGCCAGCGTCTCGGCGGCTTTCATCGCCTCGGCCACCTCCAGTCCGGTGGCCAGGATGGCCAGGTCGCTTCCCTCGCGGAGCACCTCGCCCTTGCCGATCTCAAATTTATAATCGGCCTCGTCGTGGAACACCGGCACCGCCAGCCGGCCAAAGCGCATGTACACCGGCCCCTGGTACTGGTAGGCGGCTTTCACCACCGCCCGGGCCTCCACCTCGTCCGCCGGGCAGAGCACCACCATGCCGGGGATGGAGCGCATCAGGGCGAAATCCTCGCAGCACTGGTGGGAGGCGCCGTCCTCCCCCACCGAGATGCCCCCGTGGGAGGCGCCGATCTTCACGTTCAGCCGGGGATAGCCGATGGAGTTGCGGATCTGCTCAAAGGCCCGCCCCACGGCGAACATGGCAAAGCTGGAGGCAAAGGGCACAAGGCCCATGGCGGCCAGGCCCGCCGCCGCCCCCATCATGTTCTGCTCGGCGATGCCGCAGTTGAAGTGGCGGCCGGGAAAAGCCTTGGCGAACACGCCGGTCTTGGTGGCGGCGGCAAGGTCCGCGTCCAGCACCACGATGTCCTGATGCTCCTTGCCCAGCTCCACCAGCGCCGCGCCGTAGCCCTCGCGGGTGGCGATCGTCTTCACTTCGCTCATACCGTCTCCCCCTCCAGTTCTTTCAGCGCCGCGGTCAGCTCCGCCATGCCCTGCTCGTACTCGGCGTCGCCCGGCGCCTTGCCGTGCCAGCCCACCTGGTTTTCCATGTAGCTCACGCCCTTGCCCTTGGTGGTCTTCAGCAGGATGGCGCTGGGCCGGCCCTTTTCGGCCCTTGCGGCGGCAAAGGCCGCCTCCAGCGCCTCAAAGCTGTGGCCGTCGATGACCTGCACAAAGAACCCGAACGCCCGGAACTTCTCGTCCACCGGCGCGGGGTCCATCACCCGGGCCACCGGCCCGTCGATCTGCAGACCGTTCAGGTCCGCCAGCAGGCACAAATCGTCCAGCTTGTAGTGGGCGGCGAACATGGCGGCCTCCCACACCTCGCCCTCCTGCAGCTCGCCGTCGCCCAGCAGGGTGTACACGCGCAGGTCCTGCCCCTTGTACTTGGCCCCCAGGGCCATGCCGCAGGCGGCGGAGACGCCCTGGCCCAGGCTGCCGGTGGACATATCCACCCCCGGCACCAGGTTCATGCTGGGATGGCCCTGCAGGTAGCTGTCGGTGTGGCGCAGGGTGGCCAGGTCCTCCACCGGGAAATAGCCCCGCAGGGCCAGCGCTGCGTACAGCGCCGGCGCCGCATGGCCCTTGGAGAGGACGAACCGGTCTCGCCCGTCCCATTTGGGGTCCGCCGGGTCCAGCCGCATCTCCTTAAAATAAAGGTAGGTCAGCGCCTCGGCGGCGGACAGGCTGCCGCCCGGGTGGCCCGCCTTGGCGGCGTGGGTAGAGGTGAGCACCCCCATCCGCACCCGGCAGGCGATCTTTTTCAGTTCCAGTTGCTCTTGTCTTGTCATATCATTCTCCAAATACTTTGATGTAGTCGGCCTTGAACTTCTCGATGCCCGCGTCGGTGAGGGGGTGCTTGGTCATCTGCTGGATGACCTTGTAGGGCACGGTGGCGATGTCCGCCCCCGCCAGGGCGCAGTCGGTGACATGGATGGGGTTGCGCACGCTGGCGGCGATGATCTCGCAGCGCAGGTCGGGGTAATTGTTGAAGATGGCGCTGATGGTCTGGATCAGGTCGATGCCCGGCTGGCTGATGTCATCCAGCCGCCCCAGGAACGGCGACACATAGGCCGCCCCCGCCCGCGCCGCCAGCAGCGCCTGGTTGGCGGTGAAGATCAGGGTACAGTTGGTGGGGATGCCCTCGGCGGCCAGCACCTTGATGGCCTTGAGGCCCTCGGCGGTCATGGGGATCTTCACCACCATGTGTTTCGGGTCCAGGGCGTAGATGGCCCGGCCCTCGGCGATCATGCCCGCCGCGTCGGTGGTGGTGGCTTTCACCTCGCCGGAGATGGGCCCGTCCACGATGGAGGCGATCTCGGCCAGGGTCTCGGCATAATCCCGGCCCTCTTTGGCGATGAGGCTGGGGTTGGTGGTCACGCCGGCGATGACGCCCATGTCGTTTGCCGCGCGGATCTCGTCCACGTTGGCGGTGTCGATAAAGAACTTCATTGACGTTCTCTCCTTATTTATTGTTGCCCGTAATAGGCGTCGGGTCCGTGTTTGCGCTGAAAATGCTTTTCCACCAGATGGGTGGGCGCCGGAGCCGCGCCGGGGCGCACCTGCCGGGTGTACAGGGCCATGCGGGCCACCTCCTCTAGCACGTCGGCGCAGTACACCGCCTGGGCGGCGTCGCCGCCCCAGGCAAAGGGGCCGTGGCTGCGGCAGATCACCGCCGGCACAAAGGCCGGGTCCAGCCCGCGGGCCCGGAAAGTCTCCACGATGACCTTGCCGGTGTTCTTTTCATAGTCCTCCTCCAGCTCCTCCCGGGTGAGGAAGCGGGCGCAGGGCACCGGGCCGGAGAAGTAATCCGCGTGGGTGGTGCCGTAGCAGGGGATGTCCTCCCCCGCCTGGGCCCAGGCCACCGCAAAGGGGCTGTGGGTGTGCACCACCCCGCCGATGGCGGGAAATGCCTTGTACAGCTCCAGGTGGGTCCTGGTGTCGGACGAGGGCCGCAGCGCCCCCTCCACCACCTTGCCCTCCAGGTCCACCACCACCAGCTTGTCGGCGGTGAGCTCCCCGTACTCCACGCCGGAGGGCTTGATGACCACCAGGCCCTTTTGCCGGTCGATGGCGGACACATTGCCCCAGGTGTGGGTGACAAGGCCCCGCCGGGGCAGCTCCAGATTGGCGGCGCACACCGCCTGCCTGAGTTCTTCCAGCACGCTATATCCTCCCCCTTTTTGGCGTGTCAAGGGATATTCCGCCGCTATTGTACCACAAAACCCGTGCCGCGTCCATTGGCAGGGGGCATGGAAATCAGCGGCCGGGCCCCCTGTCTCTTGTCGAAAATTTTCCTTTTCCGGCCCATTTTACCTGTCAAAAACTTGACGTGTCCGCCTCCTTTACATCCCCCTGGGGGGCATGGTATACTTGGAGTAGAATACCAGATCTTGTCAGAAAGCGGGGAAAGCCCATGGACGCGCGTCAGCTGGCAGGCAAGGGCTGTGCCAGGCGGTACGAAAAGGAATACCTGAACAAATACCGGGACTGTATGCTCTTTTACTGTGACGGCAAGGTCCGCTTCGAGCGCTACTGCTACGGCGAGGGCGCCTGTTTTGTGTTCGGCGCCTGGGCCGCCCTCGCGCCGGACGGCTGCCTTACCTACAAAGCGCCCCTGGACCCGCTGGCAAAGGCGGCCGACCTGCCCCGCAAGCTCACGAAAATGCAGGGCGACGTGCTCTATTTCGACGACGCCCGCTGGAAATGGGAGCTGGCGGCGGAGCTTGCCGACGACCCGAAGAACGGCTACACCCGGCTGCGGATGCTGCTGTTCCGGCTCACCGGCCGGTGAGCGGCCAGCCGGTGTGCATCCCTGGAAAAAGGAGGTCTTTTACATGCGTGTCAAATTCCGCCACCGCCTCGCCGCCGGCGCCCAGCGCACGGTGTGCCGGGTGGTGCTCTTTTTCCTCTTCCGGGCGCTGAACGCCCTCTCGGTGCGGGACAGCCGGGTGGCCGCCGAGATCGCCCCCTGGCCCGAGAGCCGTGTGCTGGGGCTGGAGGTGCCCGGCGGCCCGGCGCTGTACATATCCCGGCGCGGCAGGCGCCTGACCCGGCTGAAAAACGCCCCCCCGCCGGACATCCTCATCCGGTTCAAGAGCCCCCGCGACGCCTTTTATGTGTTCACCGGCCAGATGGGAGTGGCCGCCGCCTACGCCCAGCACCGGTTCACCGTGCGGGGCAACGTGAGCGAGACCATGGGCTTCGTGCGCTGCGTGGACCTGGCGGAGGGCTATCTCTTCCCGCCTTTCTGGGCAAGGGCCATTTTGAAAGAGCTGCCTGAAAAGCAGCTGGGCAGCCTGCGGCTGTACGGCGCGGTGCTGCTGGGCCGGTGAGGCCGGCAGAAAAGGAGGTTCGTTATGGCTTCATACTATGAATTCAAGCTACCCGCCAAGATCCTTTCGGGCGACGGCGCGCTGGAGCACATCCCCCACGAGCTGGAGGGCCTGGGCTGCAAGCGGCCGTTGCTGCTCAGCGACGAGGGCCTTGTGAAAGCGGGGGCGGTGGCCACCGTGGAGGCGGCCATGGCCCAGGGCGGCGGCGCGTTCGCGGCCCGGTTTTGCCGCATCCCGCCGGACTCCTCCATCCAGACGGTGAACGAGATCGCCGCCTTCTTCCGCCAGCAGGGCTGCGACGGCCTGGTGGCGGTGGGCGGCGGCAGCGTCATCGACACCGCCAAGGGCGTGGGCATGGTGCTGGCCCAGGGCAGCGGTGACCTTTTGCAGAACACCGGCTGCGAGGTGCTGGGCCGGGGCGCTCACGTGCCCTTTATCGCCGTGCCCACCACCGCCGGCACCGGCAGCGAGGCCACCCTGGTGGCGGTGGTGGCAAACCCGGAAAAGCATGTGAAGATGGAGTTCATCAGCTACCATCTGCTGCCCGACGCGGCGGTGCTGGACGTGCGGATGACCGCCAGCCTGCCCAGCCGCATCACCGCCTCCACCGGCATGGACACCCTGTGCCACGCCATCGAGGCGGCCAGCTGTTTGCAGCGCAACCCGGTGAGCGATTCCTTTGCGGAAAAGGCCATCGGCCTTGTGGCGCAAAACCTGCCGGCGGCGGTGGAAAACGGCAAGGACAAGGCCGCCCGCCTGGCCATGGCCAACGCCAGCCTGCTGGCGGGGGCGGCGTTTTCCAACAGCATGGTGGGCCTGGTACACGCCATCGGCCACGCCCTGGGCGGGGTGTGCCGGGTGGCCCACGGGGACGCCATGACCATTTTGCTGCCGGCGGTGATGGAGTTCAACCTGCCGGTGTGTGAAGTGCGCTACGGCGAATTGCTGCTGGCGCTGGCCGGACCGGACCTCTACGCCGCCACCCCCGCCTCCCAGCGGGCGGCCGCCGCCATCGAGGCGGTGGTGCAGCTGCGCGGGCGGCTGCACGAGGCCTGCGGCCTGCCGGTGTGCCTGCGGGACACCGGCAAGGTGGAAAAGAGCGCCTTTGAGGCGGTGGCCCGCACCGCCCTGGACGACGGCGCCATGATCGTGAACCCCCGCCAGGCCGGCTTTGAGCAGGTACTGGCCATTTTGGAGAAAGTGTGGTGACAGGCATGGATATCGAACAGATCGTCAAACGCCAGCGGGACTTTTTCGCCACCGGCGCCACTCTGCCGGTGCAGGCGCGCCTTGAGGCGCTGCGCCGCTTCCAGGTGAACATCCGCGCCCAGGAAAAGCAGCTGCAGGCCGCCATGAAGCAGGACCTGAACAAGTGCGGCTTCGAGAGCTACATGGCCGAGATCGGCATGGTGCTGGACGAGGTGGGCTACGCCATCAAAAAGCTGCCCGGCTGGGCAAAGCCCAAACGGGTGCCCACCCCCCTGGCCCAGTTCGCCGCCAGCAGCTTCATCCTGTCGGAGCCCTACGGGGTCACCCTGGTGATGGCCCCCTGGAACTATCCGTTCCTGCTCAGCATCGACCCGCTGATCGGGGCGGTGGCGGCGGGCAACTGCGTGGTGCTGAAGCCCAGCGCCTACGCCCCGGCCACCAGCGCCGCCATGGCGAAACTCATCGCCGACACCTTTGACCCGGGCTGGGTCACGGTGGTGGAGGGCGGCCGCAAGGAGAACAGCGCCCTTTTGGACCAGCGCTTTGACTTTATCTTCTTCACCGGCGGCGTAACGGTGGGCCGGCTGGTGATGGAAAAGGCCAGCCGCTGGCTGACCCCCATCATCCTGGAGCTGGGCGGCAAGAGCCCGGTGCTCATCGACCGCACCGCCGACATCCCCCTCACCGCCAGGCGGCTTGCCTTCGGCAAGGTGCTCAACGCCGGCCAGACCTGCGTCGCGCCGGACTATGTGCTGGTGGACCGCACGGTGAAGGACCAGCTGGTGGAAGAACTGAAAAAGCAGTTCGCTGCCATGCTGGGGCCCGACCCGCTGCACAACCCGGACTATGTGCGCATCATCAACCGCAAGCACTTCGAGCGCATCACCGGCCTTCTGGAAGGCGAAACCATCCTGGCGGGCGGCCAAAGCCGTGCGGACGAAGTTTCCGGCTGGATCGAGCCCACTCTGGTGGAGGGCACCGCCGACTGCAAACCCATGCAGGAGGAAATTTTCGGGCCCATCCTGCCCCTCATCCCGGTGGACGGCATGGACGAAGCCATCGCCTTTGTGAACGGGCGGGAGAAACCGCTGGCCCTCTACCTCTTCACCAAAGACCCTGCGGTGGAGCAGAAGGTGCTGGCCCGGTGCAGCTTTGGCGGCGGGTGCGTCAACGACACCATCATCCACCTGGCCACCCACCACATGGGCTTTGGCGGCGTGGGCAACAGCGGCATGGGCAACTACCACGGCAAGCGCAGCTTCGACGCCTTCAGCCACGAAAAGAGCATCGTGAAAAAGGCCCTCTGGCTGGACCTGCCCATGCGCTATATGCCCTACACCGAAACGAACGAGAAAATGGTGCGGATGTTCCTGAAATAAGTTTTTTAAATGCACAGCGCCCCCGGGCCGCGATCTCGCGGCCCGGGGGCGCTGTATTATCAGAACACATCCTTGATGGGCTGCATGGAGTCCACTCCGGCGTAGTAGTCCGCCTTGGAGATCAGCGCCATTTCTTCCGTCATGTATTCCGTATCCATCCCGTGGGAGACCACATAGAACATATCCTCGCTTTCACCCATAATGCGGGGCAGCGTGGTCCCCCCACCTCCGTGGTTGCGCAAGGTGATCTCGGTCAATTCACCGCTCACAAGGTCCAGCGCAAACAGGCATTCTCTCCAAGTGTCAATGTTGTCCGGCTCCGCTTTCCACATCGTTTCCAGCATCAGATGATCGTCCCATACGCAGCCGACGACAATAAACTGATTTTCCGGCCAGTTCTCAGCAAGTACCGTTGTTTCACCGGTGGCAAGGTCCCAAGCTTCAAAGCGGCCCTGTGCCTTACTGAACAGGATCTCCTTGTTGTTCCAGCAGGAGAGCGACTGCCACTTCCCATTGTCCCAGCTCAACAGCGGCACTTCCTCGCCAGTGCGGGGATCCCAAACGGTGACCGTGAATGTCGTTTCAGAAAGGATCTCCTCTTGCTGCTGCATATCCGTCTTCAAGTCGCCGGAGGGCTGGTAATACTCTTCCAGCAGTTCCTTTCCATCGCTGAAACCATGCAGCAGGCCCGAGCCAAAAGCTGCCCCGCCGGCAAACTCCTCGGGCAGTTCCGCCCCCTCTTCGGTCTCGCCGGTTTCCGGGTCCAACAGCACCGCTTTCCCCTCCATTGCCAGCCATATTCTACCGTCTTCCAAAGCTGCGCTCAAAGGATGAAAAGAGATTTTTCCCAAGCCACTGAACAGCACCTTTTTGTCGCCGCCATCCGGCCTGCGCACATCAAGCGAATAGGTCCCGTCCGCATCCCGTCCGCAGGTGAGCACCCAGTCCCCCGCCAAAGCCACCTCGCGGGAGTAAGGCGTGAATGCCGGGCAGTTCTCATCCTTGTGAGTACATCCTGCAACGTCACACAGAGGTTCGCGAACGCCGGTGGTGTAGTCGGTATAGCAGACAAAACGATCGACAACTCTGTAGTCTCCCTGTCCGTTTTGCGCCAACAGCTCCCCCTGGTATCCCCTTGGCGCTGCATTGAGAATATGCTCCCCATTCAGCAGCTTTTCCACCGCGCTGCTGTTGATCTGGGCCGCGCTTTCGCTCGCCGGCAAAGCGGACGCGCTCTGCCCCGCCTCCTGCCCGGCGCAGCCCGTCAGCAGCGCCGCCGCCAGGGCGGCGGCCAGCAGGGCCCGGGGCAGACGCCGGGTGGAACACACAATACTCTTGTGTTTTTTCAAGAGAAATACCCCCTTTTGGTGTTGTTTTCTCCAATATAGCCCCCGCTTTTGTCCAACTTGCAGCCGGTGTGTTTCATTTCAGGAAAAAGAGGCCGCCTCCAGCAAAAACACCTCGTGGGCGGCGCAGGTTTGCAGCCGCAGCCGCCCCTGGACCGAGCGCAGCTCCGTCGCCCCCGCCTGCACCGTTTGGGTTTCTTCCCAGTCGGGCAGCGTGTCCACCCCCAGCAGGGCGCGCCATTCCTTCAGCAGGGCCGCCGGGTCGGCGGGCACGTCCGCCGCGCCGTAGACCGAAAGCCGCGCGGGCAGGCCGGTCACCGGCTCGGTGATGAGATACACATCCCCCAGCCACACCCGCACAAAGCCCATCTCGTCCCGCCAGGCCTGTCCCTGGCTGCTCTGGGCCAGCGCCTCGCCCACCGTCTGCCTCGCCCCGTCGGGCAGGCTTTCCAGCGACATCAGTTCCAGCAGGGTCTCCCGGGCGTTTTCCGCCGCCCCGGCGGCCACTTCCCCCTCCAGGGGCTCCCAGCCTTCGCCCCAGCCGCCCAGCAGGCGCTGCCGCTCGTAGAGCTGGCTCACGAACCCGTTTTCCCGCGCCGCCGCGCTCAGCGCGAGGTCGGTGGCCGGCCGCGTTCGGGGCTGGGCAAACAGCTCCCGGTCATAGCCCTGGCACACCATCCAGGGCAGAGCCATGCTGCCCGCCGCCAGCGCCAGCACAAGCAGCCAGAGCCCGGCGCTTTTCAGCCGTCGTCTCATCTTCCCGCCTCCCTCAAGTCAAACCGCACGGTGGTGCCTTTGCCCACTTCGCTCTCAATGGCAAGCCCGCCGCCGTGGAGCCTGGCGATGCGGGCACAGAGGGCAAGGCCAAAGCCGCTGCCGTTCTGCGCCCGGGCGCGGGAGCGGTCTACCATATAAAAGGGCTCGGTGACCCGGGCCAGCTCTTCGGCGGGGATGCCCCGGCCCTTGTCCCGCACCTCCAGCGTCACCCGGCCCCCATTCGCTTCGGCGGTCAGGGTCACCTTTCCGTCCGCCGGGTCGGCACGCTCGGCGTTGCTCACCAGGTTTTGCACCAGCGCCAGCACAAGGTCCGGCTGGGCCAGCACCCGCGTTTCGTCAAAGCCCCGGAACACAAGCTCGGTTTTCGCCTCGGGCGGGCGGATGCGCCGCAGCCGCGCCTCCAGCGTTTTCAGTTCCAGCGGCTCCAGTTCCAGCCTGCCGGTGTGCTCCAGTTCCATGAACACCATCAGCTTGCGGCTCAGCGCTTCCAGCCGCTTTGTCTCATGATAAATATAGTCCGCCGCCTTTTTGCGGCTCTCCGGCGGCAGCTCGCCGGCGCGCAGCAGCGAGGCGTAGCCCATCATGCTGGTGATGGGGGTCTTGAGCTCGTGGGTGAAAGCCGCCACAAAGTCGTCCCGCTGGCGCACCGAAAGGTCCAGCTGTTCCACTTTCTGCTGCACCGCCTGGGCCATTTGGTCAAAACTGCGGCTCAGGTCCGCCAGCTCGTCCTCTCCTTTCAGGGCCGTGCGCTCGTCGTAGGCCCCGGCGGCGATGCGCCGGGCCGCCTCTTCCAGCCGGGCCACCGGGCGGGTGAGCATCCGGCTCATGGCCAGCACCAGCACCACCAGCGCCGCGAAAGCCGCCCCCTCCACCCGGGCAAAGCCCCACAGCAGGGCCGAGCGGGCCTCGAACAGGGCGGTCACGTCGTAGGCGTTCAGCACCCAGGCGCTTCCCGCCGCCTGCTCCACCCTGGTGGCGTACAGCTGAAATATCCCGTCGCCGGTGTCGAGATAGGTCACGGCGGTGTCCCCCGCCGTCAGCGCCGCCCGCTGGTCGGTGGTGGTGATAGCCTGGGGCAGGCTGGACCAGACAGAAAATCCGCTGCCGTTGTAAAGGGCCATCCACTCGCCGCCGGTGCCGCCGTAGCTTTGCAGCCGCTGGCCATACTCTTTCAGCAGGTCGGTGTCGTAGGGGCCGGCCCCCGCCTCGATCAGCGCCATCTTCACGCCGTAGGCGTCCCGCTGGTGGTGGGCCTCGTTCTGCCGCTGGGCCGCCTCCAGCTGGCTGTCGAAGCTGCTGTACACCAGCCAGGCCGCCCCCGCGTTGAGCACCACCGCCAGCAGCGCCAGCATGGCCAGCGCCAGCTTGTGGGAAAACTTCATTCACTCCGCCTCCAGCATGTAGCCTATTTTGTACACCGTGCGTATCTGCTTTTGCAGCCCCAGCTTTTTGCGCAGGCGCTGGATGTGCAGGTCCAGGGTGCGGGTGTCGTCCTCGGCAATGTCCCCCCACACCCGTTCATAAATGACGTCCCGGTAGAGCGCCAGCCCCCGATTGCGCACCAGCAGCAAAAACAGGTCGAACTCCCGGGGCGTCAGCGGGATGACCTCTCCCGCCCGCTTCACCGTGCGGCCCGCCGGGTCCACCTCCAGCCCGAACACCCGCACCGCCCCCAGCCGCCCGGTGCGGCGCAGCACCGCCTCCGCCCGGGTGATCAGCTCCATGGGCTCAAAGGGCTTCACGATGTAGTCGTCCGCCCCCAGGCGCAGCCCCCGCACCCGGTCCGCCAGCGTCCCTTTCGCCGTGAGGAAGATCACCGGCGTGCCGGCGGGCTCCAGGTATTCCATCAGCTCAAAGCCGCTGATCCCGGGCAGCATCACGTCCAGCAGCACCAGGTCGTACCGCCCCTTTTCCAGCTTGTCCGCCGCCTCGTCGCCGCTGTAAGCCGCCTCGCAGGTGTGCCCCACCTGGGCAAGCGTCAGCTCGATCAGGTCCGCAATGGCCTTTTCGTCGTCCACGATCAGGATGTTTGCCATGGTTTTTCCCTCCCCTTTTATCAAACGTATACAAAGATTGTATCCGGGATGTATCCGCCCGAAAAAACTTGTGTTGCCCTATTGACAACTGTGCATACTGTGTATATACTGTATATGTCGGATATGTACAGTCCGGCAAATCCAAGGAAACGGGGAACACTGATGGAGATCTACATCAGCAATTCCGGCACAAAGCCCATCTACGAACAGATCACCGACCAGATTAAGGCTGCCATTCTTGCCGGCAGGCTGGCCCAGGGCGAGGCCCTGCCCAGCATCCGCTTTCTGGCGAAAGAGCTGGGCATCAGCGTCATCACCACCAAGCGGGCCTACGAGGACCTGGAGGCCGCGGGCTTCATCCACACGGTGCCCGGCAAGGGCAGCTTTGTGGCCGCCACGGACCCCCAGCTGCACCGGGAGGCAACGCTGAAAAAGGTGGAGGAGCTGCTGGGCCAGGCGCTGGACGTGGCCGCCGCGGGCGGGGTGAGCCGGGCAGAGGTGCTGGAGACACTCAAACTGTTGTCAGAGGGAGAATGAACCATGGAAAACGCCATTGAGGTGCGCGGCCTGTGCAAGCGCTACCCCGACTTTCAGCTGCAGGACGTCAGCTTCACCGTGCCCGCCGGGAGCATCGTGGGCTTCATCGGCGAAAACGGCGCGGGCAAAACCACCACCATGCGGGCCATCCTGGGCACCCTGCGCCCGGACGGCGGCGAGATCGCCGTGCTGGGTCAGCCCGCGGGCCGCACCAAAACGCTGGCCCGGGTGGGCGCTGTGTTCGAGGACGCCTTTTTCTACGAGGTGCTCAGCCCCGCCGAGGTGGGCGCATGCCTCGCGTCCATCCAGCCCGGCTTTGACAAGGGGTACTACCGGCAGCTGCTGGCGGAGTTCGAATTGTCCCCCGCCAAGAAGATGAAGGACTTCAGCCGGGGCATGCGGATGAAGCTGCGGCTGGCGGCGGCCCTGGCCCACCGGCCCAAGCTGCTTTTGCTGGACGAGGCCACCAGCGGCCTGGACCCGGTGATGCGGGCGGAAATTCTGGACCTGCTGCGCCGCTTCATCCAGGACGAGGAGCACAGCATGCTGTTGAGCAGCCACATCACCGCCGACCTGGAAAAGGCGGCGGACTACATCGTGTACATCCAAAAAGGTCGCATCCTCTTTGAAAAGGAGACGGACCTGCTGCTGGAGGAGTACGGCGTGGTGCGCGCCGGGGCCGAAGCGTTGGCCGCCCTGCCCGCCGAGCTGGTGGTGTCGATGCGGGCCAACGCGTTCGGGCAGGCGGCGCTGGTAAAGGACCGCCGCGCCGCCGCGGCCCTTTTGCCGGGCGCGGTGCTGGATAAGCCCACCCTCGATGACATCATGCAGTTTTACTCGGAAAGGAGAAGCGTATGATCGGCCTTTTGAAAAAGGACCTGTTCATTTTGCGGCGGGTCTACATGAAAAACTTCTTTTTGGTGCTGGCGCTCTACACCGCTTTGGGCGTGGCGCTGAAGATGACCAGCTTCTTCAACCTGATGAGCTGGATGTACGGGTTTTATGTGATCAGCCTGTTCAGCGTGGACAACGCCTGCCACTGGGATTTCTACGCCGCCACCCTGCCGGTGAGCCGCAAAGCGGTGGTCACCGCCAAGTTCCTGCTGCTGGGCCTGTGCGTGGCGGCGGGCCAGATCTACAGCCTGGTGATGGCCCCGGTGGCCTGTCTGCTGGTGGGCGTCCCCGTTCTGGAAAGTATTTGGACCAGCCTGCTGGTGACCCTTGTCCTGGTGATCTACTTTGCGGTGATGCTGCCCCTCACCTACGCCTTCGGGCCGGAGAAAGCCCGCAGCGCCATGCTGCTGGCCCTGGTGGTCGTCGGCGGCGGCATCTTCGCTGCCGCGAGCCTGGGCGATGCGGGCGGTTTGTTAACGGCCATGTTCGGCTGGATGGAAACGAGCCTTGTTCCCGGCATCGGGGTCCTTGCCGGCGCGGCGGCGGCGGTCTGCCTCGTCTGCTGGCTGGCCAGCTGCCGCATCTACGAAAAGAAAGAGTTTTAAACAAAGCGAGGCGCGCCGCCTGCCGGAACAGCAGGCGGCGCGCCTTTTCGCAAAAAAGGTCAGCCCAGGGCCACGTCCAGCAGCATCATCACCAGAAAGCCCAGCATCACGCTGGCGGTGCCCACATGGGAGTGCTCGCCCAGGTGCGCCTCGGGGATGAGCTCCTCCACCACCACATAGATCATGGCGCCGGCGGCAAAGGCCAGCACCCAGGGCATCATGCCCGCAACGCTGCCCGCCGCCAGCACGGTGGCGAGGCCGAACACCGGCTCCACCACGCCGGAAAGCGCGCCGCAGACAAAGGCCTTGCCCCGGCTCACCCCCTGCCCCCGCAGAGGCAGGCTGATGGCCGCGCCCTCGGGGAAGTTCTGCAGCCCCATGCCGATGGCCAGCGCCACCGCTCCGGGCAGGGCCGCCGCGCCGCCGTCCCGGGCGGCCACGGCGAAGGCCAGGCCCACGGCCATGCCCTCGGGGATGTTGTGCAGCGTCACCGCCAGCACCACCATGGTGGTGCGCTTGAGGCGGGCGGGCAGGCCCTCCGGCTCGTCACTGCCGATGTGCAGGTGGGGCAGCAGCCGGTCCAGCAGCATCAGAAAGACCCCGCCGGCCACAAAGCCGCCCCCGGCGGCCAGCAGGGCGCTCTGGCCCTGCTCTTCGGCCATCTCCATGGCGGGGATGAGCAGCGACCACACCGACGCGGCCACCATGACCCCGGCGGCAAAGCCCAAAAAGGCCCGCTGCAAGCCCGCGCCCATGTCCTTTTTAAAGAGGAACACGGTGGCCGCCCCCAGCACGGTGGCAAGGCAGGTGGCCCCGGTGCCCAGCAGGGCGAAATACAGTTCCCGTTGCAGCATACAGTTCTCCTTTATCCGCGCCTTTTTTGCCCGCCGGCGGGACCGCCCGCCGGCAGGCGGCGCTGCTATCACTATACACTACCGCCGCGCGCATTTCAACTTGATTTACACCGCAAAAGCGGGTATAATGGTAAAGCGTTCACAGGTCTCTGTAGCTCAGCAGGATAGAGCGTTCGCCTCCTAAAAATCGAATCGTTCGAATCCTGGAGCCCTGTAAAATTGAATATTTTCTGTATAAGCCCCCGTAGCTCAGTTGGATAGAGCGGTCGCCTCCTAAGCGACAGGCCACTGGTTCGAACCCAGC
>DXAC01000109.1 GCA_019117205.1 Candidatus Allofournierella merdigallinarum | reverse complement strand
AGAGCCAGGGCCACGGCGATCTTCAGCGTTTCCGCGCCCTTGGCGGCGGCCGCCGCCGAATCGCCCAGGATGAAGCTGTAGGCGGTGTAGTAGATGCCCGCGCCGGGCACCAGCGGGAAGATGCCCGGGATCAGGAACAGGGTGACCGGGGCCTTGCGCAGGATGGCGCAGGCCCGGGCCGAAACAGCCATGGGGATCACCGCCAGGAAGCTGGCAGCCACCGTGTCCGGCTGGTACTGCATGCTCACCCAGTAGACCAGCCACCCGGCCATGCCGCAGACGCCGCAGCACCACAGGTGGCGGGGCGGCACGTGGAACAGGATGGCAAAGCAGACGGTGCCGCAGAAAGCCGCCGCCAGCTGGATCAGAAGCGGGCCGGTCACAGCGACACCCCCTTGATGAGATTTTCCACCGCCAGCACAAGGCCGGCGCCCAGGGCGATGCAGGCGGCGGTGAGCAGGGCGTCCAGCATACGGATGACGCCGGAGAGGAAGTCCGAGTCGATCAGGTCCCGGATGCCCAGGGTGAGCGCCATGCCCGGCACCAGGGGCATCAGCGCGCCGATGATGGCCTTGTCGCTGTTTGCGCCGAAGCCGGCGGCGAAGATGAGCAGAGTGACCAGCGCCACAAAACCCGCCCCCAAAAAGCGGCTGAGCAGCTTGCCCGCGCCCCAGCGCTCCAGCCCCAGCAGCACCAGCTGGAGCCCCAGCCCCACCGCCAGCGCCACCAGGCCGTCCTGCCAGACGCCGCCGAACAAAATGGCAAAGCAGGCGCTGCCCACGCCGCAGGCCAGCACCTGCCGGCTGGCGGGGGCGCAGGGCATTTTTCGGATGCGCTCCAGCTCGGTGTAGGCCTCCGTCAGGCCCGCGCCGCCGGCGGCGATCCGCCGGGACAGCTGGTTGATGGCCTCCACCCGCCCCAGATGCACCGTGCTGGCGGGCACGCTTCGCACCTGGGCGGGCATATCCTGCCGCGCCCCGATGCTGGTGAAAATGCCGTTGGTGAGCACATAGCCGTGGAAGTCCTCCACGCCAAGGCTTTTTGCCATGATCTCCATGGTCTGCTGTGTGCGGCTGACCTCCGCGCCGTTTTTCAGCATGAGCTCCCCGGCCTCGGTGACCAGCTCCAGCACCTGCCGGCGCTGGTCCGACCCGGTTTGATTGGTGTTCGTCTCCATCGCTTGTCGCCTTTCCCGCGAATTTCAGCCCCGGATGGCCGCCTGCACCCGGGCAAAGGGCTCCAGCGTGGCGTACAGGTGGGCGCCGATGACCTCCATCAGCTTGAAGTCCTCCTCGCTGTCGATGTCCAGGATGCCGGTGTCCATCATCAGGCTGGCGCCGATCTTGCCGTCCCACAAAATGCCGGTGGTGTTGCCCGCCAGAAAGGCCCGGCGGTAGACATAGATGCTGGCGTTCACGTCGTAGAACTCCGGGGCCATCTGCCGGGCGGTGAACGCCGGGGTGCCCGGGGCGTTCTCGACGCCCTTTTCCACATGGTCGCCGCAGCGGCGCACCATGTTGAAATAGGGGTTGCGGCGGCTCTCGGTGACGCTGAAAACAAGGTCCAGGTCTGGCCGGTCCTGGGCCAGGGCAAAGGCGTTGCGGACGTCCTCCGCCGTTCGCAGGGGGCTGGTGATGTCCAGGTCCATCACATAATTGTAGGCGCCGCCGGCCTTTTCCTCCATGCGGGAAAGACTGTCCTGGATCACGGCCATCTTGGGCACCCGGTCGCCGCCCAGCTCCTCGCTGCGGGGCAGAAAGACCACCTCCGGGTAGCGTTCGGCCACCAGCTTCGCCAGGGCCTCGCTGTCGGTGTTCAGGCACAGGTCCACCTGCACGTCCGGACGGCTCTCCCGGAACAGCTGGGCCGCCGCCAGGCTGTAATAGACCAGTGGCTGGCCGCAAAACGTCTTCAAATTCTTGTTTTTGAACCCCTTGCTGCCGGCCCGGCCGCAGATGGTGATGAGCAGTTTTTCCATGGTATTCTCCTTTTGCCGGCGCCCCTTTTCGGGGCGGCGCTTATTCTTCTCCCAGGGTGAGGCCCAGCACCCTTTGGGCCATGGCCGGGCTGTTGACGCTCTCGCCTTTGCCCCGCCGGGCGTACTCCAAAAAGTAGTCCATCTCCCGCAGATACCGCTGGTTCACCGGCTCCTCGCAGTGGATCACCGTGCCGTCCGCCAGGGTCAGGGTGCCCGCGCCGAAGTCGGCGGTGACGGTGCCCTCGTGGCAGAACAGCTCGATGGAGCGCCGGTAGCTGCGTCCGAAGTAGTCCAGATGCACCTCCGCCAGCAGGCTGGGGTAGCGGGCGATGTACACCGACAGATCGTCCGAGTCGATCTCCAGGTGGGAGTAGGTGCCCTTGAAGTTGTACATCTCCAGCGGCGGCCCGAACAGGTCCACCAGGTAGTCCCACTCGTGGATCAGGTCGATGGTCACCCCGCCGCCCATCTCCTTGTGGGCGGAGTAGACGGTGCGGTAGTCCACCCCGGGGCGCCAGTCCGGCAGGTAGGAGGAGCAGATCACCCGCACCGAATAGGGCGCCAGGGAGGACATCCGCTCTTTCAGGGCCAGAAAGGTGCCGCACCAGCGCATGGGGGCGGCCACATAGGCCTTTTGGCCGATGCCCAGGCCCAGCTGGTCCAGGTCGTAGCCGGTGCCCTCGAAGATGGGCTTTTCGATGAAGAAGCAGTCCACCCTGCCCGCCAGCTCCGCCAGGGTGTGGGCGTGCAGGTGGGTGGGGTTGGTGATAAAGGCGATGTCATAGCGGCCCAGCTGGTCGAAACTCACATACTGGTGCGCCAGCAGCGCCGCCACCTCCGGGGCCAGCGCCCGGGTGGAGGAGCGCAGGGCGTCCGCCTCCACGGAGATGCCCTTTTCCTTTGCCACCGCCATCAGGTTGCCCAGGTGGCGGGTGCCGATGGAGCCAAGGCCCACGAACAGCGCTTTCATTCCGTTCCCTCCTCTTCCTGCTCTACCGCCGGCGGGCGGCGGATGTCAGCCACAAAGCCGTTTTCCACCCCGCGGAGCTTTTCCTCCAGCGCCTCGGCGCCCTTTTCCAGCTTGTAGGCCATCTCCTGGGGGTACACCGGCACCACCAGGTAGAGCATCAGCCGCTTGCCGCCGCCGATCTTCACCGACTCCACCGCCCTGGGGCCGTTTTTCTCCCCCGGCAGAAAGAGTACCGCGCCGGTGAACGGGGCGTTTTCCGCATAGGGGTGGGGCGGCGCGCCGTTGGGGATGGAGTGCCCCGCCCCCAGCCAGGTGTTCCCCTTGCGGGGCAGCGCCGCCAGCAGCCGCAAAAGGCGCAGGGGCCAGGCGGCGGGCTTGTCCTCCGGGTCGTTGAGATGCTGGGGCCAGCGGCTTTCGTCCACCGGCCAGTCGCCGGGCAGAAACAGCATCAGCTCCGCCAGCCGCAGCCACTCGTACCGCTGCCGGGGAGGCAGGTCGCTCAGGTCCATGGGCTCGGCGCTCATGCCGATGGTATGTACCACGTAATAGGGCTCGGCGGCGGTGGGAAACATCACCGCCAGCTCGATCAGGGTGTCCGGGTCGTCCCATACCACCGTTTTCCGGCCGGGAAAGGCGGCCGCAAAGTGCTCCAGCAGCCGCTTTTTGTAGGCGGTGCGCAGGTGGCGCACCGTCACACCCCGGGGCAGCTCGTCCCCCGCCCGGGCAACGCCGAACAGTTCTTCCAAAAATCCCATTCCGCTCACGCCTCCTCGATGGCCTCGATCAGCCGGATGGTCTCCAGGTCCTTTTCAAAGCTGTACAGGGCCTCTTCTTTGCCCGCCAGCACCCCCAAAAAGTTTTGCAGCTCGTCCACGTAGGCGTTCTCCACGATGTTGTCGCTGTAACGGGGGTCCTGCTCCACGCTGGCGTAGGTGTTCACCGCTCTCTTCTCGCCGCTGGCGTGGTCGAAGTCGAAAAGGCTCCTGGGGTTGCCCTCCCAGAACAGGTGCAGCCCCTCGCCGAAGCACTCGAAATTCCGCACCGCCTTGGGGCTGACCACATCCACCGCCAGCATACCCTTGGTGCCGTTTTCATGGCGCAGGGTCACAAAGACGCTGTCCGGATAGGCGATCTCCAGCTCGCTGAGCTTGTCCTTTTCCGCGTGCAGGCTCTTCACCGGGCCGAAAGTGTCCAGCAGCCAGGGCAGGTCGATGCCGAAGATCTCCCGCACCCCGCCGGTGCGCGCGTCGCCCACAAAGAAGTTCTTGTAGTTCTCCCAGGGGTGCCAGTCCGGCAGGTACTGGCCGATGTGGTAGATGTAGTTCACCGGCTTTTTAAACGCCTCCACCCGGCTCTTGATGTACCGGGTCTCCCCCCGGTAGAGCATGGTGGAGGAGAGGAACAGGGGCAGCCCCTTTTCCTTTGCCAGCACCATGTTTTCGGCGTAGCCGTCGCTGACCAGGTTCAACTCGGTGAACACCGGCAGGCCCGCCTCCAGCAGCTGGCGGATGATGGCCGCGTGGGTCAGCGGCGCGGTACACACCAGCGCGCCGTCAAAGCGCGCCGCGGCCAGCGCCGCCCCGATGCTCTCAAAGCCCTCCACCCCCAAAGCCGCCGCCTCCTGGCGGCGGGAGGGGGCGGTGTCCACCCCCGCCAGGGCGATGGAGGCATCAATGCCCTTTAAAAGCCGCGCCCGGCGCTTGCCCATGCTGCCCAGGCCCACAATGAGAAGTTTCATACTGTACAAAGCACCTCTTTCGCAAAGGGTCCGGGGCCCCGCCCCGGGAAAACGGCTCAGGGGCCGTCGTAAAACCGTTTCGGGCCGCCGAAGCCGGGCCGGCGCGCCGCCTCCAGCAAAATGTTCACGATCCTGCCGCTGGTGTCTCCCCCATTATAGGGGCTTTTCGCGCCCTTTGCAACGGCGGCGAACGCCGGGCTCAGGGCTTTTTTCACCGCCGCGGCGATGGCCGTTTTCTCCGCCGGGCAGCAGATCACGTTTTCGCACACCGGCCGCCCCTGCTGCCGGGCGCCGATGTTCACCGCCGGCACCCCAAAGGTGGGGGTCTCCACCACGCCGCTGGAGGAGTTGCCCAGCACCAGGGCCGCGGCGGCCATGGCGGAGAGATACCGCCTGACGCCGAGGCTTGTGCGCACCGCCGCCGTGTCCGGGTGCTTTTCGCCCCATGCGTCCCACATCTCGTTGATGACCTGCCCGCCCGCGTCGGCGTTGGCCTTGGTCACCAGCCAGACCAGGCCGGTGTCGCGGGTGATCTCGTCCATGGCCTCCAGCAGCGCCCGGGCCTGGGCCGCCGGGTCCGCCCCGCCCGCCGTTTGGGGGTGAAAGGTCACCAGGCCAAAGGGCCGGGTCAGGTCAAAGCCCACGCTCTCGCTCAAAGGCGCGGGAGGCAGCTTTTCCATCCGGCGGATGTTCTCATCCCCCAGGCCCCCCACGTTGAACACCGTGTCCGGCGCCTCGCCCATGCGGACGAGGCGGGCGGCGGACTCGGCGCAGCTGGGAAAATGCAGGTGGGCGATCTTGGTGATGCAGTGGCGGTACCACTCGTCCTGGGCGCCCAGCGTCACGTCGCCCCCGCTGATGTGGGCCACCGGCACCCCGGCAAGGGCCGCAGCTTCGGCGGCGGCCAATATCTCATACCGGTCCCCCAGCACAAGGCAGCAGGCGGGGCGGTTTTCCGAAAACCACGCCGAAAACCCCCGCAGCGCCCGCTCCACCGCCCGGGCGGTGGCAAGGGGCCCCGCGTCCTCGTCGAACAGGATGGGGATGCGGGCGGCGATGGGCAGGCTGTCCGCCTCGATCTCGCTCACGGTGGCGCCGTATTTTTCCGAAAGATGCGCCCCGGTGACCAGCAGCGCCGGCTCGGCGTCCGGCCGGGCGGCCAGCTTTTGCAGAACAGGGCGCAGCAGGCCGTACTCCGCCCGGGTGCCGGTGACGACGGCAACGCGCAGACGCTCCATGGCCTTTCCTCCTTTTTACAGCTCGATCTTTTCGTCCTCGGCAAAGTCCCGCTTGGCCGCGCAGCCCAGCACCTCGTGCCAGCGCATGGGAGACACGCCGTCGCCCGGGCGCTTGGTGGTGAGGTTTTCGGCGGTGAAGATCTCCCCCTTGCGGATGGGCCGCGCCGCCACGATGCTCTTGCGGGCAACGGGCTTGTTGCCCGCCTCGCTGGCGCTCACCGCCTTACGGCCGGTGCCGAGGGCGGCCTGGGTGTGGCGCACCGCCCGGATCATGGCGGTGAGCTCGGGCACGTCCAGGCTGGCCTTGTGGTCCGGGCCGGGCAGGGCCTTGTCCAGGGTGAAGTGCTTTTCGATGACCACTGCCCCCAGGGCCGCCGCGGCCACGTCGCACTCCCAGCCGGGGGTGTGGTCGGAAAGGCCCACCGGCACGGCGAACTGTTCCGCCAGCTCCAGCATGGCCAGCAGGTTCGCGTCCTCGTAGGGGGTGGGGTACTGGGTGTTGCAGTGGAGCAGCGTCACCCCCGGGCAGCCGCCGTCCTCCAGCACGGACAGGGCGTCCTCGATCTCCGGCAGGGTGCTCATGCCGGTGGAGAGCACCACCGGCTTTTTCGCCGCCGCCACCGCCTCCAGATAGGGCAGGTTGGTGATCTCGCCGCTGGGTATCTTAAAGAAAGGCAGGTCCAGCTCTTTCAAAAACTCCACGCTGGGCAGGTCAAAGGCCGCCGAGAGGTACTGGATGCCGATGGAATCGCAGTATTCTTTCAGCTGCCGGTGGCCCTCGAAATCGAAATGCAGCCGCCGGATCATCTCCAGCTGGCTCTCCCCGTCCCCCGTCTGGGCTTTCTGGTATTCCGCCTTGGGGGCAAATTTCGACACCACCAGCTCCGGCACGGCGGTCTGGTATTTCACCACGTCCGCCCCGGCGTTTTTGGCCGCCAGCGCCATCTGTTTTGCCATCTCCAGACTGCCGTTGTGGTTGACCCCCGCCTCGGCGATGATGAGAACGTCCCGCATCCTATCGCTCCTTACTTTTGTTTTTGTTTGCGCTGCCAAAGGGCCAGCGCCAAAAGGCCCAGCGCGCCCAGGGCCGAAAGGCACAGGCCCGCCGCCGCGCCCGGCTGGGCCCAGGTCAGCCGCAGGCTGTGGCTGCCCGCGGGCAGTTCCACCGCCGCCAGCGCCCCCGCCGCCCTTTGCACCTCGGCCGGCGCGCCGTCCACTTCGGCCCGCCAGTTTTCGTCATAGGGCACCGTGAGCACCACCAGGCCCTCTTCCGCCGCGTCCGCCGCCAGCCCGATGGCCCCGTCCCGCCAGCTCGTCACCGCCGGGGCCGTGGCCCGCAGTTCGTCGCAGGCGTCGGCCAGCGCCCCCTCGTCCAGCACCGCGAAGCGGGCGGCGTCCACCGCCGCGTCCAGGGTCACCTTTACGGCGTCCCCCGCCGCAAAGCGGCCCAGGTCCACCGCCGCGTCCGCCGACCGGTCGATGGAGAGCACCGTGCCCTTATCCTGGCCGTTCACCGAAAGGGGCACGTCCGCCCCCGCCCCGGAAAAGACCGCGTAGAGGATGCCGCTTTCGGGCATCGTCAAATCAAATTCCCCGCCGCTCTCCGCGCTTTCCACCGGTGTGAACAGGGCCGTCTGGCGCCCCAGCAGGGCGGTGTAAAGAGTTTCCGCCGCCTCGAAAGCGTCCAGGCCCTC
The DNA here is from genome assembly GCA_019117205.1 of Candidatus Allofournierella merdigallinarum. Taxonomy (GTDB): domain Bacteria; phylum Bacillota; class Clostridia; order Oscillospirales; family Ruminococcaceae; genus Allofournierella_A; species Allofournierella_A merdigallinarum. Next base: position 27,657 of record DXAC01000109.1, on the reverse strand, counting down.
GGCCAGCTCAAAGGCCGACACATCGGCGGGCGACCAGAGCGCCCGGGGCAGGGCGTCCGGGTTTTGGTACACCCGCCAGGGGGCGGCGATCTCCGTTTGCTCAAAGTGGGTGGGCACCGCGTCCCCCTCCCGCGCCATCAGCCACCCCACCGACAAAAGGCTGTCGGCGGCGGCGGTGCTGCCCGCGCCGTAGCCGTAGCTGGAGCCGTAGTTGCGGTAGCCCAGGGCCATCAGCAGGATGGAGGAGGCCCCGTCCTGCACGCTGCTGAAATGGGTCAGCCCCTGGTAGCCCAGCAGCATGGGGTCGTTGAGGGTGCGGAAAAAGCTCTTTTCCAGCCGCAGGTCTTCGCCGTTCTGCTCCTCCACCGCCCGCACGGTGGCCCGCCCCGCCCGCACAAAGGCGGCGTAGTCCGCCACCGGGTAGGCCTCGAACAGGGGAAACGCCCAGGCGGCGTTCAGCGCCAGGTCCCCGGCGGCCAGCAGCGCCAGCGCCCCGGCGGCCAGCCGCTTTTTGCCGTCTTTAAAGCGGCCCCACAGCCAGGCGAGGCCGATGGCCGCCGCCAGCACGCAGCAGGCCAGCAGCCAGCGCCGCCGGCCGTAGGTCTCGGCGCGGACAAAGTACACCAGCGCCCCGAGGCCCGCCGCCAGCGCCCCGGCGGCCAGGCACCGCTTCAGGGGCACCGGCCCGGTCAGCGCCCCCGCGCCCAGGGCCAGCAGCAGGAACACCAGCAGAAAGCTCTGGCGGTAGGGGAACCAGTTGGGGGCGGCAAAGCCGTGCCAGACAAGGTCCAGCGGCCGCCACCACAGGCTCACCGCCAGCAGGGCGGCAAAGGCGCCGTACACCAGCTTTTCCCGCCGGGGCCGGGCGGAGCAGAAATAGAGCAGCGCCGCGGCAAGGCCCACCATGCCGCAGTACACCGGGGGCAGGCCGCTTTGCACATCCGCCCAGACGAAGTTTCCGGTGAAGAATTTCTGCACGAGCTCCAGCGGCGAGAACTGCCCGCCGCCGGAAAGGTCCGCCCCGGCGGATTTCACCTGCAGGATCTCCCCCACCGCCGGCAGCAGCACCGCGCCGGCCAGGGCCGCCGCCGTGACGCCCGCCGCCGCGAAGCGGCCGCAGGCGCAAAGGGCCCCTTTCGCCCCGGGCCGCCCCACCGCCAACCCCGCGAGGAAATACAGCGCGGAGAACAGGCAGAGCATATACCCCATGTAGAAGTTGGTGAAGATGGCCGCCGCCAGCGCCAGCGAAAAGCCCACGGCCCCCCTGCCCGCCAGCAGCCGGTCGATGCCGGCGCACACCAGCGGCAGCAGGATGACCGCGTCCAGCCAGAGGACGTTCTGGGCGTAGGCCACCGCGTAGCCCATCAGGCCGTAGCACCAGCACAGGGGCAGCCAGGCCGCGTTTTCGCCGCCCCAGCGGCGCTCGAGATAAAAGCAGAACGCCGCCGCCGCCAGCACCACCTTGACCGCCCAGACAAGGCAGCACAGCTGGCCGTAGAACTCCGGCGCGACGAAAAGATACAGCCAGGCAAAGGGGCTGGCGAAGTAGTAGGCGAACAGGGCGAACGCCCCGCCGCCCAGCCCCAGGTCGTCGGCGTAGAACAGGCTGCCGCCCCCCCGCACCGCGTCGTAGAAATGGGCGTAGAACGGGATATACTGGCTGTTCAAATCGCCGGTCATCACCGAGTTCGGCCCAAAGGGCCAAAAGCCGCAGGCGGCGTACACGGCGCAGACGAGCAGGGCCATGCCTCCCGCCGCCAGCCAGAGCCGCCCGGCGGGGCGTTTCAAAAAACGTTTTGCCTTGTCCATTCCAAACCTCGCAGGGCGGGGCCCGTCAGCCCCGCTTTTTCAAAAGACGCCCTTTCCAGAAAAGCGCCAGGTCGGCCAGCACCGCCGCCGCCGCGGGCAGCGCCGCCAGCGCCAGCGCCTGCTCGGCCCGGGGCACAAAGTACCGCCAGAGGGCCAGCGGCCCGTCCACGGTGAGGAACGCGTCTTCGCCCTCGCCCAGCACCACCCCCGCGCCGGCGGCCGGGTCGATGCGGATGGTCTGTGCCCTTTCCGGGAACACCAGCAGCACGCCGCCCTCCACCTGCTGGGCAAACACCCGGCGGCGCAGGCTGAAATCCTCCCCCGCGCCGGCCCAGTAGCCCTCGAAGCCGGCCGCCGGCGCGTCGGTGGCAAAAAACACGCTGCGCACCGGCTGGCCCGCCTCCAGATGGAACTGGGGGTCCGCCCCGGTGGTGACCCAGAGGCCCTCTTCCGTCAGGGCGATGTCCTGGCACCCCAGGCTCGAAAGGGGGATGTCCTCTCCCGCCGGCCGCCCGGCACGGCTCGCCGCGTCCAGGCCGGCGCTGCCCAGCGCCCACAGGCACCAGAGGGCCAGCGCCGCCAGATAGCAGGCGGCCAGCAGGTGCTCCCTCGCCCATCCAAACACTCGTTTCATCCCTCGGCCCCCACGTTGCAGACAAATTCAAATGCGGCGGAGCTTTCGTTCCAGACGTACACCGCAGACTCCTCGGCGCAGTTTGCAAGCCCGTCGGCGAACAGGGCGGCATAGCCGCTGGTGAACAGCTCGTCCACCCGCTCCACGAACACATAGTCACAGCCCCGGCCGCGGATGCACGCCAGCAGCTCGTCGGCGGTGTAGGGGTGGTAGTAGAGGGTGTCCTCTTCCAGCGCCCCCGGCAGCGCAAAGGTGCCGCCGCCGCCCTGGCCGTCGCTGCCGCTGTAATCCAGATACCAGGGGTAGAGCTCGTAGGAATAGAGGAACCACCGGCTGCCGTCGTCCCCCTGGCTCACAAAGAAGATATGGGCGTTTTCGGGCACCGCCGCCTGAACGTCCATTGCCTCGTCCCGGGTGGCCCAGCGCTCGGCATAGGCGGCGCTGCCCCCGCCGAACACCGTCAGGCTGAAAGGCAGCCGCAGCCAGACAAGGGCCGCCAGCGCCAGGGTCATGGCTGCAAAGCCGGTGGTCAGCAGGCCCGGCACGCGCTCGGCGGCCATCGCCCGCACCACCAGCGCCGCCGCGGCCAGCAGCCAGCCCAGCAGATAGGGGTACATATACCGCTCGAAGCCCACCAGCCCGTCGGACACCTCGTCCCGGAACACGTAAACATAGGTCAGGCCGATGAAGAAAAAGTAGGCCGCGAAGCCCGCCGTGCCCAGCACCGCGAAGAGGCCCGCCTGCCGGCGCAGGGCCTTGTCCCTTGTGAGCACGGCCGCCCCCGCCGCCATGGCAAACGCCAGGGCCACGGCCACCGCAAAGGGGCCGATCATGGTGGTCCTGGAGGTGAAAAGCGCCCGCACCAGCCCGCCCATGATGGCGGAGAACTTCTCGGTGCGGCCGATGCCCAGCAGCTCTTTCACGCCGGTGAGCACCATCTCCGCCATGCCCATCTGCTGGGTGCCGCCCACGTTGGAGGTGTCCGCGACGCTGGCCACCGCCAGATACTTCTGCCAGCTCCAGAACGAAAGGCCGCAGGTGACGAAGAGCCCCGCCCAGCCGGCGGCGGGCTTTGCCCAGCGGCGCGGCGGCGTTTTCTCCGTCAGCAGGTCAAAGGCCCCGTCGGCGGCGATGAGGCCCGCCGCCACCAGCGCCAGGGCAAAGCCGGTGTCCTTTTCCAGGCACAGGGCGGCCAGCGCCAGGGCCGTGGGCCACAGCGCCTTTTTCTCATTGATATAGTACACCGCCAGCGCCCCGCCAAAGGTCAGGCCCAGGGGGATGTCCGACAGGGCCGAGGCGTACAGGTCGGTGGGGCGGGAAACGGTGCCGTACAGGGTGATGACAAAGGGCAGCAAAAAGCCGAACGCCAGCGCCGGCACCCACTGCCGGGGGGCGTTTTTTCTGCATCCGGCGGCCAGGGCGCAGAAGATGCTCAAAAGCAAAATGTCGTAGCCCGCCAGCACCCGCCACTCGGCGTAGCCGCCGAAGAACTGGAAAAACCAGCCCAGCACCACCAGGGCCGGCCGGTGGGTGCCCACCCAGGCCCAGCCGATCTCGGCGTTCACATACAGGCCGCCGGAGGTTTTGACGATCTTGCCGGCGGTGCCCCAAAAGGAGAACTCGTCCCAGGTGGAGAACATGGGCTGCCGCCAGGCGAAAAAGGCCAGCAGCAGCGCCGACAGCACGAAAAAGGCCGCGAAGCCCGGCTCTTTCAGCGCGGCGGCGGGCTGCTTCGCCCCCGCCGGCACAAAAGCCAGCACCCAGGCCGCCGCCGCCAGGGCGAAGAAGAGCCAGCCGGCGGGGATCAGCACCCCCAGCATACCCGCGGCGCAAAACCACACCATGGCCGCGCACAGCGCCGCAAAGGGCGCAAGCGGCGCGGGCAGGCTCGTGCGCCGCGCAAACAGCGCCGCAAAGCCCGCCAGCGCCGCCAGCGACAGATAGCTGTAAAACAGGTCCATACGTTTCTCCCCGCGCCTTTCAGGCCTGCTGCTCCAGCCGGCGGCGCATCTTTTCCAGTTCTTCCATCTGGCCCATGTCCATCCAGGCGGACTCGTTGATGGGATACACCCCCACCGGCAGGCCGCGGCGGCGGTAGTCGTCGATCACGTCGGGAAAGCCGATCTTCCGGCCCGGCTCCATCTCCTCCACCACCTGGGGCTCCACCACGTAGACCCCGGTGTTGGTGAGGAAGTTCAGCTCCGGCTTTTCCCGGAGGCCGGCGATGGCCCCGTTCTCCCCCATCTCCACCACCCCGTAGGGCACGGTGTAGTGCTTGTAGGCGCAGATCATGGTGATGAGGTTTTTGTGGGCCCGGTGATACTGGTACACGTCCCCGTAGTCCACGTCCAGCAGGGTGTCGCAGTTGGAGAAGAAAAAGGCGCTGTCCAGCTTGCCCTTGAGCAGGCTCAGGCCGCCGCCGGTGCCCAGAAACTCCGTCTCGTCCACATACTCCACCTGGTAAGGCAGCCCCTCCAGGTCGTTGAAGTAGGACTTGATCATATTCTTTTTGTAGTTTACCACCAAAACCATGCGGCGGCAACCGAAATCGGAAAAGCGCTCCAGGATGAGCTCGCAGATGGGCTTCTCCCCGATGGGGATCAGGGGCTTGGGCAGGATCTTGGTGTAGGGATACAGCCGGGTGCCCAGGCCCCCCGCCATCACCACCACCGGGATGTCCGCCCGCTTGCGGTTGTCCACATCCAGGCCGGTGGCGAACACCACGTCCGCCACCCGACCGCCCCGGTCCAAAAGGGGCAGCGCGTCGATGGAATACCGCTCCAGCAGCTCCTTGGCCTCGCCCCGCCGCTCCAGCGGCAGGCTCTTGGGGGCGTAGTTGGCCGCCAGGCGCACCGGGTCCTCCAGCCGGCCGCCCCGCAGCAGGAACTTCCGCAGGTCGCCGTCGGTGAGCACCGCCTTGAGCACCCCCTGCGGCGCGATGAACAAAATGCGCTGGCCGGTCTCGTTCAGCTGCTTCATGGTGTCCAGGATGGTGGCCTCTTCCCGGATGAACAGTTCTTCCAGTTTCACTTTTCTTCCCCCTTTTCCCGCTTCAGCGTCACCGCGCACCCGGCCAGGCCGGGCAGCGCCGCCAGCCAGAACAGCTGCCAGGCGCTGGGGACGAAATACCGCCAGGCGGGCAGCCGCTCGTTGAGGACGATGGCCTCCAGCTCCAGGCGCACCCCGGCGCTGTCCGCCAGGTCCAGCCGGAGCCCCTGCCCGGCAAACCGGGGCAGGGTGTACAGCCAGCTGCCGTCCGGCTGCGACGCGGGCCACACCCGCAACAGGGGCGTGTAGCCAAAGCCCGGCAGATGGTAGTAAAGGTCCTTTTCGCCGCCGTCGCCCTGATACCGGGCCACCAGCCGCAGCCGCCGCACCAGGGTGCCGGGTGAGAGCAGCAGCTGGGCGTCGCCGGTGGTGCTGACAAGCGTGTCGCCGGTGTTCTCCATGTTCACAAGAACGTACTGGCCGGCGTTTTCCGGCGTGACAGTCTTTTCTTTCAAAAGGCCGGCGGCGTAAAGCAGCTGGTCCAAGGCGAAATTGCCCGCCAGCGCCAGCGCCAGCAGGCAGACGCCCAGGGCGTACAGCGCCCGGAACGGCCGGCGGCAGGCCGCCCGCCAAAGGGTCTTGCACCGGTTCATCCCGTCACCTCCCCGGCAAGGGACACGGCGGGCGTCCAGCCCCCCTCGCCCTTTTCATACAGGGTGGGGCCCTCTTTCGCGGCGGCCAGGCCGTCGGCGAAGAGCCCGGCGTAGCTCTGTTCAAAGATGTCGTCGATGGCCGCCACCAGCAGGCAGTCCACCTGCTCTTTGTCCAGCATGGCGGCAAGCTCCGCCGCCGTGTAGGGCGCGCCGTAGGCCATGCCCTCCACCAGCGCCGGCTCGCCGAACGTGGCGCCGCCCTCGCCGTAGACAAGGGCGGGGCACAGCTGCTGGTTGAACAAAAACCAGGAAAAGCCCTGGTCCCCCTGGCGGATGAGGAACACCTTTTCCTCCGGCCCGACGGCCTCTTTCGCGGCTTTCGCCACCGCCACCTCGCTTCGCACTGCGGCCCACTCGCCGCCGCCCGCGCCCAAAAGGGTGAACTGGGGCTCGACGCCCGCCGCCAGCGCGGCAGCGAACACCGCCCCCGCCGCCAGCGCCGCCGCCCGGCCCGGCACCGGCCGCCTGGCCGAAACGCAGCTCACCGCCAGCACCGCCAGCGCCAGCAGCAGCCAGCCGGCGTAGTAGGAGGCGAAATACCGGGGGTAGCTTGCCAGGGTCTCGGGGGTGGAGTCTTTCAAAAGAAAGGCGTAGCTCAGCCAGAGGATGAACCAGTAGCCCGCAAAGGAGGCGGAACTGCCCGCGGCGAACAGCGCCGCCCGCAGCCGCGCCCGCTTGTCCGGCGCCAGCAGCACGGCGGCCAGAAAGGCCGCCAGCACCAGCGCCGCCACCGCCGCACCCGCGCCGAACACCGACAGGGTGCGGTGGAAAAAGGCGTCCGCCATGGCGTCGCCATACTGCCAAAAGAGCTCCCGCCGGGCCTCGAAGTAACTTTCGGCCGGCAGGCCCAGCAGCAGCTTCGAGCCGTTGACCACCACCGCCGGCAGGCTGGCGGAGGCGGTGTCCCCCATACCGCCCGCGGCGGCGTTGCGCTGCACCAGGGCGGCGGTGTGCCGGCCCCAGACAAGGTACTGGGCCACCGGCGCGGCAAGGGCCGCCGCCCCAAAACCCAGCCGGCCGACAAGGGCTTTCGCCCCGCGCCTTTCGCCGGGGGCAAACAGCACCGCGTCCAGCGCCGCCAGGCCCGCCGCAGCAAGGCCCAGCACAAAGGTGTTGCCCTTGACATTGGCCGCCAGCATCACCACCGGCAGGGTCAGCCACCGGGCGGCGGGGCCCCTGTCCCGGGCGGCCAGCCAAAAGGCCGCCGCCCCGCCGAAGAGCATCCCGGCGGGCAGGTCGCCCAAATACTCCAGCCAGGCGGTGTTCAGCAGGGCGGTGTGCCCCGCCACCGTGACCAGGGTGGGCACCGTCAGGCCCGCCAGGAACACCGGCCCCGCCAGCCGGGCCTTTTTGGCGCAGCCCGCCGCCGCGGCCAGGGCCGCCAGCATCAGGATGTCGGCGGCGAAGATGGCACGCCAGGGGGCGAACGGGCCGAACAGCTGGAAGAGATAGCTTGTCAGCGGCAGGGCGGCCTGCTCGGTCATCTGCCAGGGCAGGCCGGCGTCGCAGAGGGTGTACAGGGCGTCGTTTTCCGCCGTGAGCTTGGCGGCGGTGCCCCAGAAAGAATACTCGTCAAAGTTTAAAAACTCCGGCCGCAGCAGCCAGAGGCCCGCCGCCAGCGCCAGGGCCACGGCCCAAAAGAGCTTCGCGGCGGGGGCTTTCAGCGCCGCGGGCAGGGCCGGCTCCCCCTTTTTCCGGGCCAGGGCGGCCTCAACGCCGCCGCCCAAAAGGCCCAGCGCCGCCAGCGCCAGGCCCGCCGGGCGCAAAACGCCCAAAAGGCCCGCCGCCAGCAGGAAAAGCTCCGCCAGCGCCAGCGCCGCCAGCGGCGCGGCGGCGGCGTCCACCCCCGCGCGGCGGGCCAGCAGGTCGCTGAGCCCAAAGAGGGCCGCCAGCATCACCAGCAGGCCAAGCAGTTCGCCCCAGGCCACGGCGGCCCCCCCTTTCCCGGTTTGGTTTTTTTACAGGGCCAGAATGGCCTCGATCACCCGGCTGCACTGGGCCTCGGTGAGGTTCGTGGAGCAGGGGATGTTCACGATGCGCCGGCGGTAGTCCCGGGCGATGTCCATGGCGTGGGTCTCGTTGCGGCCATAGTCGCACTGCTCGGGGATGAGGGACCACACCGGCCGGGTCTGGATGCCCTGGGCCTGCAGCCGGGCGATGACCTCGTCCCGCTCCAGGCGCTCGGGCAGCAGCAGGCTGTAAAACCAGTGGTTCGAGCGGGTGCCCGCCCGGAACGGCAGCATGGAAAAGCCTTTCACACCGTCCAGCGCCGCCCTGTACTGCTCGTAGCGGGCGGTCTTGTGTTCGATGAAGCCCTCCAGCAGCTCCATCTGGGCAAGGCCCAGGCAGGCGTCGATGTTGGTCATCCGGTAGTTGTAGCCCACCTCGTCGTGTTTGAACTGCAACAGGTCCGTTTTGGCCTGGGTGGACAGGTGCTTTGCCCGCGCCGCCCAGTCCGGGTGATTGGAGACAAGGGTGCCGCCGGTGCCGGTGGTGATGATCTTGTTGCCGTTGTAGCTGTACACACCCACGTCGCCCATGGTGCCGGCGAACCTGCCCGCCAGCTCGCCGGAGGTGTACCTGGTGCCCAGGGCCTCGGCGGCGTCCTCGATCAGCACCAGCTTGTACCGCCGGGCGATCTGCAAAAAGCGGGGCATGTCCGCCATGTTGCCGAACACGTGCACCACCACCAGCGCCGACACCCGGGCCCCGGTGCGCCTGTTGTAGAGGCCCTGCGCTTTCAGCTCGCACTGGTTGGCGCAGAAGTCCTCCACCGCGTCCGGGTCCATGGTGGCGGTGGCGTTGCAGCCGAAGAACACCGGCTCGGCCCCCACGTAGCGGGTGGTGGGGTTCACCGAGGCGATAAAGGTAAGGGCCGGCACGATCACCTCGTCCCCCGGCTTCACCCCCGCCACCAGCGCCGCCAGATGCAGCCCGGCGGAGCCGGAGGCGCAGCACACCGCCTCATGGCTGCCCACGTACTTTGCCACGCACGCCTCCATCTCGCCCACCTTGGCCCCGCTGGTGGATACCCAGGCGCCCTCCAGGGCCTCGTCCACATACTTGCGCTCGTTGCCGCAGAAATTGGGCACCGAAAGGGGAATGAACTCGCTCATTGTCAAGACCTCGCTTTGTCTCAATTTGGTTCGTCTTTTTTCAAAGCGCCCAGCGCCCGGCGCAGCTGGCAGAACACCGCCAGCGCCAGCGGGGGCGCGAACAGCAGCACCATCGCCTCGCCCGCGCCGGGCAGGAAAAATGCCAGTGGGGACAGGTCGGGGTCGTAGACCACCCCGTCCAGCCGGGTGACCACGCCGCCCTGGCTGTCCGGGTCGATGCGCACCTCGCTCACCAGCACACCGCCCAGGTCAAAGGCGTAGACGCCGGGGGCCGTCTGGACGCCATACACCGACTGGCGGGGGGAGAAATCCCCCTGCCCCGGCGTTTTCCAGTAGAGCATCACCGCCTGGGGCGGGCTCTCGTGCTCCACAAAGAGCCACACGGTGTTCAAATACGCCTCTCCCTGCCGCAAAAGCTGGGGGTCGCTGTCGGTGGAGATATACCAGGGGCCCTCCTCCCCGGCGTCGTAGGGCTGGATGCCCACCAGGGTGAAGTCCCCGGCGGAAAGGCTTTGGGTGGCCGCCAGGCCCCGGCCGGCGTACCAGGCGGTTTTGGCAAGGCTCACGCAGCCCAGCAAAAGCCACAGGGCCAGCCCCGCCGCCCAGGCGATGAGGAGCGGTTTAAACTTCTTCATGCCGCGCCTCCTTCCACCCGGGTCCAGCGCACGGCGTCGCCGTCGTATTCGATGGCCAGCAGCACCGGCTCGTCGGGCTTATCGTCCGGCAGGCCCTGGCAGCCAAAGGCCGGGCCGATCACGTCGGCGATGTAGTCGTCGCTGGCGTCCACCAGCACGTGGGTGTATTTTTTGTCCAGCAGGAAAAGGCGCAGGTCCTCGGCGCTGGCCACCGTCTGGTAGCTGTACACCTCCGGCACGCCCTCCCCCGCCGCCTCGGGCGAGACGATGTTCATATGGGTGGTGTCCCAGTTGTAGTCGCCCTCGTGGCCGTAGCCAAAGCCGCCGAAGCCCCGGGCCATGGTGGCGTTCAGCTCGAAGCCGTAGTAGTTCCAGCGGATGGCGGTGTCCCCCTGGCTGATGAGCAGCACCGTGTCCTCCCAGTCGAGGAGCTCGTTCACCGCCTCGGCCCGCGCTTTCACGTCCTCGCGCACCGAATACACCGACCGGGGGTAGTTCCAAAAGCCCGCGGTGGGCAGCCCCCGCCAGGCGATGAGCACGCAAAAGCCCGCCAGCACCGCCGCCGGCAGCGCCCCCGCCAGCTTTGCCGCCCGGCTTTCGGCCGCGGCGTACCGGGCCAAAAGGCCCAGGGACATCAGGAAAAAGCCCATGTAGTAGGGGCCGATGTAGCGGATGTAGTCCTGGAGGTTGGCGGCGTCGGTCTCCCGGAAGTTGTAGACATAGAGGAACAGATGGAAGATGAGAAAGGCCCCCAGCGCCAGGGTGCCGAACACCCCCAGGCACACCGGGCGCAGCCGCTCGCCTTTCGGCGCGGCCAGCGCCGCCGCGGCCAGCACCAGCCAGATGAGGGCCAGCGCCAGCGCCCCGCCGCCCAAAAGGCAGACGGGGATGGTGAACGGGCTGGCCAGCATCGCGTTTCGCACCTGGGCGAACTTTTCGGTGGGCTCCATAAAGCCCAGCAGCTGGGCCACCCCCTCGGCCATGGCCTGGCCCTGGCTGATCTCGTGGATCTCGCTGCCCACGGTGGTCTTGCCCAGGCCCGTCACCGCGGCCACATAGCGGCTCCAGCCCAGGTAGGCAAGGCCGCCGGGCAGGATGGTCACCGCGGCCAGGGCGGTGTCTTTCAGGCGGCGGGCAATGCCCCGCTTCGGCGCGCAGAAGAGCCGGTCGGCGCAGACAAGGCCTACTAGAATACACCCGTAGGCAAGGCCCACATCCTTGGTGAGCACCAGAAAGGCCGCCAGCAGCCCGGTGAGGCAAAGGGCCGCGGCGGGCCGCTGGCGCAGCGAAAACCAGACGCACAGGCCCGCCCCGAACACAAAGCCCAGGGGCAGGTCGCCCATGAACGAGAGGTAGATGTTGGAGATGCCCCCCAGGGAGGGCGCACTGAAAAAGTAGGGCACCAGAAAGCCGCAGGCGGCCACCACCGCCGCCCCCGCCTTGTCGGCGCGGGGCAGGCTGGCCACCGCGCCCACGGCGGCGGCCAGCAGGGCGTTCAGGGCGAAATAGGCCGACCACTCGGAGAAGCCCGCCCCGAAGAACTGGAAGAGGTAGCTCACCAGCATCAGCGCCGGGGTGGCGGTGCGGGCCAGCAGGTTGCCCGGCGCCGCCGGGTGGAGCATGTCCTGGAGCTTCGTCAGCTTTGCCGCCGAGCCCCACAGGCTGAATTCGTCCGTCTGGGTGAACAGGGGCTTTGTGGCCGAGAACACCGCCAGGAAGAACGCCGCCGCCAGCAAAAAGGTGACAAAGCCGGGGCAGAGCAGCTCTTTGAGCGTTTTTGCCAGCTCCTTTTTCCAGGCCAGCCACACCGCCAGCGCCCCGGCGGCGAGATAAAAGGCCCACCCGCCCGCTTTCAGCAGGCCGGCCATGCCCCAAAGGCACAGCCAGATCGAGCCGCCGGCGATCACCGGCAGCGCCAGCAGGCCCGGATCCAGTTTGAACCGGCGGCCCAGGGCGGCGCTGTAAAGGCTCACCGCCAAAAGGGCCAGTATCCCACTGAGCAGCGGCAAGGGCGCCGCCTCCTTTCGTTTGGAAAGTCAGCCGATGACGTACACCGGCCCGATGAAATAGTGCTGGAACAGCAGCACCGCCCCCAGGGCCCCGAACACCGCCGAGACCCCCAGCGCCACCCGCTGGGCCTTGGCCCCGCCCGAAGCGAGGCGGGGCTCCAGCACGTGGCTCAAAAGGGCCGCCACCAGCACGAACAGCATCAGGAAAGCGGGCAGGAAATACCGCGCCTGCAGGCCGATGATGCGGATCATGCCCACCGGGGTGCTGGTGATGTACATCGCGGTGGCGGCGCCCGCCATGTAGACGATGCTCAGCGCCCCCAGGCCAAAGGCGGGCAGGGGTCTCAGGCTGCTCTTTTCATGCACCGACAGCGCCGCCGCGAAGAGCAGCACCAGCGGGCTGACAAAGCTGATAAAGGGCACCTCCAGGTCGAGGGCCCCGAACAGGCCCAGCTGGCCCAGGAAGAAGTCGTTTTCGTAAAAGCTGCCCAGCAGCACCGCCGCGTAGCGGAAAGGGTTCGCCAGGATGGCCAGCAGCTGGGGCAGCTCCGCCGCGCCCTCGATCTGGCGGCCCACATAGGGGTAGTTGAAGCGGAACGCTGTGCCGTACCAGTCGAACAATTTGCCCAGGGCAAGGCCGCCCACCAGGCAGCCGGCGGCCAGCTGCCACTTTTTCACCCTCGTTTTCCAGGCCGTGCGGGGCAGCACCAGCGGCAGCACCAGCCACAAAAGGCTGATGTAGGGCTTTGCCAGGTTCATCATCAAAAAGGCCGCGATGAACACCAGGATGTCTTTGTCCAGAATTTCATCCTTGCAGTAGAAGCTGGCCACGAGATAATAAAAGCCCAGCAGGGTGGCGTCGTAGCTCACCGAGGCGGCCATGTAAAGGCTCAGCGGCAGCAGCATAAAGGCGGTGAACACCGGCTTGTAGCGCTTGCAGTTTTCCAGCGCCAGCCAGCAAAGGGCCGTGTAGGCCAAAAGGTTCGCCAGCCGCGCGGCGTACAGGCAGCCCAGCGCCTCAAAGCCCAGGATGCGGGCCACCAGGATGCCCAGCGCCTGGGGCAGCATGGAAAGGGTCATGAAGAAATAGGGCTCGCCCACCGCTTCTTTCGCGGGCTCGCCGTCAAAGTAGGCGGCAAAGCCGTCGGCGATGCTCTCCACACGGCCGTCCTCCCCCCGCTGCTTCAGGGCATAGCCGGCGGTGGTGTAGCTGCGCTCCTCCCCCTCGTCGGTGTATTCCAGGCCCTGGCTGGTGTGGGACGCCACCCAGGCGCCGGGGAAGCTCTCCACCAGCTTTGCCACGTCGTCGGGGTAGAGGCGGTCGTGGTCAAAGGTGAAGCGGCCCTGGCTCAGGGAATAGCTCCGCAAAAAGTGGGCCGTCTCGTCCGGCACCTGCAAGGGCGGATCCGCAAAGCAGAACAGCGCCCCGCACAAAAAGATCGCCAGCGCCGCCCGGGCGTTGAAAGTGGGCAGGGCGCGGCCCGCCCACACCGCCAGCGCCGCCAGCAGCACAAAGGCCGCCGCGCCGGCGTAAAGCGGCAGGGCGCTCACTCCCCGGTCGTCGAGATAGTACACCACCCGCCAGTAGTACATAAAGCCGACGGCGCCGGCCAAAGCGGCCACGAGGCCCAGCGCGGCCACAGCGACCGGCGGCGGTGTTTTCAGCCTGGATAAAAACCCTTTTCCCACGAAAAAACCTCACCTTGTTTTTCTGCGGCCCCGGGCGGAAAAGGGGCCTTTAGAAACGGCATATGCCGGGCCGGCCTCCCGAAAGGGGCCGCCCGGCAGCCGGAACAGCCCGGCAACGGCCGGGCGCTTTTTACAGATTATACACGTCGGGCTTGTAGCGCTCCATGTTGTTCCGCAAAAACTCGATGGTGGCCGCCAGGCCCTGCTCAAAGGTGTAAGCTGGCTTCCAGCCGGTGAGCTGGTGCATCTTGGACGCGTCGCCCAGCAGGCGCTCCACCTCGCTGTCTTTCGGGCGCAGGCGCTGGGCGTCGCAGACGATCTGCGCCTGGGGGTTGATCTGGCGGATGAGCTCCCTTGCAAGGTCGCCGATGGAGTGCTCCACGCCGGTGGCGATGTTCACCTCCTGGCCGATGGCGGCCTCGCAGTCGCCCAGGGCCATGAAGCCGGCGGCGGTGTCCTTGACATAGTTGAAGTCCCGTGTGGGCTCCAGGCTGCCCAGCTTTATCTCGGTGCGGCCCGCCAGCAGCTGGGTGATGATGGTGGGGATCACCGCCCGGGCGCTCTGGCGGGGGCCGTAGGTGTTGAACGGCCGCACGATGGTCACCGGCAGTTCAAAGCTGCGCCAGAAGCTCTCGGCCAGCCGGTCCGCCCCGATCTTGGTGGCGGAGTAGGGGCTCTGGCCCTGGAACGGGTGCTTTTCGTCGATGGGCGTATACTGGGCGGTGCCATAGACCTCGCTGGTGGAGGTGACCAGAAGATGCTCGGTGCCCACCTGCCGGGCGGCGTTGAGCACGTTCAGGGTACCCTTGATGTTGGTGTCCACATAGCTGTCCGGGCTGTGGTAGCTGAACGGGATGGCGATCAGCGCCGCCAGATGGTAGACGATCTGCTGGCCCTCCATGGCGCAGCGCACCCCGTTGGGGTCGCGCACGTCCCCCATGAACACCTCGATCTCGTTTTTGATCTCGGGGGGCAGGGTGTCCAGCCAGCCCCAGGTGCCAAAGGAGTTGTACAGGCAAAACGCCTTGACCCTTTCGCCCTTTTTCACCAGCTCCTCTGTGAGGTGGCTGCCGATGAAGCCGTCCGCTCCGGTGACCATAACGGTGTGTGCCATATCCGCGCTCCTTTTCGGGTGACGGGCAAAAGCCCGGTTTTGTCCATTACATTCCCTAACAGTATACCCCATTTACCGCCGGATTTCAACCGCCTTGGCCCTGGTGCGCCGCCGGGCTTTACACCGCCGTGCAAAACAGGTATAATAACTTAGATACTGGGTTATTGTGCCCGAAAGGAGGCCAGCCGGGTGAGTTTTCAGAGTTTTTCCTACTTCGCGTTTCTGCCCGTGGTGGCCTTTTTGTATCTGAAAGTCTGCCCCGGCCGGCTGCAGAGCGGCCTTTTGCTGGCGGCGAGCGTCCTTTTCTACTGGCTGAACCGCCCCGACGGGGCCGACTGGCCCGGCGCCTGGCCCCTGGTGCCGCTGGCGGTGCTGGCGGCGGTGTGCCTGTTTGTCTGGCGGGCCGGCCTCGCCCTGGCCAAAAGGGAGAAAAGGGGCCGGCTGCTGGCCGCCGCCATCGTCGCCCTGCTGGCGGTGCTGGCGGTGTTCAAGTATTTCAACTTCCTTGTGCCGGTGCTGCCGCTGGCCCCCGGCGTCCTCCACTCCCTGCCCTTTCCCCTGGGCATCAGCTTTTACACCTTTGCCGCCGTGAGCTATCTGGTGGACGTGGCCCGGGGCGACATGGAGCCGGAGGAGAATTTTGTGCGTCTGGCGGCTTTCCTCTGCTTTTTCGGCACCATCACCGCCGGGCCCATCTGCCGGGCCAGGCTGGTGCTGCCCCAGCTGCGGACCGCGCACCGCTTCGACCGGGGCCGCACCGTGCGGTCGATGCAGCTGTTCGCTTTGGGCCTTTTCAAAAAGGTGGCGGTGGCGGACGTGCTGATGATGTACGTCCAGCCCGTTTACGCCGACGCCGCCTCCCACGGCGGGGCGGCCCTTTTGGCGGCCACGGTGGGCTACACCCTGTACCTCTACTTTGATTTTGCCGGCTACTCCGAGATGGCCCGCGCCAGCGCCCTTTTGCTGGGGCTGGACATCCCCGAAAACTTCAAAACGCCCTTTTTCGCCACCAACTTCTCCGGCTTTTGGAGCCGGTGGCACATCAGCCTTTCCGGCTGGCTGCAGGACTACCTGTTCACCCCCCTCGTCTGGGCGGACGCCTCCAAACTGCCCCTTTTGGGCCGGCGGGTGAGCCGCCTTTCGCCGGTGGTGTGCGTCTTTCTGGTGTTCTTTGTGTCCGGCTTCTGGCACGGCAGCACCCTGCCTTTCGTGGTCTGGGGCTTTTTGCAGGGCGTCTACCGGGCGGGGGAGGAGCTCATCCACCAGAAATTCGGCAAGCCCAAAAAGAAAGCCCCCGCCCGCCTGCTCTGGGCCAAGCGGGCCGGGGTGTTCGCGCTGTGGGCCTTTGGCATGGTCTTTTTCGCCGCCGGCTCCAACGTGGGCGGCGCCGGCTTAGGCCAGGCGTTCGCCGTGCTGGCGGGCCTTTGCCGTGGCTGGAGCCCCGCCCGCTTTGCCGCCGAGAGCTGGCAGGCGGTGCTGGACGGCTTCTACGCTCAAAACCTGATGGCGGCGGCCTGGTGCGTCTTTGCGGCCTTTACCCTGGCGCTGGCGGTCTGGCTGGACTGGCAGCGGGCGTTCCATTATAAGAACCAGAGCGCCGAGCTGGTGCTGCAAAGCCAGAAAGGGGCCGTGCGCTGGGCACTGTACTACGCGCTGGTGCTGGCCATCTTCGGGGGCCTGCTCATGGCCAGCGGCGGCTTTGGCGGCGCGAGCTTCGCCTACGGCGGATTTTAAGGGAAAGGAGGCGCGGCAATGGGCGATATCCTGAAAAAGCTGGCGCTGCTGGCGCTGCCGGTGGCGGCGTATTTCTGCGTCTTCGCCGCCTTTGAGCCCAACAACTACTTCGGCCTGAAAGCCTCCACCTCCAGCGAGGCCCCGGTGGCCCGCCTGAAAGCCTACACCGCCGACCCCGGGCCCCGCATCATCGTGGGGGACTCCCGCCTGGCTCACTTCGACATGGAGCAGGTGGAAACAGTCAGCGGCCGGCCCTGGCAGAACCTGGCTTTCGGCGGCGCCTCCCTGCGGGAGGGGGTGGACGTGGTGAACTGGGCGCTGGAGCAAAACCCGGACCTGGAGGAAGTGGTGTTCGGCCTGTCCTTTTACACCGTCACCGAGACCTACGACGCCGACCGGATGAGCACCCTGGAAACCACCCTCACCAACCCCCTGGCCTACATGTTCAACCTGGAATACAACGTGAACATGCTCACCGCCCTGTCCGAGCGGCTGCAGGGCATCCCCGGCGGCTCGGACGAGGAGACCGGCGACTGGATGTATCCCGAAGATTACACCGGGGCGGACGGCACCGTGTACGACCTGCACACCCGCCTTGCCACCTACCCCGAGGCCCTTTTGCCCCGGTGCAGGGGCTGGCGGCTCAACGAAGAGCAGCTGGCCCGCTTTTGCCAGATGGCCGCCGCCTGCCGGGAAAAGGGCGTTGCGCTGACGGTGGTGCTGCCCCCCATGGCGGACATCGTGCTCACCGACGCCTGTATGCCCTTTGGCATCGACGAGGCCATGGCCGGCGAGTTCCTGCCGCAGCTGGCAGACTGGGCGGAGGAGTACGGCTTTGTCGTGCTGGACTACGAGTGGCAAAACCGCCCGGACTTTGACGACGACACCCAGTTCTTCGACGGGTTCCATCTGGACACCCGCTACGGCCTGCCCCAGTGGGCCGGCCAGCTGTTCACCGACATTGGATAAAAAGGGAGGCGGGCCGCCATGGGCCTTGATTTTTTGATCTTGTACGAGCACACGGTGCGGGAGTACGAAAGCGACCTGCTGTTAAAGCTGGAGCTGGAGCGCCGGGGCTACACCGCCGAGATCCGCCAGCTGCTGGACCGGAAAAAGCTGAAATACTTCACCTGGAAAAAGCCCCGGGTGCTCATTTCCAGCTGCATGTACGACAATGAGGCCATCAACAGCCACGTGTACAACAACATCGGCCGGTGCCAGCGGATCGTGAACCTGCACTGGGAGCAGATGCTCAGCGACACCCAGGAGGCGGGCGACTGGTTCAACATGAACGGCAACGCCAAAAAGTGCGTGCAGACCTGCTGGGGCCGGCGCACCGCCGACCGGCTCATCGCCCACGGCATGGAGGCAAAGAACACCCCGGTCACCGGCGCGGTGATGATGGACTTTCTGCGCCCGGAGTTTGCGGGCTATTTCAAATCCAAGGAACAGCTGTGCGCCGAGCACGGGCTGGACCCCGCAAAGAAACTGCACCTGTACATCTCCAGCTTCGGCTACGCCAGCATGACCGACGCCGAGGTAAAAGAGCTCAGCGAGATGGCAGGCACCGACTTTTCCGGCTTCGCCGCCACCAACCGGGTAAGCATGGCCGAAACGCTGGACTGGTTCGACCGCTACCTGGCCGACCACCCGGAGGTAGAGCTGGTCTACCGCCGCCACCCCAGCGAGTGGAACAGCCCGGCGCTGGCCGAACTTGCGAAAAAGCGGCCCAACTTCCACGTGATCTTCTCCGACAGCGTGAAGCAGTGGATCGTGGCGGCGGACTCCATCTCCATCTGGATGAGCACCGCCATCGCCGAGGTGTACATGGCGGGCAAGAGCTGTCACATCCTGCGGCCCGCGCCCATCGAGCACGAGTACGACCCGGTGATCTACGCCGGGGCGAAGTACGTCACAAATTACGAAGAGTTCACCGCCGCCATGGCCCAGGACCAGCCCCCTTTCCCCGTTGCGAAAGAGGTCATCGAGGGCTACTTCGACCCCAGCCCCACCCCCGCCTACAAGCGGATGGCGGACCTGCTGGAGCAGGTGTACAAAGAGCCGCCCCAGGACACGCCCATGGGCGAGGGCTTTGTCCCCCATTTCAACTGGCTCAAGTTTTTCGCCCTGTGGGGGGTACACATCCTCTTCGCGCTGCGCCTGGAGCCGAAAAAGGTGTTCTTCTTCCACAAGCGGCTCGCGGACTTCGCCCAGCGCATCTACGGCTATGTGGAAAAGGCGTACGTACCCAAATCCGCCGCCGCGGCCATGGAGGCCCGCATCGCGCCCTTTGTGAAGTAAAGGAGGGGGGCTTTTGAACGCCCAGCTTCGGAAAAATCTTGTGTTCAACACCGCGGGCAGCCTGCTGTTTTACCTGTGCCAGGCGGCGCTGAACCTGCTGGTCACCGCATTGGCGGGCGTTGCCGCCAACGGGATGCTGGCCACCGCCATGACCATCGCCAACGTCTGCCTGTCGGTGGCCAGCTTCGGTATGCGCACCTTTCAGGTGTCCGACCTCGCGGGCAAATACGCCGACCGCACCTATCTTTTCAGCCGCTATGTCACCCTGACGGCGGCGGGGGCGGGCTGCCTTGTCTTTGCCTTTGTGAACAGCTACTCCGCCGCCCAGCGGTGGGTCATCGCCCTGTACACCGGCTACCGGCTGATCGAGAGCTGGTCCGATGTGTGGCACGGCTACCTGCAAAAGGCCGAGCGGCTGGACGTGGTGGGCGTCAGCTTCGGGGTGCGGGGCCTGGTCACCGCCGCCACGGTGGGCCTGGGGCTGCTTTTCACAAAGGACCTGGTGCTCACCCTGGCGGCGCTGCTGGCGCTGAACGCCTTGTATGTGCTGGCGGTGGACATCCCCCTGGCCCGGCGGCAGGCGGACCTGGCAAACCGGGAGGGGGGCAGCGTGAGGGCGCTGCTGGCCGAGTGCGCGCCGCTGGCGGTGTACGCCGCGCTGAACACCGCCATCCCCTCGGTGCCCCGGTATTTCTGCGAGCGGATGCTGGGCGCCGTGAAGATGAGCTACTTCAACAACGTGTTTCTGCCGGTGCTGCTTTTGCAGGTGGCGGTGATCTATCTCTTTGTGCCCTTTATCACCACCTTTGCCCGGCTGTGGAGCGGGAAAGACAAAGCGGGCTTTTTCCGGGGCCTTTTGCTGCTGGTGGCGGCGCTGGGGGCCATGTGGGCCGCCGGGGCCGCCGGGGCGGCGCTGCTGGGGCGGTGGGGCCTTTCCATCCTCTACCCCACCAGCCCGGAGATCCTGGACTACGCGCCGCTGCTGCAGCCGCTGGTGATCGCCACCGTCTGCACCGTGGCCTCCACGGTGCTGTGCCACCTGCTCACCATCGCCCGGGGCATGAAAGAGCTCATCCTGGGCAACCTGGCGGGCCTGGCCGCCGCCGCCCTGGTCAGCGTGCCGCTGCTGTCCGCTTTCGACGTGTACGGCGCGGCCTTTGCCACCATCGCCGGCATCGGGGTGCAGGCGGTTTGCCTGCTGGGCTTCCTGCTGGCCAGATGCCGGCGGCAGTTCGGCTGAACCGCCTCTCAAATAACAAACAAAAAGCGGGCCCCGCGAAAGATGCTTTCGCGGGGCCCGCTTTTTTACCGGCTTCAAAGGCCCGGATACGCTCAGAACGCCACCCGCAGGCAGAACCGCCCGTTTTCACAGGTGCACTGGCACACCGCGCCGTACTGGCGGCAGAAGCTGCGGATGGAGCGCATACCGGTGCCGTGGCCCGGCCGGGACGCCACCGGGAAGCCCTCCGCGTCCCACACCAGCGGGCGGGCGCAGGGGTTGGACACCTCGATCATCAGCCGGGGCCGGGCGATGGCCCGGCAGGTGAGCGTCCGCTGCTCTTCGGGCACTTCGCCGCAGGCGCGGATGGCGTTGTCCAGCGCGTTGGCAAAGAGCACCGAAAGCTCCGCCGCCGGGGCGGGCAGAGTTTCGGGAAAGGCCATCCGGCTGTCCACCTGCACCCCCTGGCGCCGGGCCAGGGCGAAGTAAAAGTCAAAGGTGGCGTTCAGGGTGGGCTCGGCGCACCAGCGGTGCCGCTGGGTCTCCTCCAGCCGCCGGCTGGCCGCGCCGATGGCCGCCCGGGCCGCCGGCAGGTCCCCCGCCTCCACCAGCATCGCCAGGGTGTTCAGCCGGTGGCGCAGGTCGTGGCGCTCGATGGCCACCCGCTCCTCGGCGTCGGCCACTGTGTTCAGCCGGGCCTGCAGCGCATCCCGCTGCATGGCCACCAGCTCGGCGTCCTGCCGGGCACGGGTCTGCCGGCGCACAAGGTCGAACAGCGCCGCCAGCACCCCGTAGACGCTCACCGCCAGCAGGGTGAACGCGGGCTTGATCACCGTGCTCAAAAACGAGCTGCCCACCACCTCGGGGATCATCAAAAACATCACCCCGTAGTAGATGGCCAGCGGCAGGCACAGCAGCGGCCAGCCGCCCAGCCATTCCACGATGTCCAGATACAGCGGCCGCAGGCGGGTCAAAAACAGCCACAGCACCAGCGTGGTGACCACGGCGTAGCCCACCACCAGCGCCCAGCCTCTCTGGCCGCACAACAGGTAGAACAGGCCGCTGGCGTGCTGCACGAAAAAGCAGAAGAGCACGCTGGACAAAAACTGGAAGATCTGTCGCCAGCCCCGCTGCCGGCTGATGAAAAAGGTGAACAGCAGCAGCGGCGGGTGGTTGATCAGCGGGAACAGTATGGTATAAAGCCGGTCGCCCAGCCATTCCAGCACCAGCCAGTTCACCGCCAGCAGCACAAGGCAGATGACGGCCGCCGCGCTCCAGACCACCCGGGCGGGCAGGCGGCACTCCACAAAGAGCACCAGCATCGCCGTGCCCAGCAGGATACAGAAAAAGCCGCCCACGATCGTCATACGCTTTCCTCCAGCCAATGGTTCATCCAGGCCCGCTTGAAGCCGGCGGCCGCCCGCCGGGGCAGCGGCAGGGCCGAGCCGTCGTCCATCTTCACCAGGCCGCTTTCCACCGCGCTCACATGGCGCAGGTTCACCAGATAACTGGCCCCGCACAGGGCAAAGCGGCCGTCCTGCAGCAGCGGCGCCAGGGTGGACGCGAAAGAGGTGCGCAGGCTGGTGCTCATCACCGCCTCACCGCCGGTGCAGCGGCAGATCATCCGCCGGCCCGCCCGCTCGACCCAGAGCAGGCTGTCTAAGGGCAGCCGGCGCACTCCCTCGGCGGTGTGCACCAGCAGCTCGCCCGCCCGCCGGCCGTTCAGCCGCTGGGCCGCCCGGTCCAGCGCAGCGAACAGCGCCTGCTTTTCCACCGGCTTGAGCAGATAGGCCAGCGCCTCCGCCTGGTAGGACTCCACCGCGAAATCCCGGGTGGCGGTGAGGTAGATGATCTCCCCTTTCGCCCCCAGCCTGCGCAGCTCCAGCCCCGTTTGAATGCCGTCCGTCTCGGGCATGAGCACGTCCAGCAGATACACCTCGAAGTCCACCGCCCCTTTGGACAAAAGCAGCGCCGAGCTGGAAGCGAAATCCCGGGCCTGGAGCCGCAGCTCCGGCCGCTGGGCGCCCCAGGCCTGGACCAGTTCCAGCGTGCGCCGGCGCTCGGCGGCGTCGTCATCACATATGGCTGCGTTCCACACGGTCATCCCTCCGTTTCCTATCCATTGTAGCACGGCCCGGCTTTGCTTTTCCAGACCAATTCTTCATATCCGTATGCCGAATTTACACGGCCGCGTCTCCGGCGGCGGGCAGTTTTTTTAAAAAGGCTGGTATCCCCGCCCCGCCCGTGGTATAATAACACCGCTGAGACCTGATTATTTGACAGGGAGGGACCCACCCGTGAAATACTGTAAAAAGTGCACCATGCCCGACACCCGGCCGGGCATCACCTTTGACGCCGAGGGCGTGTGCAGCGCCTGCCGCCACTACGAGAGCCGCGCCCAGGTGGACTGGGACGCCCGCTGGAAAGAATTCGAGGCTCTGTGCGACAAGTACCGGGGCTGCAACGGCCCCGGCGGCTACGACTGCGCCGTGGCGGTGAGCGGTGGCAAGGACAGCCACTTCCAGGTGTACATCCTCAAAGAGGTCATGAAGATGAACCCCATCCTCTTCAGCGTGGAGGACAACTTCCCCATGACCGAGGCGGGCAAGCACAACCTGAAGAACATCTCCGAGGCCTTTGGCTGCACCATCATCAGCTGCAAGCCCAACATCAAAGCCCAGAAGACCCTGATGCGGGCTTTCTTCGAGAAGTACGGCAAGCCCACCTGGTATGTGGACCGGCTGATCTACACTTTCCCGCTGCACATGGCCCTGAAGTTCAACACACCCCTGCTTTGCTACGGCGAGAACGTGAGCTTTGAGTACGGCGGCAACGCCGACGAGGAGACCTACTCCGCCCGCGGCCAGATCGAGAACGGCGTGGCGGTGGGCTTCCCCACCGAGGAGCTGCTCAGCTACGGCGTAAGCGAGAACGACCTGGCCCTGACCAAGGCCCCCACCGCCGAGGAGCTGGCCAGGCTGGATCCGTTCTATTTGAGCTATTTCCTGCCCTGGAACAGCTACAAAAACTACCAGCTGGCCAAGAGCCGGGGCTTCCACGACCTGACCCACGAGTGGGACCGGGCCCACCACGCCGAGAACTTCGACCAGATCGACAGCCGGGCCTACCTTGTGCACAGCTGGCTGAAGTACCCCAAGTTCGGCCACGCCGCCGCCACCGACTACACCGCCCGCTACATCCGCTACGGCATGATGACCCGGGAGGAGGCCATTCCCATCATCAAGGCGCGGGACGGCGCGCTGGACCCCCTGTGCGTGCGGGACTTCTGCGCGTTCTGCGGCTACTCCGAGGCGGAGTTCTGGGCCATCATCGACAAGTTCTACAACCGGGACATCTTCTACAAGGATGAATACGGCCGCTGGATGCTCAAAGAGCCCATCTGGGAGGAAAAATAAGGTCTTTCGTGCGGGCGCCCCTTTCGCGGGGGCGCCCGTTTTTCGTCCCCGCGCCGGCCGCTTTTCCGCGCCGGGCGCAAAAAGGGCTGTTCCCGCGGCGTCGAATATGGTATTATTTTTGTAACAATCCCGCCCCGCCAGGGCCGCCAAAGGAGCAGATCACTATGACACAGCCTCGCGGAGGCTACGCCTCCATCGACCTTGCGAAATTCGCCGCGGCACTGCTGGTGGTGCTGCTTCACCTGGGCCCGGGCCTGGCCCTGTTCAACCAGTTCATCAGCCGGCTGGCTGTGCCCTTTTTCCTGGTCTGCGCCGGGTATTTCCTGTTTTGCAAGATGCCCGGCGGGCCGGACGACGGACGCATCCGGGGCTACCTGTTCCGGGTGGGGCGGCTGTATCTGCTCTGGACGGCTCTCTGCTACCTGGCGCTGGTCATCCTGACGCCCCCCTACGAGCGGGAGTCCATCGCCTTTCTCACCCGCCCCGCCGAGGTGCTCTGGCGGGTGCTGGTGGACGGCAGCTGGTCGGTGCTGTGGTATCTGGCGGCGCTGCTCTGGGCGGTGGCGTTGTGCTGGGGCTGTCTGCGCCTGGGGCTGAGCGCCCGGGGCACGGTGGCGGTGAGCAGCGTGTTTTATCTGCTGGGCCTGCTGGGGCAGGCCTACGCCCCGCTGCTGGACCGGATACCCGCGGTGGCCGCGCCGCTGCACGCCTTTGTGGAAGCCCTGGGCGGCAGCCGAAGCGGCCTGTTCTTCGGGTTTTTCTATGTGGCGCTGGGCCTGGCCCTCTCCCGGGCAAAGGCGCAGCCCCGCACCCGGGTGCTGACCGGGCTGGCGGTGAGCCTCGCGGCGCTGATGGCCGAGGTACTGCTGCTCCGCCGGATGACCGCCGCCGCCGGCCTGGAGATCTTCCCCGACTTCTACCTGTTCACTGCCCCCGCCGCCTGGTTCCTGGTCAGCGCCCTGCTGCTGGTGCAGGCTCCCTCCCGCCCGGTCCACCGGCTGCTGCGCTCCATGAGCACCCTGGTGTATTGCAGCCACATCCTGGTTTGGCGGGCGGTGGGCTTCGCGTGCTGGGTGCTGGGCGTTTCGCTGGGCGGCTGGGCGCTGTTCGCCCTGGTGCTGGCCCTGTCGCTGGTCTTCTCACTGGCGGTGGCGCTGGCCGCGCAGAAAAAACCGCTGGCATGGCTGCGCTGGCTCTATTGACGCGCCATGTGACAAAACCCTTACAAACCCACGCCGCCGGCTGTTTTTCGCCTTTTTTCATGGTATGATGAAAGAGGAAAAAGCCTTGCTGAGCAAAAAGGAGGCGCTGCATCGTGAAAAGGAAGTTTACCGCCCTTTTGGTTTTTCTCGCGCTGGCGCTGGCCGTGCCCTTTGCCGCTTTCGCGGACATGGGCCCCAAGCCCAGTGTGGAGGTGCAGACGGTGGGCCTGACCCAAAGCTGCTGGGTGACCCTGCTGGCCGAGCAGACGGTGATCGGCCCCTGGAACCTGCCCGGCAGCGAGATGCCGGACTGGTTCGACCCCGGCGAGCAGCCCGCCTGGGAGGCTTTCTCCGCCTTTGAGGACGAGGACGGCTACCATTTCTTGCAGTGGCAGGCCCAGGTGTCGGACGAGGCGAGCGCCGCCTGGAACTACATGGCCCCCCAGCGCTTCAAGATCCTGCTCTGGTTCCCGGACACCGGCGCCTACGCCCTGTCCGAGCCGCTGGAGCGGTATGCCTTTGCCGCCGTTTACCGGCTGGACCTCACCGGCCTGGACCTGTCCGGCGCCGACGGGACGCTGACCATCCCGGTCTATCGCAACTACGACTACCTGGGCGAGGCGCTGGGCCTGGCCGCCCGCCTGGTGCTCACCCTGGCGGTGGAGCTGCTCATCGCCCTGCCTTTCGGCTATCTCAAGCGCCGGTATCTGAAAGTACTGCTGCTCACCAACCTGGCCACCCAGCTGGCGCTGAACCTGGCGCTGAACATCACCGCCTATCACTCCGGGTGGCTGGCCATGTGGCTGCTCTATCCCCTTTTGGAGCTGGCGGTGTTCGGCGTGGAGGCGGTGGTCTTCCGGCTCACGCTGAAAAAGCCCGAGAACAAGGGCACCCCGGTGCTCTACGCCTTTGTGGCCAACACGGTCAGCTACGTCTTCGGCCTGTGGCTGGGCAACGTGCTGCCCGACCTGTTTTAAGAAAAGAAAGGAGCGGCCCCTATGGGCCCCGGCCCCCAGTTCCACCAGCTGTTCGCCCTGTTTTCCGGCCTGTTCGATCTTGCCGAGACCATCCTGCGGCTGGGCTTTTACACGGTGGTCATCCTGGCCTGCGTGAAGTATCTGCGGCAGCCGCGGTAAAAAGTTCTTGACAAACCCCGCCGCCGCGGGTATGATAATGGTATATACGCAAAGACGTTGACGAGAAGAGTAGGTTTTCGGCATCGGCCTTTTCAGAGAGCCCGGGCAGGTGAAAGCGGGCAAGGCACAGGAAACCGAACATGGCCTCCGAGTCGTGCGGATGAGAGGCAGGAGCCTTAAATCCGCAACGGGTGCGCCCGTTAAAGCGCCAGGCTGTAACCGGCACCGCCGGCGCAGCCCCCAAGGCTTTTTCCCGCAAGGGAAAAGGCGAACCAAGGTGGTACCACGAAGCTGTTTTTCGGCTCTCGTCCTTGCTGTGCAGGGACGGGAGCTTTTTTATTCGCCCTTTGGGGCACGCGACACGAGTTGGAGTGAAGAAAAGAGCACCATGATCGAAATCAAGAACTTAGGCAAAGTATTCACCGAGAAAAGCGGCAAGGTGGTGGCCCTGCGCCAGGCGTCGGCGGTCATCCAGGACGGCGACATATTCGGGGTCATCGGCATGAGCGGCGCGGGCAAGAGCACCCTTTTGCGCTGTCTGTGCCTGTTGGAAAAGCCCTCCGAGGGGCAGATCCTGCTGAACGGCCGGGACCTGGCGGCCCTCTCCGGGGCGGACCTGCGGGCCGCCCGCCGGCAGATGGGGGTGGTGTTCCAGGGCTACAACCTGCTGATGCAGAAGACGGTGGCCGAGAACGTGGCCTTTCCGCTGAAGCTGGGCAGATACGACAAGGCCGCGGTGAACGCCCGGGTGGCCCAGCTGCTGGAGCTGGTGGGCCTTTCCAGCCGGGCGAACAGCTACCCCAGCCAGCTGTCCGGCGGGCAGAAGCAGCGGGTGGCCCTGGCCCGGGCGCTGGCCAGCGAGCCCCAGGTGCTGCTGTGCGACGAGCCCACCAGCGCCCTGGACCCCCTCACCACCAAAAGCGTGCTGGAACTGCTGGTGGACATCAACAAAAAGCTGGGGGTCACCATCATCGTCATCACCCACGAGCTGGGGGTGGTGCGCTCCATCTGCAACCGGATGGTGGTCATCGACGAGGGCCGCTTTGTGGAGCAGGGCGACACCGCCGAGATTTTTGAAAACCCCCAAAGCGAGGTGGCCCGGCTGCTGCTGGGCAAAAAGGAGGCGCGGGACAATGGTTGAGTTTCTTGCCGAGTACGGCGACCTGCTGGCCGAGGGCACGCTGGAAACTTTATACATGACTTTCGTGCCCACCCTGGCGGCCTACGTCATCGGGCTGCCCCTGGGGGTGCTGCTCACCACCACCCGCCCGGGGGGCATCATGGCGGCCCCCACTTTCAACGCGGTGTTCGGCTGGCTGGTGAACCTGTTCCGCAGCATCCCCTTTATGATCCTCATCTTCTTCGTGCTGCCGGTGACCCGGCTGCTGGTGGGCACCTCCATCGGCGCCACCGCCGCCAACGTGCCGCTGGCCATCGCCGCGGCCCCCTTTGTGGCCCGCATGGTGGAGCAAAGCCTGGAGGAGATCGACCAGGGCGTGGTGGAGGCCGCCCGTTGCATGGGCGCCACCAACTGGCAGATCATCACCCGGGTGCTGCTGGTGGAGAGCGTGCCCAGCCTGCTGCGGGGCCTTTCCATCACCATCATCACCATCTTCGGCTACACCGCCGTCACCGGCGCGGTGGGCGCGGGGGGCCTGGGCAACATCGCTTTCCGCTTCGGCTACCAGCGCTACCAGACCGACGTGATGTACGCCACCGTTGTGCTGGTGGTCATCCTGGTGTGCATCATCCAGAGCGTGTGCAGCTTTTTGGCCCGCAAGTCCGACAAGCGCAACCGCTGAACGCAGTATTAAGGCCGCCCGGCAAAGAGGGGTTTTTCCGGCGGCTTTAAGAGATAACCTTTCAGAAAAAAGGAGTGTACCGACCATGAAAAAGTTTCTTGCCCTGTGCCTGACCCTGTGCCTGGCTCTCGGCCTGGCCG
>DXAC01000108.1 GCA_019117205.1 Candidatus Allofournierella merdigallinarum | reverse complement strand
CCGGAGCCCGTTTCCTTGCCCTTGTCAGCTTTCTTACCTCTGGACACTTTGTCCCGAACAGAGGGCGGGGCCTCCTCACGGGCCGCCTTGTCAACCTTAGACGGGCGGCCTGTGCGGGGCTCCGCCGCTTTTCCTTGTTTGCCAGCTCCTGCCTCGGGCTTTGCTTTGGGCGGACGGCCTCGGCGCTTTTGGTCGGGAGCTGCCTCCGGTGGTTTATCAGTCACATCGGGAGCAATAGGCCTCATTCCGTTGTAATCGGCAGCAGCCTTGATGCCGGACAAGTCAATCACCTTACCGGCAGGAGCGTTCTCACCCATGCCGGGGATCACCGCCTGCTCATGTCTAGGTGGATCGCCAGGCCTTTTGATCGGATCCGGAGCGGAAGGATCACTTGTCCCCGGGGGAGCAGCTGCCTCTGGGGGCTTATTATTCTTTGAATCTGGGTTCAGTTTTTCATCTGCCATTTACTAACCTCCTTCGTGATGGCATGAAAAAAGCCAGCCCAATGGCTAGCCTGTGGAGAATACCACTCCTTTCTGGTATTTATCTATGAAAATATAGCCTGTTGTCCAGTTAGCTATATAATCCAGACATAGGTTTCATCGTGTTTCGGATTTGATTTCTATATAGAGATAGGTGCTAAATAGGCGTGTTTTGTCAAACCTACACTTAATGTCGATATGTGTTGAAGTCTCGTCTTTTAGATGGTAAAATAAAGAAAACAATATGGAGGGAACTCAATTTGTTAGCATTCATTGATGTAGCTGGTGATCCGTATAGCAAGCCCCAAAATTCACCTTGGATTGCTATTCATGCAATATGCATTAGAAAACGCTCTATTTATGATATTACAGCTCAATTGCATCGATTTAAGCGGGATATATTATTAAACGAACATAAAGAACTTAAATCGACCGATTTAATCAACCGCAGTACACTAAACAATTTGCATCTTGATAAGGCTAAATTTCTTGAGCAAGTTGTCGCACAGTGTATTGATCATTGCGACTGTAAGCACGCAGCTATTGTTTTTCAAAATTCCGGTAATAATCAAAAAAGTGATGACACAAGGTTGCCAAAGCATTATATAGATATATTGTGGCGTATTGAAGCAATTGCTAGAGAATGGCACGTCCAAGACGTTGTCGTGGTTATCGATAATAATGCAAGAAAAACAGATAGGAACCTAGCCTTTGCTTTTAATAATTATATTTATCGCTCTAACGGAGCAACAGAGTTAAATAATATTTTACCAGTCCCAATTTTTGCAGATTCAGAGACAACAGCCGGATTACAACTAGCAGATATATCAGCAGGCATTATTAGAAATTATTATGCTAACAATTTACATACAGGAAATGCTGTCCCTTCTGATGGTACATATCGCCAAAAGCTAACGGAGTATTTTAATTTTATAAAAGCACGCTCCATTAACCGTCGTATTTCTGGCTTTAATGTTACAGGAATTTATTTCCCTTCAGATGATTATCGAGTTTAGTGTTGACAAATTATATTATTTTGCATATAATGTTACTAGCTAAGAGGAACATCCTAGTTCCTTATAAGCACCTTCTCAGTGCTCTTAGCTATTTAGCTATAAAAAGACAGGCAACATTTTTGTTGTCTGTCTTTTTTATAGTAATATGCATTCGCTAGATTATACAGAGAAAAATAGTCCTAATTTTACGAAATGCTTGGCGCTTTAAAATGCCCTATCTCCTACGCACCAAAAGCCCTCCCCCACCTCATTTAGGGGGGGCGCTACACGCTTGTACGGGGAGAGCGCTTGAATGGCATTCAAGAGGTAAGGGGTTCGATCCCCCTCATCTCCACCAAAGGTCCCGAACGCTGGCGCGTTCGGGACCTTTTCTTGTTGCGTGCTTAAGCGCAAAAAAACCACCAGCTCTGCCGGTGGAATAAAGACGGCTTTAGCCATAGACAAAAGAGGACCTCCCTGTAGAATAGGATGTGGGTTTGCCAACCACATTCAAAAAACAGGAAGGTCGTCTTTGAAATGAGGAATAACAAAGACGTAGATAGTTTAAGTCACACAACGTGGAGATGTCATCTGCTTTTCATGAT
The DNA here is from genome assembly GCA_019117205.1 of Candidatus Allofournierella merdigallinarum. Taxonomy (GTDB): domain Bacteria; phylum Bacillota; class Clostridia; order Oscillospirales; family Ruminococcaceae; genus Allofournierella_A; species Allofournierella_A merdigallinarum. The sequence goes on along the minus strand of DXAC01000108.1, from coordinate 12,079 downwards.
TATGTGCTTAACTTTACCACTAAACCACACACTATCAAGGCGCATAAAAGTCAAAATGCGTTCCAGATAAAGCAAAATGCAAATACGCATCCCCACGCATTGCCCGTCCTCTTTTTTACAATCAGCATTCCATATATTGCAATAAATGTAGTGATGATCTCAACGATCCCCCAAAAGGAAGTGTTAAATGGGTGGAGCAGAATACAGATGATAGCGCAGGTCAATGCTCCATAATCCAACCAAACGTTTTTTGAAAAATAGCGCTTATTGATTTTCTCGCTCACAACGGCATAGTTGAACCCCTCGAAAAAGCCCCAAACAACAACGATAAGGGCCATATCAAATATGGAAACAGGGACGTTGCTTTCCAACACATCCTTGGTTATCAGAATACTAAAAGGAGAATATCCCTCAAATTGACCTGAAGCAAATACATAGCCGATCAAGGGAAGAAAGCAAAGGATCGTTTGAACAATTGCTTTACCCAAGTTTCTTTTTATTAAACCGAACTGGGTAAAGGGTTCTTTTCTCAGGATACACACAATGGTAATGCCTAGGCCAGCAACTCCAAATTGGATGCCTGCGTTAAGTAGCAGCCTGGGGATCACCGGGATGCTACCATTTGTGACATAGCTTTTCATCTGATTTCCTGCTCATGCATAGCAAAGGAAAACGGCTAATGTTACCGATCCAATAATCCAAATATCCGTTTCTAACTGTTTCTGTTCCGCTTTTAGTTTAGGGTTTTCTTTGTTCATTTCCTCACTTTTCCCCCATTTTCAGTTTTGTCAAGATGCCTTGATTTGCAAGTTGAAGCATAGAAATTAGTTCCGTTTCATTCATCTGATAATCATTTGTTGCAATAATGCAACTAATCCCATGCGTCATGGCCCACATACTTGAAAATAGTGTTTTTGCTTTGGAAACAGATAACCCACTGTTGGCTGCGATATAGTCGATAACTTCCGGCAATTCAGCCATATCTGCAATGGATTCAAGACTTTTGATTTCTATGTTGTTTGATAGAAATATAAATTTGAAAAGGTTTTTGTCGTTGTACGCAAATCGAATATAATTCAGTCCTACCTGTAAAAAAGGAGATAGCCCGGCATCCTGCTTTGCAAAAAGACTTTCTGTATAGATCATCTCAGCCTTTTGATATACGGAAACTTTTAGCTCCTCCATATTCTTATACAATCTAAAAATCGGCTTTGTGGAGATATTCAATTTGCACGCTAAACTACGCGCATTTATATTTTCACTACCGGATTCTCGGATGATCTCAATTGCCGCATCAAGTAGGGCATCACGCTTCAGTTTCGGCGGAGGCGCCATTATACTCACCCTTTCAATAGACAACAAGCAATGCGCAACGTTTGTTACCATTATATTGCGGAAGAGCAAATATGTCAATGGGCATGATAATGATAGATACTCAGGGGTTGTTATATCCGGCAGATTCTCATTTTATGAGAAGCTGCCGGAATTCTTCGCCTTTTTCCGTGGCGCTGTTTGCGAAAACCGGCAGGCTCCAGATGGAGCCTGCCGGTTTTTTGCCTTGTATTGCGGCCTGCGCGGGAGGGGCCGGTCAGCCGCGGCGCTTGCGGGCGGCGCGCAACGCCGCCAGGCCTCCCAGGCCCAGCGCCAGCAGCGCGCCCCACGCGGCGAGGGTGGCCGTGTCCCCCGTTTTGGGCAAGAGCAGGGCGGCTGCCGCTTGCAGCGGCGAGTCCTCGCCGGGAGATGCCTCCGTGTGGGTGTCGTCGGACGTGTCCTCCACGATAAAGGTCCAGTACAGGCGCTCCGCCGCGCCCGCATACTCGTTGCCCGCTTCCTCCGGCATCTTGAGCTCCACCTGAAGCGACACGCTGCCGTCTTTTTGGAGTTGGCACAGCTCCACCCCGTTCTCCAGCTCGCTGCTGCCCACCGCGGGGCCGCTGGACACCAGCGTCCCGTCGGCGTAGACCGCAAGGGTGAACCCGCTGAGGTCCAGGGCGGCAGGCGGGTCGGCCTCCGCTTTCAGCCAGAAAGTGGCCGTGCCGCCGAGGTTTTTGGCCGTGAGGGTGATCGTCTGGGTACAGACGTCGCCGGGCATCATCTCTTTCATCTCCGCGAACAGGTCGCTGCCCGCCGTGTTCTCCACCGTGAGGGCCTTTGCGGCGCCGTCGTACACCACGGCCGGCTGCCCGGCGGCGGCGCAGGCAAGGGCCAGGCAGGCCGCCAGGCAGGGAAAGAGCCACAGAACCCTTTTGATCGTTTTCATCTTATCCCCCTTTTACGGCGTGCCGCCGGCCTGCAGCGTCCCGTCCTGTCCGACGGTGACGCCCCACGCCTGCTGCACCGCGTCGGCCGGCTCAGCCTGGATGGTCTGTACCGACACGTCCACCACCAGCTTCCAGCCGTCGCCAGTGCCGGCGCTCTGTTTGCAGCTTTCTATCAGGACAGCTGTTTCCGTTTCCGGCTGCAGCGGCAGGGCGTAGCAGAAGATATCCCCCTGCCGGAACCAGCTGGAGGAGCTTCCCCATGTGATCTCATAATCGCTGCCCTCCTCGGGGGCCTGGGCGAGGGTCTTGCCGTCCGCCGTTTGCCAGCGGAACGTCACCGCCGCCCGCACATACACGGGGATATTGCCGGTGTTCTCCACGCTGACGTTGGACTTTGCCGCGTAGGGGTCCGGGAAGTCCTCCCGCACCTCCGCCCCCGCCTGGCCGACGGTGAACTGGTTGTTGGTCTGGTCCCGGGCGGTGAGCCAGGCGATGGTGGACACCGCCGCGCAGACGGTGAGCAGCAACACCAGCACGGTGAGAAGAACAAGGCGCTTTTTCCGGCGGCGGGGCGCCGCGCGGAAAACGATCTTTTTCGTTTCCATTCCCCTGTCTCCTTTCCCGGGCGTCAAGGCGCGGCGGTGGCTCCGGCGCCAAACACGTTGCGGATGCTCGCGTTGGCGTCGAACCACTTTTCATTGTCCATCGTGTTGGTAACGTTGACCGCCGCCGTGTCGTGGTAGCTGGTCAGCCGGCCGCTCGGCGCGTCGCATGTGGCCTGATACCGCCAGGCCCACTGCTCGTCTTCCTGTACCTGCCAGTCAAGGCCATAGGGCACATCGGAGACAGTCATCGTCTCTCCCGCCCGCAGGCAGAGGGTCTGGGCGTCCGTGCCCAGAGTCAGCCCCACCAGGAAAGCGTCGCCGGGCCGGGCCGTGGTGTCCGCCGCGAGCTGCTTTGTCACCGAGAGGGAGCCCGTCAGCCGGAACAGGGCATCCCCCGCCCCATTGGTGGAAAGGGTGCCATAGCGGCGGCTGGCCGCGCTGTCGGTTTGCGTCAGGTCGGCGTTTTTGCGAAGCATCAGGGTGACCGGGATGCTCGACATGGGCGTGGGTTCGGCGGTCATGCCGGCGTCGCCGGGCTTGTAGGCCATTTCCCGCACCGACACGGTTATTGCATCTTGGGCGTACTCGCTCATCACCAGGGTGGTGACGCTGTTGATCGTGGTGTCGCCGCCCTCCTTGCTGGTGCCCAGGCCGATCTTCACCTCCAGCGTTGTCTGGTCGATGGGGGCGGCGGAAGCGCTGTCCCGATAGGTCGTTTGCAGGCTGCCGTCCTTGGCTGCCGCGGTCACCTCCAGGGTCACCGGATACAAGTCCATGTTGCAGTTGATGACCGTGTTGCAAAACTCGCTCCAGCGGTGGCAGCCGCCGTTTTCATCCACCCACTGCCACTCGCGGAAGACCTGGTTCGGGCCCAGATGATCCTGCACGTCGGCAAAGGCCTGGGCGTCGATGGGCGCGGACACGGTGGTCATGTTCCCGTTCTCGTCCGGCAGCTGGGTCTCGCTGATAAATGTGCGCTGTTCGCTGCGGGGCACCAGCACGGTGTAGACCGTCTCGTCCGTCTCGTCCCCGTGATAGGTGACCGTGTACGCCGGCTCGTACACCGCGGTGTAGGTGACGCCGGCCTCATACAGCTTTGCCCCACCCAGGGTGTACTCGTTGTTGGCGGTGAGCAGGGTACCGGGCGCATCATCCGAAACGTAGCCGGAATACCAGCCCATGAACACATAATGATCACTGCCCGCCGTAACGTTTTCCCGGGCGGAAAGGGTGCCGGAGGCCAGGTTGATGTTGGGGATGGTGAGCAGGCGCACTTCGCCCGCGTTGGGGAGGACGTTGTCTATGTTGGAGACGACGCTCACCGCCTGCACGTATACCGGCCAGAGTTCCATGGGGGCGTTCACCAGCGTGTCCTCGCTTACCAGCGCGGGCGCGTCGGCGATCTGTACATTGTGGAACACATCGGCAGCGGGCGCTTGAGCCGTCCACCCCAGGAACACGTACTGGCTGCCCACCCGGGCGGCGGTGTTCTGCGGTGCGGGGCTTTTGCCCAGCTCGTCGCCCATCTGGCGAAGCACCGGGTCCACCTGGTCGCCGCTTTCGCCGCCCAGGTGGTAGAGCACCACGATGGGCTTGTAGTTCGCCACCACGGTGTACGAGGTGCCCGCCAGGAGGCTGCCCGCGGTGTAGCTGCCGTCGGTGTTTGGCGTCAGCGTCGTGCGCTCGCCGGTGCCGTTGTTCACCAGTTCCACCGAAACGACGATGTAATTGCCCGCAGAGGAGTCGTTTTTCAGCACGGGCGTTTCGTCGTTGCTCACCGTAAAGCTGACGGAGTAAACGCCGTCCGCGCCCGGCTCGCGGCTGGTCTCGCTGGGCAATTCGGGCACGTTGTAGGTTTCGGTGGCTGTGATGCCCTGCTGGGCGAAGTTGGTGGTGTAGGTGATGTCATACTTTGCGTACACCGGGTAGAGGTCCATGGCGGAGTACACCTTGGCGGTACTCTCGTCCAGCCGGTAGAGCAGCGCCCGGGCCGGGTCGGAGGTGAGGAATTCGTCGGTGTCGGCCTTGCGGTCCCACAGCCACCTGCCCTCTTCGGTAAGGGTGTCGTCCGCGTTCACCAGGCCGTCGCCGTCCACCCAGCCCAAAAAGACGTAGCCGTCTTTTTTCATGCTTTCGTCGGTGGGGGAGGCTTCCGTGCTGCAGGACACATTTGTTGTGTCGTTCGGGTGCAGATAATAGGGATAGGTGTAGTTCTCTTGTGCGGCAAACAAATTCTGATCATACCGCCGGGTGATCTGCAAGTGTTCATCGCCGTCGATGGCGTGAAAACGGACATTCGCGGTGTAATGGCCAAAGAAAGCGTAGTGGGTGGTGCTGAGAATCGTGAATGTGTCCGATGGCACTTCCGTTCCCGCTTTTTTGGTGATGCCGCTGTTTGACTCAAAGCTCCAACCCACAAAATTGTAATCCTGTTCTGTGGCCACACTCACTGTGAACCGACCAACATCACCGTAATCGGATGTTATGCTGATGGTGCCCGCCCCGGGGAAATCATGCAAAACGTCTATGCTGTAATTGTAGCTACTGTCTGTGGATTCATTGCAGGAATAGACCCTTTCCGGCGCCACAATATTCCCGGCAAAGGCATTGCTGCGGTCCTCCTTGTAATCGTGAGAGGTTCCCCAGTAACGGAATTCATCCCGATAAAAGTTCGGGCCCTCGATCGCCTGAAAAGGTTCCTCGTACTTATGCCAGATAGTGGCATAAATGTCCGCCGGATTGAATTCCGAATTGGGGGCGGATGAGTACACCTCGTATTCCACCTGGTACTCGAACCGGGCCTGGTAAACGTGCTCCGCCGTCAGGTCCACGCCGGTGAGGGTGGGGTTTTGCTCCCGGCTGACGCAGTGGCCGTCCTCGTACCAGCCCAAAAAGCGGTAGCCATCGGGGAAAGCGCCGTCGGTGCCCTGCCCCGTCACGGTGAGGGCGATGCTGGCGTTTTCGGGGCCGCCGGCCAGGTCCACCGAAGCGCTGGTGGTACCCACGCCCTGGCGGTTGGCGCGGTTGCGCTGGTCCTCGGCCACCTCCGCGCCCGACACGTCGTACTGATAGCCCTCGAATTCGGTGATGGCGTTGGAGGCAATGCCCGCGTAGACCGGATAAAGCTCCATCGTAGCGGTGACAGGCATCCCCGCCTCGTAGAACTCTCCGCTGTTTTTCAGGTCCTGGAGGGTCGCCGCTCTGGTGGCGGCATAGGTGTAGTTTTCGCCCCAGGCATCGGGGGCGCGGGTGGTCCAGCCCAGCAGGGTGGCGCCGTCGGGATACGCCTGCGGCTGCACCGCCGGCAGCGGGTCCTCATAGAAGTACCAGTCGTCGTCGTCCGACGTCGGCTTCTCCGCACCCGTGGTCAGGTCTACCAGCGCGTTGTTATAGTTGTAAAACTCCACAAGGGCCTGCACCCGGGCGACGAACAGGTCGTTGTCCTGCCACTGCAAGAGCTGGCCCTCGGTGTTTGTGGGGGCGTACACGTTGCTTGCAGACACCGGATTGGTCACAGGACCCGGCGTGCCGCCGGCGGCGCCCCAGACCGGCACGTCCGGGATGGTAGCCCAGGCGTTATACAGCCGCCGGAAGCAACTGTGGCTTTGGGGGGCGCCGTCGTCCAGGATGTCCGGGATGCGGTACCAGCCAGACAGGCGGTAACCGCTGTTTGGCTCAAAGCGCATGGTGATGGACTGCTCGTTGGCGGCCACGCCCTGCACCGCAAAGGAATAGGGCTGCTCTGTGGCGACCTGCGCGCCCACAAGGTCTGTGGGGTCGATCTCCACGCGGCCCGCGCCGGGGAAGTCGAAAGTGGCCGCTACCGAGCTGCCATGGACCGGGATGCCCAGCTCGTAGTCCATGACCCACTTGTTGCTGTGGGTCGCAACGCTGGCCCTGGCGTCGTAATCGCTGGTGCGGGCGGTGGTGCCGGTGAAGTCGAAGTCAAAGGTCTCCCACGCCGCCCTGTCAACGTACAGGGTATCGCTCCAGGGGCCGAAATTGCCGTTGGAGCTGATCTCCCCGGTGAGGCCGTCGCCCAGGGTGGTCATGGCGTTTCTGTTGGAGCCGTTCAGGCTGATCTTAAAGAAAGAGCCGTAAATGTTTCTGCGGGCGGCGTCCGCTTTGCCCTGCCACATATCCGCCACGCCGGAGACATTCACATCGTGCTGGATGATGGGGATGACCAGCAGCGCGTTGTATTGATAGGAAGTGGCCTTGCCCGCGTAGTGGCAGCGGGTGATGGTGCAGTTGTCGTCCCACACTTCCGCGGTGATGCCGCCGATGTGGCCCACGTTGACCCCCAGCACCGAAACATAGGTGGCGCAGTAGTAGTCCATCTGGGCGGTGGAGAAGCAGTCGATGATGGCGGTGCCCTTGTCCCCTTTTTCGTTGTCGCTGGACCAGATGCGCCCGGCGATGCCGCCCACATACAGGGTGTTGCCGCCCACGGCGCCCACCGCCACGTCGTAATAGATCTTTACAAGGGTCTTGCCCCTGCCGTCGGCCGCCGCCGTGCCGGTGGGAGCGTTTTCATCGTAGGGGGTATCGCCGATGACGCGGCAGTATTCGATGGTGCTGCCCTCGGCGCAGCCCACCAGGCCGCCCAGGGTCAGGGGCTTGCCCGCCAGCGCCGCCACCGCGGAGGTGTTGTTGGTGCGGATCCAGCAGTTGTTCACCTCGCAGTTATACATCACCGACCCCACGATCTGGCCGGCGATGCCGCCGCCGCGGATGCCCAGGTCTGTGCCGATGAGCAGCACGTTGTCGGCCGCCGCCACGCTCAGCGCGCTGTTTTTCACATTGACGTTGTCGAACAGGGTGTTGTTGGCATAGCCCACCACGATGCCGCCCCGCATATCAGACTCGATGTCCGCTTTCTCAATGGTGAGGTTTTTGATGACCGCCCCGTCGGTGGCGGCGAACAGGCCGGTGTCCGCTTTGGGCTCGTTCCACACCTCCTTGTAGTACAGGCCGGTGATGGTGTGGCCGTTGCCGTCAAAGGTGCCCTTGAAAGGGTGTTCCTCGCTGCCGAAGATACAGGTGGCATAGGCGATCTCCGCGTCGGAGGAGGAGTCTGTTATTGTTGGCACCTGGATATCCGCCATAAGGCGGATGGTCCTGTCCTCAAAATTTTGGTTGCCGGCACCATCGGTGGTAAGAAAGGCCTGCGCTTTCAGATCATCGTAATTCCAGACCTCGATCACATCGCCCTCGGCCCCCGCCGCGCCGGCCCACAAGAATACAAACAGCACAAGGGCCGCCGCCGCAAGCAGCAGCCGGTACAGGGCGCGGCGGGGCGCCGGTTTATGGATGTTTCCCACGCTGCTCCCCTCCTTAATCCGCCGGCCAGCCGGACGCGCTGCGCGGGTCGGCGGCGTTGTTCTCGCTCTGCACCGCCTGGGCGTTCACGGTAAGGTCAAAGCTGCCGCCCGGGTAGTCGCTGGTGATCTTGCTGATATCGTCAAAGATGACCTTGGTCATCAGTTCTTCCGAAGTTGTGTGCGGGCCCAAGGCGGTTTTGTAATAGTACCAGCCGTTTTCATAGACCCAGTCTTCATCATTGATGGCATAGGAAACAAGTCCGCCGGCGTCAAAGGTCACCCCATTTGCCGTGGCGCCGGCCATCTTCAGCGACACCCGGACATACATGGGATGGTCGCAGAGGTTCTCCACCCGCACGATCCGGCTTACGCCGTTGTGCGAGGTAATGTTGAAAGGGGTTTGATCTGTGACCGGAAGCTCCGTCTGGCCGGACAGGGTGGTCTGGCGCAGCGCCAGCTTCAGGCTGCCAAAGGTAAGGATGTTTTCGGTGGTGATCTGCCCTCTCCAGAAAGCCGTCGTCGCGGCGGCGGCGCAGATGAGCAGCGCTGCCGCCAGCAAAACGAGGGTGATGCGTTTGGTTCTGTTCATGGTCTCGGCCTCCAGAGATGGATCATCGCAGCCGCGCACCGGGGGCGATGTTTCGCCCCCGGTGCGGATCGGCCCGCGAAAGGGTCAGGGAAATAACTCAGGGCTGGGTCGTCAGCGCATCGATCGCGGCTGGCTCGATAACGCTCTCCCGGTCGATGGGGCTGCCGTTGCCGTCCTTGGCCTGGTGGATAAAGCAGGAGATAACGATATTCTTGTCTCCGGTGATGTTCAGATCCGCCGTGGTGGCCTCGTCGCTCACTACCACCTGGGAGAAGACGGGTTGTTCGGTCCAGACGTCCTTGTCCGCCTGCGCCTCCAGGTTGGGAATGTATTCAAACAGGCCTTCTGTGTAGGCGTTGGCCGGCCCGCCGGAAACCGACGTCGCCTCTCCGTCCACCGCTTTCCAGAAGGTCGTGTTCAGCACAAAATAGACAGAGTCGTTCTCAAAAGGATTTTCCACATACACATAGACCACCGCGTCCTCGCTGCCTTTGCCGATGCCCACATAGGGGTCTTTCAGGATGGAAGCGCCGGGCACCAGCTTGTGTTCCTCGCTGGTATCCCAGGAGGGCTCGATCAGGTAGCCGTCGGTGCTGATGTTCGGGTTTTGATTGTCATCCTGGCCCGGCTGCGGGTCCGGGCGATCATCCGGCACAGTGGGCTCGGTAAAATCGCCCACCACAAAGGTGTTGGTGAGCTCGTCGGTGGCGGTGAGCCAGGCCATGGTGCCCATGGCCACACAGGCCACCAGCAGCAGCGCCAGCGCCGCCAGAACAGCCGCTTTTTTGCCATTGCGTTTTTGGGTTTGGGTTTTCATGCGATACACTCCTTTTTGTTTTGCTCAGTTTTCACTGCGTTTCTAACGAGTCCGCGGGGGCGTCAGCCTGTCCAGCGCAAAGGATACGGCGATGACCACCGCCAGGCCGCCCAGCACAAAGTACATGCCCGGCGGTGTGGTACACAGCCGGTTGACCCAGCCCAGCATCGGCACGCAGAACACCGGCGTGCCGATGAGGTTTTCATAGGGCACGGGCTGGGCGTCCGGCAGGATGTTGCCCGCCTGGTCCCGGTTGTTGACGCCCTGGGTGTAAAAGCAGCGGGCCTGGGCGTCCACCTGCCGCACCTGATGGGTGGCGACACTGTCGCTGCCGGGCATATAAAAGGTGATGGCCTGCCCCGCCTGTACCAGCTCCGGCGACGTGTCGGCCACATACAGCAGCGAGCCCACCGGGTACTCGGGCTCCATGCTGCCGCTGGTGACCACATACGGCGTGAGCCCGAACAGCCGCGGCGCGCCAAATGCCAGCACCAGCAATGCGGCCAGCACCACCAGCGCGGTGGTCAGTGCGCTCCAGGCCTTTTGAAGCCTCTCAATAGGGCCACACCTCCCTCCCGGGCGGCGGGATCTTCGTCGTCCGCCGCGTAAAACGGAAAAAGAGACACAGGCCCCGCGGCCATACCGCAGAGCGTATGTCTCTCTTTTCCATTTGCCGGCAGTGCCGCACTCCGCGGCTGCCTGCACCGTATCGGTCTGTCACAGTGGATCGCTTCTTTTCCCCGCAATGCGGCGCGAAACGCGTCGCATTCACCATAAATAATGTCAATAATATATCACAATTTAAGTATTTTGTCCATCTGGAATGACCGAATTTTCACATTTTCCGCCTGCATAAACACAGCCGGATGTGTTTCAGGGCGCTTCCTTTTGCAAGGAAGCGCCCTGAAATGTCCGCCCCAAACGCCGCAGGAAAGCGGAGCGCAAACGGTAAAAGGAAAGGTCCCGAACGCGTTAGCGTCCGGGACCTTTGGTGGAGTACGGGACCGGGAATCCGAACCGAAGGCTGCGAAAACATCGTCTAGGCTCACGGTCTGGCTGCCGTTCTTGTAGTTGTAGGTGAATACCAGCTTGTCATCGAACACGTAGATGGAATTGAGGAAGATGTCGATGATCTGCCGCTGGTAGGCTTTATCGTTCGGGTCGCCATAGCGGAACCGGGAGATCCACTGGATAATATCCTCCCGGCTGTACTGTGGATGTTCCAGTTCCGCCTGTAGGATGCTGGCTTTTACATTGTCACGCAGTTGCTCCAGTTCCTCCAGCCGCTGGCGGGTGCTGCTGGTGAAGATGCCCTGCTGGATGGCGTTGAGCATATTCTCAATGCCCCGTTCGGTGTCAGCCAACTGACGGCGGAGCAAGGGAAGGGAGTTGTCCTCGGTATTTTGCAGGGCCACCAGTTCGTCTGCAATCTGAGCAATCAGGTCATCCTGGAATACTCGCTGGATAGTGTACATCACGGCGATATGCTCGATCCAGTCTTTCTTTACGGCCTTTTTGTGGCAGCCCTGCCGCCGCTTGGCTGCTCCGCATTTGTAATAGCGGTGGATGGTGCCGTTGCGCCCTTTCCCGCTTTCACCGATCATCATCCGACCGCAGTGCCCGCAGAACAGCTTGGTGGTTAACAGATATTCTTCTTCGGCCTTTGCCCTGGCGGGAGCCCTTTGGTTCTTTTTCATTCGTTTCTGCACCCTTTCAAACAATTCTTTAGGGACGATAGCGGGGATTGCATCAGGAATCACCACGTCCTTGTACCGGTATTCGCCAATGTACTTTCTGTTTTTCAGCAGACGATTAAAGCTGTTCATGCGAAATTCATGGCCTTTTCTGGTCAGCAGATGGCGCTCATTGAGGGTCTCGATGATTTCCCGCACTGTTTCGCCATCTGCGTATCGCTGGAAAATCTCCCGCACCACCGGCGCAGTCAGCGGGTCGATTCGCAAGCGGTGGTCTTCCCCTAAGCGATATCCAAGGGGGATGCTGCCACCGTTGTTCTTCCCCTTGAGTGCATTTTCACGCAGCCCTCGATTGATTTTCTGGGCCAGTTCCGCCGAGTAGTATTCCGCCATGCCCTCCAGCATAGACTCCAGAATAATGCCCTCCGGGCCGTCGGAAATCTGCTCCGTCGCAGAGATGACCCGCACCCCGTTTTTCTTCAGCTGGGATTTGTAGTGGGCGCTGTCATACCGGTTGCGGGCGAAACGATCAAGCTTCCAGACCAGTACCGTATCGAACAGCCCTTTGGCGCTGTCCCGTATCATCCGCTGAAATTCCGGGCGGTTGTCTGTCTTGGCGGACAGAGCCCGGTCGATGTAGCTTTGCAATACCAGGATGCCGTTTCGCTCGGCGTATTCCGTGCATTCCCGCAGCTGTCCCTCGATGCTTTCCTCTCGCTGGTTGTCGCTGCTGTATCGGGCGTAGATGACTGCTTTCATTGGCATTCCTCCTTCTGGTCACTTGCGGGG
>DXAC01000107.1 GCA_019117205.1 Candidatus Allofournierella merdigallinarum | reverse complement strand
TTGACCTCGCCGTAGCTCCAGGCGCGGATCTGATCGGGAGAAGCCAGGCCGATTTTAATCGAATCGAAATCGTTGTATTCCATTCAATGAACCCTTCCTTATTTCTGTTGTCTCGATGTTGACGGGTATCTCAGAAAAGCCGCGATCAGAACTCGTCGCCCAGACCCGCGTCGTCGAAGGAATCGTCGTCCGCAAAGATGTCTTCGGGCTCGGCGTCAAAGTCATCGGGCTCGGCGGGCTCGCTCTCCGCTTCCTCGATGCTGTAATCGTCGTTCAGTTCGCTTTCCATCAGCACGTCCTCGCCCATGGGCAGGTCGCGCACATCGAAACCGGCTTCTTCATCGTCAAAGTTCTGCTTCAGGTCCACCGGGTCGCCGTTGGAGTCCTGCACGACCACATCCAGGCCCAGGCTCTGCAGCTCTTTGATGAGCACGCGGAAGCTCTCGGGGATGCCGGGCTTGGGCACGTCCTGACCCTTCACGATGGCCTCGTAGGTCTTGACACGGCCCACCACGTCGTCGGACTTGACGGTGAGGATCTCCTGCAGGGTGTAGGCGGCGCCGTAAGCTTCCAGCGCCCACACCTCCATCTCGCCGAAACGCTGGCCGCCGAACTGGGCCTTGCCGCCCAGAGGCTGCTGGGTGACCAGGCTGTAGGGGCCGGTGGAACGGGCGTGGATCTTATCGTCGACCAGATGATGGAGCTTGAGGTAGTACATGTAGCCCACAGTGACGCGGTTGTCGAACTTCTCGCCGGTGCGGCCGTCGTAGACGGTGCTCTTGCCGTCCTCGTCCAGCTCGATCTTGGAGAAGTCGATCACATGGCCGTTGGTGGGGCTCATGATCTTATCCAGCTTGGTGGGGTACTCTTTGACGTTGTCGCCGCTGTTGTTCTCCTTGGCCAGGCGGAAGCACTCGCGGATGTCCTCCTCGTGAGCGCCGTCAAAAACGGGGGTCATGACCTTCCAGCCCAGCGCCTTGGCGGCGTAGCCCAGATGGACCTCCAGCACCTGACCGATGTTCATACGGCTGGGAACGCCCAGGGGGTTCAGCACGATGTCCAGCGGGGTGCCGTCGGCCAGGAAGGGCATATCCTCCTGGGGCAGGATGCGGGACACAACGCCCTTGTTGCCGTGACGGCCGGCCATCTTGTCGCCCACGCTGATCTTGCGCTTCTGGGCGATGTAGCAGCGCACCACCTGGCGCACGCCGGGCTGCAGCTCGTCGCAGTTTTCGGGGGTGAACACCTTGACGTCCACGATGATGCCGTACTCGCCGTGGGGCACCCGCAGGGAGGTGTCGCGCACCTCGCGGGCTTTCTCACCGAAGATGGCCCGCAGCAGCCGCTCCTCGGCGGTGAGCTCGGTCTCGCCCTTGGGAGTGACCTTGCCCACCAGGATGTCGCCGGCGGTGACCTCGGCGCCGATGCGGATGATGCCCCGCTCGTCCAGGTCTTTCAGGGCGTCCTCGCCCACGTTGGGGATGTCCCGGGTGATCTCCTCGGGCCCGAGCTTGGTCTCCCGGGCCTCCAGCTCGTACTCCTCGATGTGGATGGAGGTGTACACGTCCTCCCGCACGATCTTCTCGTTGATGAGCACGGCGTCCTCGTAGTTGTAGCCCTCCCAGGTCATGAAGCCGATCAGGGCGTTCTTGCCCAGGGAGATCTCGCCGTTCTTGGTGGAGGGGCCGTCGGCGATGACCTGGCCGGCCTTGACCTCCTCGCCCTTGGAGACGATAGGCCGCTGGTTGGTGCAGGTGCCCTGGTTGGAGCGCATGAACTTGATGAGCTCGTACTCGTCGGTGGTGGTCTTGGAGGTGCGGATCACGATCTTGTCGGCGTCCACACGCTCCACCACGCCGTCGTTTTTGGCCAGCAGGCACACGCCGGAGTCGCAGGCGGCCTTGTACTCCATGCCGGTGGCCACGATAGGCTGCTGGGTGACCATCAGGGGCACGGCCTGCCGCTGCATGTTGGAGCCCATCAGGGCGCGGTTGGCGTCGTCGTTCTCCAGGAACGGGATCATGGCGGTGGCCACCGAGACGACCATCTTGGGGCTGACGTCCATGTAGTCCACCTTTTCCCGCTCGATCTCCATGATCTCCTCGCGGCGGCGGACATTCACGCGGGGGTTGGCGAAGCGGTGCTGCTCGTCCAGCGGCTCGTTGGCCTGGGCCACCACGTACTCGTCCTCCACGTCGGAGGTCATGTAGACCACCTCGTCGGTGACCACGCCGGTGGCCTTGTCCACCTTGCGGTAGGGGGCCTCCACGAAGCCGTACTCGTTGATCTTGGCAAAGGTGGCCAGGTAGCTGATCAGGCCGATGTTGGGGCCCTCGGGGGTCTCGATGGGGCACATGCGGCCGTAGTGGCTGTAATGCACGTCGCGCACCTCGAACCCGGCCCGGTCACGGGACAGGCCGCCGGGGCCCAGGGCGGACAGGCGCCGCTTGTGGGTGAGCTCGGCCAGGGGGTTGTTCTGGTCCATGAACTGGCTCAGGGGGCTGGAGCCGAAGAACTCCTTGATGGCCGCCACCACCGGGCGGATGTTGATGAGGCTCTGGGGGGTGGCCTCGCCGGCGTCCTGGGCCTGGAGGGTCATGCGCTCGCGGATGACCCTCTCCATGCGGGAGAAGCCGATGCGGAACTGGTTTTGCAGCAGCTCGCCCACGCTGCGGATGCGCCGGTTGCCCAGATGGTCGATGTCATCGGTGACGCCCACGCCGTGGTCCAGGCCGTTCAGGTAGTTGATGGAGGCGAAGATGTCGTCGATGGTGACGGTGCGGCTGATGAGCTTGTCGCGGTTCTTCTCCAGCATCTCTTTCTGGCCGGCCTCGTCCAGGCCCGCGTCCAGAATGGCGCGCAGCTCGGCAAAGCTCACCTTTTCGTTGATGCCGCAGGCGGCCACGTCAAAGGGGAAGAAGCCCTGGGCGTCCACCGTGCCGTTGGTGATCACCTTGACTTCCTTTTCGTCGATGGTCAGGTAGGCCACGCTCACGCCGGCGGCCTCGGCGGCCTCGGCGGCCTCGCGGGTGATGCGCTCGCCGGCGGAGATCAGCAGCTCGCCGGTGAGGGGGGCCACCACGTCGCGGGCGGCGGTGAAGCCGGCGATGCGGCGGGCAAGGGCCAGCTTTTTGTTCATCTTGTACCGGCCGAAACGGGACAGGTCGTAGCGGCGGGGGTCGAAGAACAGGTTGTTCAGATGGGTCTGGGCGCTCTCCACCGTGGGAGGCTCGCCGGGGCGCAGCTTGCGGTAGGTCTCCAGCAGGCCCTCCTCGGTGTTGGTGGTGGTGTCTTTTTCCAGGGTGGCCAGGATGCGCTCGTCCTCGCCGAAGAACTCCCGGATCTGCACGTCGGTGCCAAGGCCCAGCGCCCGGATGAGCACCGTCACCGGCAGCTTGCGGTTTTTGTCGATGCGCACGTAGAACACGTCGTTGGAGTCGGTCTCATACTCCAGCCAGGCGCCCCGATTGGGGTTCATGGTGGCGGTGTACAGGTGCTTGCCGGTCTTGTCATAGCTGGCGCCGAAGTAGACGCCGGGGCTGCGGACCAGCTGGCTGACGATGACGCGCTCGGCGCCGTTGTTCACAAAGGTGCCCGCGTCGGTCATCAGCGGGAAATCACCCATGAAGATCTCCTGCTCCTTGACCTCGCCGGTCTCCTTGTTCAAAAGACGCGCGGTGACCCGCAGGGGCGCGGCATAGGTGGCGTCCCGCTCTTTGCACTCCTTGATGGTGTACTTGGGCTCGCCCAGGCGGTAGTCGATGAACTCCAGCGCCAGGTTGCCGGTGAAGTCCTCGATGGTGGCTACGTCGTGGAAGACCTCTTTCAGGCCCTGGTCCAGGAACCACTTGTACGAGTTCTTCTGCACCTCGATGAGGTTGGGCATATCGATGACCTCGTCGATGCGGGAAAAGCTCATACGCTGGGTCTTGCCGAGGGTCACGGGCTTGACCTTCATCATAAAAAGCGTCCACTCCTATCCTGTATCTTGTACTTATGGACCAGCGCCGCCCCCCGCCGCCGTTTTTCCGCAAAACGTTTTGTGCAGTTTTCACAAACTTTCAAAAATATTTTGTGGAACAAAACAGTTCAAGGGCGTTCTGATCCATTATGCTATACTAACTCAGTATATCCGGCGAAAAGGGCGCTGTCAAGCCATTTTCCCCAAATCGGCAAAAAAAGTTCCCGGGCGTGGAACGCCCGGGAACGTGTGTTCTTATTTTGTCGTTTTCGGCGCGGGAGCGGCCCATCACAGGGCGGGCAGGGGCAGCAGCGTGCCGTTCACCTCCACTGCGGCATACTGCGCCGGGTCGATGGCCTGGAGGAGCATGCGCACGGCCTTTTCATC
Organism: Candidatus Allofournierella merdigallinarum; assembly: GCA_019117205.1. Classification (GTDB taxonomy): domain Bacteria; phylum Bacillota; class Clostridia; order Oscillospirales; family Ruminococcaceae; genus Allofournierella_A; species Allofournierella_A merdigallinarum. The sequence goes on along the minus strand of DXAC01000107.1, from coordinate 43,131 downwards.
CTGGGAAAAGCTCAGGCCGGGGATGCCTTCTCCCGTCTGCTCATGATCCCAGTCGCTCACCAGTTCCTGGCGGCTGCCATCGAGGCCGATGAGGACGATGGAAGTATCAAAGGCAGGGTTCATCTCGTTCTCCGGCAGGCCGTCCAGTTCCAGATAGACCGACACCGGCGAGAGCTCCAGCCGGGCCAGGGGCCAGCCCAGGCCCACATCGGTGTTCTGGTCGCAGACGACAACGGAGCGGTCCTCGTAGTCCAGCCGGAACGAGAACTCGAACCGTCCGGGCACCACCGCGTCCTCATCGTGGAGGCGGCTGGTGTCGGTGGGGTAGCTGAACAGGTTCCACACAGTCGCTTCCGCCATTTTGCCCCGCAGAGGCTTAGAGCTGGAAGCCATCATCACAAAGCGGAGCTTGTTGTCGGTGGGATCGTCGTCCGGCAGCATCTCCATGTGCTGCACCATGCCGTCGGAGGCATCGGAATACAGGGTGCAGTCGTCAAAGCCGTAGTCCAGGGTGCCGTCCAGCACCTGGCCCTCGGGGGCTTCCACGGTGAAAGGCACATAAATGCAGTAGTCATCGCCCAGCACACCCTCCAGGGTGACGGTGCCTCCCGGCAGGGTCTGACTGAGGCCCAGGCCCAGACTCATGTCGCCCAGGCTGTTCTCCTCTCCCAGCCCCAGGAAAGCGGCAAAATCACCGCTCCAGGAATGGGCCGCGCCCGCGCCCACCGCCAGGCAGGCGGTCAGGGCCGCCGCCGCGGCCAGCACGGCCCAGCGCCGGCGGTGGACGCGCAGGGCGGGGCGCTCCGTCTTTTTCGCGGCCAGCAGGCGGTTCACCTGCCGTTCGCTCTCCCCTGCTTCCAGCGGCACGGGGGTGTAAGCGTCCAGATCCATGGAAACGTGGTTCAGCGCATCATAGATATCGTTCATGGCGTTTCTCTCCTCTCTTGCAGTTGCCGCGCCAGCCGCTGTCGTGCCCGGGCGAGGCGGGTGTGCAGCGCCCCCACCGTGATGTTGTGGCGGGCGGCCAGGCCTTCGGCGGTCTCTCCGTAGTAATAGCGGGCCAGAAGCAGGTCCCGGTCGGCGGGGCTCAGGCCCCGGAACAGGTCTTCCAGTTCCAGCGTCAGGTATTCGTCCAGGGTGGCGCCGCCCAACGCTTCCAGCCGGTCGCCGGCAGGCGTGCTGCGGGCCGCCTTGCGCACCGCGTCGATGGCCCGGTAGCGGGCCACCGCCGCGGCCCAGTTCCTGAAGCTGCCCCGCTTATCAAAGCGGTGGATGTTCTGCCAGATGGCCAGCAGCGCGTCGGCCAGCAGGTCCTCCTCGTCCAGGCCGGGCGCGTGGCGGCGGATGACCGCCCGCAGCAGCCCGCCGTACTGTTCCACCAGCGCGCGGGCCGCCTCTTCCTCTTTGCGGGCGATGCCCTCCACCAGCTCCCGTTCGTTCATGCAGTCCGTTTCGGCCGCCTCCTCTCTGTTTTGAAAGCGCTTTCGTCCCCTTATACGGATACGGACACGTATTTCTTACAGGCGCGCACAAAAAAGCCGCAGGCGCGAACGCCTGCGGCGAAACCTTTACATTCAATCCAGGAAGTCTTTCAGCTTCTTGGAGCGGCTGGGGTGGCGCAGCTTGCGCAGGGCCTTGGCCTCGATCTGGCGGATGCGCTCGCGGGTGACCTCGAACTCGTGGCCCACCTCTTCCAGGGTGCGGGGGCGGCCGTCCTCCAGGCCGAAGCGCAGGCGGAGCACCTTTTCCTCCCGGGGGGTCAGGGTGGAGAGCACGCTGGACAGCTGCTCCTTGAGCAGGGTGTGGCTGGCAGCCTCGGCGGGGACGGGGGCGTCCTCGTCGGGGATGAAGTCGCCCAGATGGCTGTCCTCCTCCTCGCCGATGGGGGTCTCCAGGCTCACCGGCTCCTGGGCCACCCGCATGATCTCCCGCACCTTTTCCACCGGCATGTCCAGCGCCTGGCTGATCTCGTCCGCCGTGGGGTCGTGGCCGTTCTGGTGCAGCAGCTGGCTGGACACCTTTTTCACCTTGTTGATGGTCTCCACCATGTGCACCGGGATGCGGATGGTGCGGGCCTGGTCGGCGATGGCGCGGGTGATGGCCTGGCGGATCCACCAGGTGGCATAGGTGGAGAACTTGAAGCCCTTGGTGTGGTCGAACTTCTCCACCGCCTTGATAAGCCCCAGGTTGCCCTCCTGGATCAGGTCCAAAAACTGCATACCCCGGCCCACATACCGCTTGGCGATGGACACCACCAGCCGCAGGTTGGCCTCGGACAGACGCTGCTTGGCCTTGTCCCCCTTGTGGAGGATGGTGTCCAGCTGGGCCAGCGTCTCCAGCTGGGCCTCGTCCAGGCCCTGCTTTGCCTCCTCCAGCTTCGCCTTGCGCTGGGCGTCGGTGAGCTTGATGTTCTTCTCGATCTTCCAGATATCCGGGAAGAGCTCCTTTTTCTGCTCCTCCGCCTGGGAGCCGGCCAGGATGTTCAGCGCCAGCTGGATCTCCTCGTCGCTGCTGAGGAGGGGCACCCGCCCGATCTCCTTTAAGTACACCTTTACCGGGTCGTCGATGGCCACGCCCTCGGCGGACAGGGAGCTCTCGAACTCGTCCACGCTCTCCTCGGTGAGGGTAAAGGCCTCGGCGTCCGGCTCGTCGGCGATCTCGATACCGTGGCTCTCCATGGTCTCGTAGAGCTTGTCGATCTGCTCCACGTCAAAGCCGCTCTCCTCGATGGCGTCGTTGATCTCCTTGGTGGTGAGCTTGCCGTTGCGCTTGCCGGTCTCGATGAGCTCGCGGATGAGGTTTTTCTTTTCTGCCATTTGAAACGTCCTCCTGGGTGCTTCGTCCCTGTGGTATTCTCCGCCGGGGGCGGAGTGTGGTCAGAGCGGCGCGGGGCCGCTCGTCTTTTTCTTTTTCTGCCGCAGCCGCTCCATGTATTCCTCCAGCTGCTCGCCGGTCATATCCCCCGCTTTGGAGCTCTGGGGCACGCTTTGTTCCAGCCGGTCCAGGTACATCTCCACGTCCCGACGGCCCAGGCCCACATCGTAGTTGCGGGCCAGAAGCAGCGAGAGGCGGCTCACGGTGGCCTCCGGCAGGGTGGCGGCCAGGGCGGCCAGGTCCGGCACGGCGCCCTGGCGGTAGACCTCCAGCAGGGCGGCGTAGGCGGCGGCCATGTCCTCCAACAGGAAGTTCTCCGGCTTCGCCCTGTCCGCCGCCAGGGGGATCAGCGACGGGTCCCGCAGCAGGGCGGCCACCAGCTGCTGCTCGGCGTTTGCCACCCCCAGGGCCTTTTCGCCCCCCGGGGCGTTGTAGGGCAGCTTGATGTCCCCGCCGGCGCTTTTGGTCAGCAGTTCCCGCTCCTTTTCCCGCTGGGCCTTGCGGCGGGCGGTGCGCACCGCCGCATCCAGCTGGGCCATCACGTTGGCCTTGGCCACGTCGGTCTCCTCCGCCAGCCGCCCGGCGTAGACCTCCCGCTCGGTGGGGGTCAGCCGGCCGGCCAAAAGGCGGATGGCCTCCTTGATGTACTCCACCCGGTCCGCCGGGCGGGCCAGGTCATACTTTTCCCGCACCCTGGCAAGCTTATACTCGATGGCGTTGGCGGTGCCGTTGAGCAGCTGCTCAAAGCGCTCTCTGCCGTACTTTTTGATGAACTCGTCCGGGTCTTTCGCGCCGGGGATGTTCAGCACCGACACCTTTACCGGGCTGTCGGCAAAGAGGCCCAGGCTGCGGGCGGTGGCTTTCTGGCCGGCCTCGTCCGAGTCGTAGCAGAGCACCACTTCATCGGCGTACTCCCCCAGCAGCCGCACCTGATCCGCCGTGAGGGCGGTGCCGCAGGCGGCCACCGCGGTGTCAAATCCCGCCTGATGCAGGCTGATCACATCCATATAGCCCTCGCAGAGGATGTACCGGCGGGAGGCGCTTTTCTTGGCGATGTTCAAGGCGAACATCGCCTTGCTCTTTTTGTAAACGATGGTCTCGGGGCTGTTGATGTATTTGGGTTTTTCGTCCCCCAGCACCCGGCCGCCAAAGGCGATGACATTGCCCCGCAGGTCGAAGATGGGGGTCATCACCCGGCCCCGGAACACGTCGTAGACGTTACCCTTTTCGCTGCGCTTTTCCAGGCCGGAGGCCAGCATCTCCTCCTCGGTGTAGCCCTTGCTTCGCAGATGGCGGCGCAGGGCCCCGAAGTCGTCCGGCGAGTAGCCCAGCCCAAAGCGGCGGATGGTGGCGTCCGACAGGCCCCGCCCCCGCCAGTAGGCCCGGGCGGTGCGGGCGGCGTCGGTGTCGGCGTTGAGCTGCTCGTAGAAAAAGCGGGCGGCCTCCTTGTTGACGGCCAGCACCCTGCTGCGCAGGCGGCCCGCCTTGTCGTCCTCCTCGGGCATGGGCATCCCCGCCCGGCCCGCCAGCAGCTTCACCGCCTCCACATAGTCCAGGTTGGAGATGCGGCGCACAAAGTTGATCACGTCGCCCCCCGCCCCGCAGCCGAAGCAGTAGAAGCTCTGGGTCTCGGGGTAGACCACAAAGGAGGGGGTCTTCTCGCTGTGGAACGGACACAGGCCGGTGTGGGTGCGGCCCCGGTGGCGCAGCTGCACATAGCTGCTCACCACCTCGGTGATGTCGCTGCGGCGCACCACTTCCTCCACATATTCCCGCGGGATCACACGGCCTCACCCCCCTTGTCCCGGCGCGTTTTTCAAAGCACGTGCCACTTTTTGGGCACGAACAGGTCCTCGAACATGCGGATGGCGAACTCGTCGCTCATGCCGCTGATATAGTCGGTCACCGCCCGGTCGGCACCCTCCTGGTAGGCGATCTGCAAAAAGCCGTCCGGCAAAAGGCCCGGGTCGGCCAGCAGCCGCTCGTAGAGCTCGGTGATGACCTTTTCCACCTTTTGCTCCTCCCGCTTGGCCTCCTTGTCCACATACACGGTGGAGTACATGAAGTCGTGGAGCGCCTCGTAGGCCTCCCCCACCAGCGGGCTGAACGCGAGCCCCTCCGGCCCGCTGTTGTCCACCAGGTCCCGGATGAGGGTGGAGATGCGCCGGCTCTTGGTGTCGCCCAGCACCGCCACGATCTCGGCGGGCAGGGCGGCGGGCGAGAGCACGCCGGCGGTGATGGCGTCCTCGATGTCGTGGTTCATATAGGCGATGCGGTCTGCATAGCGCACGGCCTGGCCCTCCAGCGTGGCGGCCCACTTGCCCTTTGTGTGGCAGATGATGCCGTTGCGCACCTCCCAGGTGAGGTTGAGCCCCTGGAAGTTCTTCTCCAGCTTGTCCACCACCCGCACGCTCTGCTGGTAGTGCTTGAAGCCCCCGGGGCACAGCTTGTTCAGCGCCCGCTCGCCCGCGTGGCCGAAGGGGGTGTGGCCCAGATCGTGCCCCAGGGCGATGGCCTCCGCCAGGTCCTCGTTGAGCCGCAGGGCCCGGGCGACGGTGCGGGCGATCTGGTTGACCTCCAGCGTGTGGGTGAGCCGGGTGCGGTAGTGGTCGCCCTCTGGCGAGAGGAACACCTGGGTCTTTTGTTTTAAGCGCCGGAAAGATTTGCAGTGGATGATCCGGTCCCGGTCCCGCTGGTAGCAGGTGCGCAGGGGGCACGCCTCCTCCGGCACGAGGCGGCCCCGGCTGTGGCTGCTCAGCGCCGCCCAGGGCGCAAGGACGCTCTTTTCCACCTGTTCGGTGTATTCCCGCGGGGTGCTTGACATGGCGCTCCCTCCTTTTGTGCCGGGCGGCGAAACTTCCGGTATATTGTATATACGAGGCAAAGGCCCAAAACCCTTTAAAAAATCCGCAAAAAATTTTCCGCCGGCGCGGGGGCTGTCAAAAGGGGGCGTAAAAGGGCCGGGACACCTCGGGCCGGGCCGCCCCCCGGCTGAGCTCGGCGAAAGCGGGCAGCAGCGGCGCCTCGGCCCCGGCGGGCAGCAGGGCGGCCAGGGTGACCTTGTCGGCGAACACCGGCTCGTCCAGCCTGCCCCCCGCGCTTTGCAAAAGCTGGGCCGCCCGCTCGTAGAGGGCGTAGTCCACCGCCACCGTAAGGCGCACGCAGGCCCGCACGGTGACCACCCTCGCGGCGGCCAGGGCGGCCGAGGCGCTCTCGGTGTAGGCGCGCACCAGCCCGCCGGTGCCCAGCAGGGTGCCGCCGAAGTACCGGGTGACCACCACGATGCAGTCGGTGAGGCCCGCGTGGCGGATGGCCTCCAGCACCGGCAGGCCGGCGGTCTTGGCCGGCTCGCCGTCGTCGGAGTAGCGGGTGCGGGCCCCCTCCCGCAGCACATAGGCGTAAACGTTGTGGCGGGCGGTGCGGTGGGCGGCGCGCACCCCGTCCAGCACCGCCAGGGCCTGCTCCTCGCTGTTCGCAAAGGCGGCCAGGGCGATGAAACGGCTGCGCTTTTCCTCCACCTCGGCGGTGGCGGTGCCCTCGATGGTGCGGTAGTCCTCCATGGCGGTGTCCCCCCGGATCAAAACACGACAAAAAAGGCGGTTTGTAGCCAAACCGCCTTTTCGATGGGTCTTTTACTTCTTCAGGCCGAAACGCTTGTTGAAGCGGTCCACACGGCCGCCGGTGTCCACCAGCTTCTGCTTGCCGGTGTAGAAGGGATGGCACTTGGAGCAGACCTCCACGTGGATCTCCGGCTTGGTGGAGCGGGTATGGATGACCTCACCGCAGGCGCAGGTGATGGTGCAGTCCATGTACTTGGGATGGATGCCCTGTTTCATTACGGTTCACCTCTTTCTGGTTCATGACTTCGGGGGCTATGCTCTTTACATACGCCCATCACAACCTTCAATGGGAGGCTACCAGCGTGCGCCATCCTGTGCGCACGGAGCAGCCATCGGAACGATTGCCAGAGCATTATAGCACAGGCCGGCGGGCCTGTCAAGCGGTTTTGCCCGCCCGGGCGGCCGGACCGCCCGGGCAAAAAAGCGTCAGGCGATGGCGAAAGCGCCCCGCTGGTAGCTCCAGCTGCCGTCGGCGTTCCTCCGCCCGGTGCAGCCGTCGTAGAAGATGGCCGCCAGGCCGCCCCGCCATTTCTGGGCGTCGAAGCGGAGGGTCTTGCCCGTTCCTGCGTCCTCCGCGGCCTTTAGCTCGAAATAGCAACCCTTTTCCCAGGAAAGTTCTTCCTCGTTCACATAGCCCTCGTCGCACAGTTCCTGCCAGCTGTAGGTCAGCGGGTCCAGGATCTGGTGCAGCTCGGCAAAGCGCCAGACCACGGCGGCCCGCTCGGCGGCGTTGGGCACCAGCGCCTCGTCGATGTAAACTGACAGCTGCTCGATGTTCTCATTGAGAGCAGTGTCCTCGCTCCACAGGTCCTCCAGCGCCTGGAGGGCCAGACCCACCCGGTCGTCGGCGCCGGCGGTTTCCGCCTCCAGCCGCAAGGGCTCGTAAAACCCGCCGGGATAGCTCATCTGCATCCCGCCGGTGAAATACACCGTGACCAGCATACCGTCCTTGAGGTCGGCGACGCTCGCCTCTTTTCCGTCCAGGGTGACGGGCAGGTCGCCGGTGCTCAGCCGGTCGAGGCTTCCATGCTCCCCCTGCCCGGCCAGCAGCAGGCTGCCGCTTCCGGCCCCGTCGGCGATGCGGTAGGTCTCGTGCTCCTCCGTTTGGGGGGCGGACGCAGGGGCGGAACAGCCTGCCAGGCACAGGGCAAGCAGCAAAGCGATCAGGCGTTTCATGGGCAGGGCCTCCTTTTCCTTGTTTCTATAAGGAAAACGCCTTGGCGCCGCAGGTTATTGCACCGGGCAGAAAAACCGCCCCGCCGGGAGGCGGGGCGGCAATGGTTTTATGTACTCAGGCCAGCAGGGGCTTCAGGGCGGCGGCCAGGGCGTCCTTTTGGGCCTCGGCCTCGGCCAGGTCCTTGCCCAGGGTGGTGAAGTAGGTCTTGATCTTGGGCTCGGTGCCGCTGGGGCGCACCACCACGGTGGCGCCGCCCTCCAGGGCGTAGATCAGCACGTTGGCGGCGGGCAGGTCGATGGGGGTGACCTTGCCGGTGGCCAGCTCGGTGAGGGTGCGGGCCTTGTAGTCCGCCACGGTGAGCACCTTGTAGCCGGCAAATTCCGCCGGAGGCTCGTCCCGGAGCTGCTGCATGATGCCGGCCATCTTGTCCATGCCGGAAAGGCCCGGGAACTCGTAGGAGTCCACCTTGTTCAGGTAGCGGCCGTACTGGGCGTAGATGCGCTCCAGTTCCTCCTTGATGGAGGAGCCGATGCTGCGGTAGTAGGCGGCCATCTCGCAGATGAGCATACTGCCGATGATGGCGTCCTTGTCCCGCACGTAGCTGCCGGCGAGATAGCCGTAGCTCTCCTCAAAGCCGAAGATGAACCGCTCCACCTCGCCCGCGGCCTCCAGCCGGGCGATCTGGTCGCCGATCCACTTGAAGCCGGTGAGCACATTGCGGCACTCGACGCCGTAGTGGGCGGCCACCACGTCCGCCAGGGGGGTGGACACGATGCTCTTGACCATGACCGGCTTTTCGGGCATGGTGCCCTTTTCGATGCGGCCGGCGCAGATGTAGTCCAGCAGCAGCACGCCCACCTCGTTGCCGGACAGCAGCTCGTAGCTGCCGTCCTTGCAGCGCACGGCGATGCCCACACGGTCGGCGTCCGGGTCGGTGGCCAGCATCAGGTCCGCGCCGGAGGTTTTCGCCAGCTCCAGCCCTAAGCGCAGCGCCTCGAAAATTTCCGGGTTGGGATAGGGGCAGGTGGGGAAGTTGCCGTCCGGATCTTTCTGCTCGGGCACGATGGTGATGTCGGTGATGCCCATGTCGCCCAGCACCCGGGTCACCGGCACCAGGCCGCTGCCGTTCAGCGGGCTGTACACCAGCTTGAGGCCCGCGTCGGCGCACAGGCCCGGCCGCACCTGGCGGCTCTCGATGGCGGCGTACAGGGCCTCGTAGCAATCCTCGCCCACGTACTCCACCAGGCCGGCGGCCAGCGCCTCGGCAAAGGGCATGGCCTTGGCGCCGGTGAGCACGTCGGTCTTTTGGATCTCCGCGTAGACGATGTCGGCGGCCTCGTCGGTCATCTGGCAGCCGTCCGGCCCGTAGGCCTTGTAGCCGTTGTACTTGGCGGGGTTGTGGCTGGCGGTGACCATGATGCCGGCGTTGCAGTTATAGTAGCGGGTGGCGAAGCTCAGCGCGGGCACCGGCATCAGCGCCTTGTAGATGCGCACCTTCACCCCGTTGGCGGCCAGCACCTCGGCGGCGGCTTTGGCAAACACGTCGCTCTTGATGCGGCTGTCGTAGCTGATGGCCACCGTCTGGGTGCCGCCCTGGGTCTTTACCCAGTTGGCCAGGCCCTGGGTGGCCTGACGCACCACATACACGTTCATCCGGTTGGTGCCGGCGCCGATGACCCCCCGCAGGCCGGCGGTGCCGAATTTCAGCGCCACGGCGAAACGGTCCTTGATGGCCTCGTCGTCGCCGGCGACGCTCTCCAGCTCCGGTTTCAGGTCCGCGTCGTCCAGGTCGGCCGCAAGCCAGCGCTCGTACTCTTCTTTATACATAATTTCCACCTGCTTTTTCCTGTTTTTGACACTTTTTGTGGAAAGTATCCAGTTGTATTTATTGTAGCGGGCCGGAAAGAGATTGTCAATAAAAAGCTGCGCCGGGCGCCGGCGGCGCGGTGGCATTTTGCCGGGGGCTGTGCTATACTTAAACAGGAATTTTCCGTGCAGGGAGGCGCTTTTCTTTTGAGGGAATATTTTGAACTGTTCTGGACTTTCGCCAAGATCGGCGGGGTCACCTTTGGGGGCGGCTACGCCATGCTGCCCATCTTGCAGCGGGAGTGCGTGGACAAGCGGGGCTGGGCCACCGAGGAGGAGATGGCGGACTATTTCGCCATCGGCCAGTGTACCCCGGGCATCATCGCGGTGAACGTGTCCACTTTCATCGGCAACAAGCGCAAGGGGGCCTTGGGGGGCATCATCGCCACCGTTGGCTTCACCTTTTTCCCCATCATCCTGCTGTCGCTGGTGGCGGCGGGCCTGGGCTACCTGCTCACCTATCCGGTGGTGAAAAGCGCCTTTGGCGGCGTGCGGGTGTGCGTCTGCGTGCTGATCCTCAACGCGGTGCTGCGGCTGTGGAAAAAGTCGGTGCTGGACAAGCGCACCCTTGCCATCTTCCTGGTGATCTTTTTGCTGTCGGTGTTCGGCGGTCTTCTGCCGGTGAGCATCTCCCCCGCCGTCTACGTGGTGGCGGCGGCGCTGGCCGGGCTGCTGCTGGCCCCCGGCGCAAAGAAGGAGGAGGAAAAATGACCGCTTACGCTGTGACGCTGCTGCGTCTTTTCTACGAGTTCGCCAAGGTGGGCCTGTTCGCCATCGGCGGCGGCCTTGCCACCCTGCCTTTTTTGTACGACATGGCGGACACCATCGGCTGGTTCACCGCCGCCGACGTGGCCAACATGATCGCGGTGAGCGAGAGCACGCCGGGGGCGCTGGGCATCAACATGGCCACCTACGCCGGCTACATCACCGCCGGGGTGCCCGGCGGCATCGTGGCCACCCTGGGCCTGATCGCCCCCTCCATCGTGATCATTCTGATCATCGCCCGGATGCTGAACAGGTTCAAGGACAGCCCCCTGGTGCAGAAAGGGCTTTACGGCCTGCGCCCCGCCTCGGTGGCGCTGGTGGCCGCCGCCGGCGTCAGCGTGGCGGAGGTCACCTTGGTGAGCCTGCCCGCCATCGAGGCGGGCGACTGGGGCGGCGCGGTGATCTGGCCGGCGGTGATCCTGGGCGTCGCCATCTTCATCGCCCAGCGCAAGCTGCCCAAGGTACATCCGGTGGTGTTTATCGTGCTGGCCGGCGTGGTGGGCGCCGTGTTCCAGTTTCCCGCCTGAAGACGAGGTGACGATATGTTTGCCAAGGTAAACAGCTTTGGGGTGCAGGGCCTGGACGGCTTCGCGGTGACCGCCGAGGCGGACATCAGCGGCGGCCTGCCCCAGTTCAGCATCGTGGGCCTGCCGGACAACGCGGTAAAGGAAGCGGCGGACCGGGTGCGAAGCGCCATGAAAAACCTGGGCTACGCCTGGCCCGCCAGCCGCATCACCGTGAACCTGGCGCCCGCCCGGCTGCGAAAGACCGGCCCGGTGTACGACCTGCCGGTGCTGCTGGCCCTTTTGTGCGCCAGCGGCCAGCTGGGGCCGGTGTCGCCCGCCCGTGCCTTTGTGGGAGAGCTTTCGCTGAACGGGGCCCTGCGCCCGGTGACGGGCATCCTGCCCATGGCGCTGGCCGCCGCGGCCGCGGGGGTCACCGAGCTGTTCCTGCCGGCGGAGAACGCCGCCGAGGCCGCCGCGGTGGAGGGGCTCACCGTCTACGGGGCCGCCAGCGCCGACCAGGTGGTGGCCCACCTGCGGGGCGAAAGCCCGCTGACGGCGGCCGAGCGCGTTCCCTTTGCGCCCCTGGAGGACGCGGGCGCGCCGGATTTTGCCGACGTCAAGGGCCAGCTGGCGGCTCGTCGGGCCCTGGAGATCGCCGCCGCCGGCGGCCACAACCTGTTGATGATCGGCCCGCCGGGCACCGGCAAGAGTATGCTTGCCAAGCGGATGCCCGGCATCCTGCCGCCGCTGACCCAGGAGGAGGCGGTGGAGTGTACCACCATCTGCTCGGTGGCGGGCCTTTTGCCGGCGGGCAGCGGCCTGGTGCAGCGGCGGCCTTTCCGAAGCCCCCACCACAGCGTCAGCGGCGCGGCGCTGGCGGGCGGCGGGGCGAACGCCCGGCCGGGCGAGGTGAGCCTGGCCCACAACGGCGTTTTGTTCCTGGACGAGCTGCCGGAGTTCCACCGGGACGTGCTGGAGGTGCTGCGCCAGCCGGTGGAGGACGGCCAGGTCACCGTGAGCCGGGCGGCGGCAACCGTCACCTGGCCCAGCCGGTTCATCCTGCTGGCGGCCATGAACCCCTGCAAGTGCGGCTACTTCGGGCATCCCACCCGGGCCTGCACCTGCACTCCCAGCGCCATCGAGAGCTATCGCCGGCGGATCAGCGGCCCGCTGCTGGACCGGATCGACCTGCACGTGGAGGTGGGCCCGGTGCAGTACAGCGAGATCTCCAGCCGGGAGAAAAGCGAGTGCAGCGCCGACATCCGCAAGCGGGTGCTGGCCGCCCGGGCGATACAGACAAAGCGCTACCAGGGCCTGGGGGTGAGCTGCAACGCCCAGCTCTCCGGCCGGCTGCTGCGCCGCTTCTGCCAGCCGGACGCGGCGGCGGCCGCCCTGCTGCAAAACGCCTTCGACCGCCTGGGCCTCTCCGCCCGTGCCTACGACCGCATCCTGAAAGTGAGCCGCACCATCGCCGACCTGGCCGGCTGCGAGGAGATCGGCGCGGCCCATCTGGCGGAGGCGCTGCAATACCGCAGCCTGGACCGGAAATACTGGTACGACAAATGAAAAAGCGCGCCGCTCCCCTGCCCTTTGGCATCGGAAGCGGCGCGCATTTTTGTTTTTTAGCGGGCGTAGCCGGTGGCAAGGTCCACCACGCTGCGCAGCTCCTGCCCCGCCAGATACCGGCGCAGGTTGTCCGCGCACAGATCCGCCACCCGCTGCAAAGTCTGGGGCTGGGCGTAACCCCCGGCGATGTGGGGGGTGATGCAGGTGTTCGGCGCGGCCCACAGGGGATGGTCCGGCGGCAGGGGCTCCGGGTCGGTGACGTCCAGCGCCGCGCCTCCCAGCCGCCCGGCGTACAGCGCCTCGCACAGGGCGTCGGTGTCCACCGCGCTGCCCCGGCCCACGTTGACCACCACCGCGTCCTGTTTCAAAAGGCCGATGCGCCGCCTGTTCAGGGTGTGGCGGGTGTCGGCGTTCCCCGGCAGGCACAGCGCCACCACGTCCGCCTTGGGCAGCAGCTCGTCCAGCCCCTCGGGGCCGACGAGACCCGCCAGCCAGTCGGGGGCCCGGCCGCCCCGGCGCCGGACGCCGTACACCGTGGCCCCCAGCGCGGCCATCCGCCGGCCAAAGGCGCTGCCGATGTCCCCCAGGCCCACCACCAGCACGGTGCTGCCGGCAATGACCCGGGCGTGGCCCAGCTTGTGCCAGCAGCGGCGGGCCTGCTGCCGGCAGTAATCGGCGCTGTGCCAGAACAGGGACAGCACCGCCCCCACCATGTACTCCGCCATCACCGGGCCGTAGGCTCCGGTGGCGTTGGTGAGCAGCGCCCCCCGGGGCAGCCGCTCGCAATAGCCCTCGGTGCCTGCGTTGTTCAGCTGGATCCAGCGCAGGTTTTTGCAAAAAGCCAGCTGGCCCGGCTGTGCCAGGTTGCCCAGGATGATCTGGGCCTTTTCCAGCTCCTCCGGGCCCAGCCGCTCCTTTTCCAGATAGCGCAGGGCATGGCCCGGGGCGGCGGCGGCCAGCAGCGCCCGCTGCTCTTCGTTCAGCGGCAGGGTGACCAGGATCTCCACGGGTGTTCTCCCCCTTTGCAAAAGGCCCGGCGCAGAGCCGGGCCTTTTCTCACTTTTTCTTTTCGCCGAAGCGGTACTCGGTGCCGTTTGCCAGCCGCTGGATGTTCGCCCGGTGCATCCAGATCACCAGCAGGCCCATGACCAGGGCGCAGAGGGTGGTGAAGAGGATGTCCCGCCCGGCGTACCAGCTGTACAGGCCGGTGAAGATGGGATAGAGCACCGCCACCGTCACCGAGGCCAGGCTGACGATGCGGGTGGCAAAGGCCAGGGTGAAGAACACCACCGCCAGCGCCAGCAGCACCACCGGCTCGCTGGCCAGGATGGCTCCGGCGGCCACGGCCACCCCTTTGCCGCCCCTGAAGCCGAACCACACCGGCCACAGATGGCCGCACACCGCGCCGATGGCGGCGATGTAGCCGGCGTAGACGCCGTTCACCTCCACGCCGCCGGTGATCAGCATCCCCGCCCAGCGGCAGAACACCACCGCCGCGACCCCCTTGAGCATGTCCCCCGCCAGGGTGAGGGCGGCGGCCTTTTTGCCGTAGGTGCGCAGGATGTTGGTGGTGCCGGCGTTGCCGCTGCCCTTGGTGCGGATGTCCTCGTGGTAGACAAGGCGGCTGACGATCACCCCGAAGTTCAGGCTGCCGAAGAGATACCCCACCACAAAGGCGGCGGCCAGCAGCAGGATCACGATCATGTTAAGCGTCATGTTTGGTCCCTCCCGTTGTCTCGGTCAAGCCGCGGTCACTTGGTGCTGCCGTCGCCCCGCTCCCGGACGATCAGCCGCACCGGGGTGCCCTCCAGCCCGAAAGTCTCCCGGATCTGGTTTTCGATATAGCGCTGGTAGGAGAAGTGGAACAGGTCTTTCCGGTTCACAAAGCAGACGAATGTGGGCGGGCGGGTGGAGATCTGGGTCATATAGTAGATCTTCAGCCGGCGGCCCTTGTCGCTGGGAGGCTGCACCCGGGCGGTGGCCCGGGCCAGCAGCTCGTTGAGCATACCGGTGGTCACCCGCAGGGCGTTCTGCTCGTCCACGTACTTGATGAGCTGGAACAGCCGGTCCACCCGCTGGCCGGTCTTGGCGCTGATGAAGATGATGGGGGCGTAGCTCATGAAGCTGAAATCGTTCATCAGCTTCTTGCGCACGGTGTCCATGGTCTTGTCGTCCTTTTCCACCGCGTCCCACTTGTTCACCGCAATGATGCAGGCCTTGCCCTGCTCGTGGGCGTAGCCGGCCACCTTGCTGTCCTGCTCGGTGAAGCCCTCCACCGCGTCGATCATGATCACGCACACACGGCTGCGCTCCACCGCCGCCAGGCTCCGCAGCACGCTGTACCGCTCGACCCCCTCCTCTACCTTGCCCCGCTTGCGCAGGCCGGCGGTGTCGGTGAAGACGAAGCTGCCGTACTGGTTGTCCACATGGCTGTCGATGGCGTCCCGGGTGGTGCCCGCCTCGTTGGCCACGATCATTCGCTCCTCGCCCAGGATGTAGTTCACCAGGCTGGATTTGCCCACGTTGGGCCGGCCGATCACCGCCACGGTGATCCGCTCGTCCTCGCCCTCGTCGCCGGCGGCATCCGGCAGGTGGGCGCACACCGCGTCCAGCAGATCGCCGGTGCCGTGGCCGTGGACGCTGGACACCGGGAACACCTCCCCCAGCCCCAGGCTGTAAAAGTCGTAGAGCTCCAGCGGCGGCTCGCCCACCTTGTCGCACTTGTTCACCGCCAGCACCACCGGCTTTCCGCTGCGCATGAGCAGGGCGGCCACGTCCCGGTCCTGGGCGGTGACGCCGGCGTTGATGTCGGTGACCATGACGATGCAGTCCGCCGCGTCGATGGCCACCTGGGCCTGCTGGCGGATGTGGGCCAGGATGCCGTCCGCCTCGTTGGGGTCGATGCCGCCGGTGTCCACCAGCAGGAATTCGTGGTTCTGCCACTCGCACTCGCCGAAAATGCGGTCCCGGGTGACGCCGGGGGTGTCCTCCACGATGGCCAGCCGCTGGCCGATGAGTTTATTGAACAGGGTCGACTTGCCCACATTGGGCCGGCCGACCACCGCCACGATGGGTTTTCCCATGGTTTTTCCTCCCTTTTGGGTCTCGCGTTTCAGGGCAGCCGGGGCGCAAGCAGGGTCTCGGCCAGCGCACCGCCGCCGCAGGGCAGGATGTGTACCTTTACCCCCAGGGCCTTTTCCAGCTTTTGGATGGTCCAGTCGTCCAGAAAGCGGTCCTTTTCATCCCGCAGCATCACCTCGGGCACCCCCAGGTGCCGGCTTTTCAGCTTGCCCCTGCACTGGGCCGCGATGTCGGTGGCGGTGACCAGGCCCGCCACGCTCACGTTGCCCCCGAAAAAGTCGTTGCGGATGGGATGCACCGTGAGCTTGAGCCGGGGATACCGCCGGCTCAGCGCCTGCGCCGCCTGGGTGATGAGGGGGGCCGCCAGGGTGCCGGTGACCAGGTCCATGCGCCGGGGCAGCAGCGGCCAGCGCTGCTTGTGGTGCTCCAGCGCGGCGGCGAACTCCTCGCTGAACAGCCGCCACATGCCCACCCCGTTCTCCAGCTGGGGATAGTCCTCGTAAAAGGCGTCCGGGGGGATGGGCCGCCCGGCGGCCAGGTACCACTCGTCGCCGGGGTACACAAGGCGGATGCCGTATTTCTCCTTGCACAGGTTGCCCCAGTGCTCCAGGATGTCCAGCACCTGGCGGCTGGAGGCGGCGTCGTAGGGGGTCAGGGGGTACAGGCCCTTGCGGTAGCGGGTGAGGCCGCTGGGCACCGCCGCGATGCTCTGCACCGCCGGGTAAAGGGCGCTCAGGTCCGCCAGGCTCTTTTCCAGCGCCGGGCCGTCGTTGACCCCCCGGCAGAGCACCAGCTGGAAGTTCATCTGGATGCCCGCCCGGGCGAACTGCTCCAGGTAGGCCAGGGTGCTGCCGGCGTTTTTGTTGGCCATCATCCGCACCCGCAGGTCCGGGTCGGTGGTGTGCACCGAGATATTGATGGGGGAAATGCGCATCTTGATGATGCGGGCGGCCTCCCGCTCGGAGAGGTTGGTCAGGGTGATGTAGTTGCCGAACAGAAAGGACAGCCGCTCGTCGTCGTCCTTGAAATAAAGGCTCTCCCGCAGGCCCTTGGGCAGCTGGTCGATGAAGCAGAACATGCAGTGGTTGGCGCAGGAGTGCTTTTTGTCGATGAGGTAGGTCTCGAACTCGCACCCAAAGGGCTCGTACTCGCCCTTTTCCACCTGGAGGTAGTCCAGGCGCCCGCCCCGCTGCACCGCCAGCGAGAGCTGGGGCCCGGAGGTGTAGAACTGGTAGTCCAGCATATCGTTGATCTCGTTGCCGTCGGCGCTGAGCAGGGTGTCCCCCGCTTTCAGCCCCGCCGCCTCCGCCGCGGAGCCCTTGTCCACGCTCTTGATGCGTACCGCCATCTTGCCAGCCTCCTCTGCGCGGGCCTGTCCACGAAAAAAGGGGAAGGCGCTGCCCTCCCCTTACGTTTTCGGGAAGCGGATCACGCTTCCTTTTTGATGATTTCCTTGCCCTTGTAGTAGCCGCAGTTGCCGCATACCTGATGGGGGAGCTTGTACTCGCCGCACTGGCTGCATTTCACCAGGGCGGGGGCCTCCAGCTTCCACACAGAGGAGCGACGCTTGTCGCGCCGTGCCTTGGAAACCTTTCTCTTGGGTACTGCCATTTTAAGCACCTCCTCTAATGTGAATCTTCGCTCAGCAGTTGTTTTAATATAGCAAGCCCTTGGTTTGCGGCAGGCGTCTCGGCCTCTTGCGCACAGCAGGAACAGCCTGCCGCTTTAGGTCGTCCGCAAACGGGGCATAGCCCCTGACAGTCCGGGCTGCACAGCAGCACCGGGGGGATCTCCAGCACCAGCTCCTGAAACACCAGCTCGTCCACGTCCAGCACGCCGGTGTCGCCGATGGGAAGCTCCCACTCGTTGTCCGCGAGCTCTTTGGGGCCGATGGTCCAGCTCCGCAGGATCTCGCAGGCATAACACGCGTCCTCCAGGCAGCGGGCGCAGGGGGCGGTCACCGAAGCGCGCACCGCCAGCTTCACCTCTGCTCTGCCGTCGGGGTCAAGCTCTGCGCGAAAACTGCCCTCCACCGGTTTTTCCAGCGTGTAGCCCGGCCAGTCGAAGCCGGCCAGGTCACATTCCAGCGGCGCCTCGTAGGGCACCCGCCCGGTGCGGAGGAACTGTTTCAGGTCAAAACGCATACTTCACCTCTAAAAAGGCCGCCTGATTATTATATCCAATGCGCCCTGCTTTGTCAATAGATAATTTGAAAGCGGGAGCCAACTTTTTGGCTCCCGCCCTCAACGCTTGCCTTTTTGCCCTTACAGGTACTTTTTCACGTTCTCGGGCAGGTCTTCCACCGCCGCGGAGATGGTGATGGTCACGTTGGTGCCGGCGGTGGCGGCCAGGCCCTCCACCTTGGCCAGGAACGCGCCCAGGCCCTCCAGGTCGTGGTTGCAGGTCTTCAGGATGCCGTCGATGAACATCTCGGTGATGTCGTAGTTGCCGGCCAGAACGCCCGCCACAAAGCCGTAGAGCATCTCGTAGCCGCTGATATTGTATCCGTCAAGGTCCACAAGGCGGGCGGCATGGTCGATGTCGAAAGTCAGCTGCATGGACTTTTCCAGCACCACCACGTTGCCGGTGGTGGTCTTGGTCACGGTGTTGATGTGATCGATCATCGTCTTGGTCTTGCCGGTGCCTTTGGTGCCAACGATCAGTTTAATCATAGAGAGGGTACCTCCTTTATTTTCGGGGGTGCGGGCGGATGGGCCCGGACCCTTACGGCATTGTTATTGGAGCTTCGCTTCCAGTTCGGCCTTGCGGTCCTCATAGCCGGGCTTGCCCAGCAGGGCGAACATGTTCTTCTTGTAGCTCTCCACGCCCGGCTGGTCAAAGGGATTGACCCCCAGCAGATAACCGCTGATGGCGCAGGCCCGCTCGAAGAAGTAGATCAGCCAGCCCAGGTCGTACTCGGAAAGGCTGGGCACCTCCAGCAGGATGTTGGGCACCCGGCCGTCGGTGTGGGCCAGCACGGTGCCCTGCATCGCTTTCTGGTTGACCACGCTCATGTTCTGGCCGGCCAGGAAGTTCAGCCCGTCCAGGTTTTCGGCGTCCTGCTCGATGAACAGGTCCTTTGCGGGGGCGGCGATGTTCACCACCGTCTCGAACATGACCCGCGCGCCCTCCTGGACGAACTGGCCCATGCTGTGCAGGTCGGTGGAGAAGATGACGCTGGTGGGCATCAGGCCCTTGTTGTCCTTGCCCTCGCTCTCGCCGTAGAGCTGCTTGTACCACTCGTTCATCATGGTAAAGTTGGGCTCGTAGGCGGCCATCAATTCAACGCTCTTGCCCTTGCGGTACAAAATGTTGCGGGCGGCGGCGTATTTGTAGCAGTCGTTGTCCGGGGTGCACACGGAGTAGGCGGCCCGGGCGTCCGCCGCGCCCTGCATCAGCGCGTCGATGTCGCAGCCGGCGCAGGCGATGGGCAGCAGGCCCACCGCGGTGAGCACGGAATAGCGCCCGCCCACGTCGTCGGGCACCACAAAGGTGGGCCAGCCCTCGTCGTCCGCCTGCTTTTTCAGGGTGCCCCGGGCCTTGTCGGTGGTGGCGTAGATGCGGTTTTTGGCCTCCTCCTTGCCGTAGCGCTCCTCCAGGTATTTCTTGAACACCCGGAACGCCAGGGCCGGCTCGGTGGTGGTGCCGGACTTGGAGATCACGTTGACGCTCACCCGCTTGCCCTCACAGCAGGCCAGGATGTCGTTGAGGTAGGCCGGCGAGATGGAGTTGCCGGCGAAGAAGATCTGCGGGGTGTTTTTGCAGGTGCAGTTGTACATCTGGCCCTTGATAGCCTCGATGGCCGCCCGGGCGCCCAGATAGGAACCGCCGATGCCGATGACCACCAGCACGTCGGAGTCGGCACAGATCTTGGCGGCGGCCGCCTTGATGCGGGCGAACTCCTCCTTGTCATAGTCTACCGGCAGGTCCACCCAGCCCAGAAAATCGTTGCCGGGGCCGGTGCGGCTTTCCAGCAGCTTGTGGGCCGTTTCCACCTGGGGCCAGATGGCGCCCCATTCGGCCTCGTTCACAAAGCCTTTCAGGTGTTTTCCGTTGAATTTCACGCTCATGCCTGCTTCCCCCATCGCTTGTCTTTGACCGTGGCCCGCGCCGTTGCAGCGGGCCCTCTGTGTTTGTAATAACTATACCGTTTTGCCGCTGCAAAGTCAAGGTGAAGCGGGGGTTTTGCCAAAAAATCGGCGGCGCGTTCAGTGGGCCAGCAGGCCGGCCAGCATCCGCTCGAAAGCCAGCCGCACGGTCATGGGGGCAACCTCCTGGGCGGCGCACACCGGCCAGGCGCCCAGGGCCGTTTCGCCGGCGTATACCGTCACCGTGCCCACCTGCTGGCCGTCGGCCAGGGGCGCGGTGAGCCGGTCGGGCAGGTCCAGCGCGGTGGTGAGCGAGGCGCCCTCGCCCTTTTTCACCAGCAGCTTTTCCGGCAGCTGATAGCGCAGCTCCACCGCCTCCCGGGCCCCGCCGCTCACCGGCAGGCTGGCGGGGGCGTTTTCCGGCAGGGGGGCGGCGGCGTTTTCAAAGTTGGCAAAGCCGTAGTCCAGCAGGGCGGTGGCGGCGTCGAACCGCTCGCCGCTGGAGGCCGCCCCCAGCACCACCGCCAGCAGGTCCAGCCCGTCCCGGCTGGCGCTGGCGGCGATGCACACCCCCGCGCCGCTGGTGGTGCCGGTCTTGAGGCCGGTGATGCCCTGGTAGCGCTTGAGCAGCTTGTTGGTGTTCAAAAGCTGGGTCGCCCCGCCCCGGAGCGTGTCCATCCAGATGGTGGTGTAGTCGGTGATGTTGGGGTGGGCCAGCAGCATCTCCCGGCTCATGATGGCCACGTCCCGGGCGGTGGAAAGATGCCCCTCCTCGTCCAGGCCGCAGGCGTTTTTAAAGGTGGTGTTCGTCATGCCCAGCCCCGCCGCTTTCTGGTTCATCATCTCGGCAAAGGCGGGCTCGGAGCCGCCGATGAACTCCGCCAGGGCCACCGCCGCGTCGTTGGCGCTGGCCACGCACACCGCCTTGATCATCTCCTCCAGGGTAAAGACCTCCCCCGGCTCCAGCCAGATCTGGCTGCCGCCCATGCCGTAGGCGTGGTCGGAGACGGGCACCGTGTCCTGCAGGCTCACCTTGCCCGCGTCCAGCGCCTCAAAGGTGAGCAGCAGGGTCATCACCTTGGTGATGGAGGCGATGGGCATCTGGGTGTCCGGCTGCTTTTCGTAGAGCACCTCGCCGCTGGACACGTCGATGAGCACCGCCGCCCGGCAGGGCACGTCGAAATCCGGCAAGGGAAAGCGCCCGCTTTGCAGCGGCTCGGCAAAGGCGGCCGGGCAGGCCGCCAGCGCCAGCACCAGGCTCAGCACCAGGGCGGGCAGTCGTTTTTTCAACATGGGAGCATCTTCCTCTCTGTAAGGGCCCCGGGCCCGGTTTTTCAGTGGTATGTATATGCCGCGGCCGGCGCGGATATGGCCCGCGCCCTTGCGATTTTGTCCGCCGGGCCGTATAATAGCGGGAGAACATCCCGCCCTTTCGGGCAAAGAAAAGGAGACTGCCCCCATGCGTGTGAGCTTTTACACCCTTGGCTGCAAGGTGAACCAGAACGAGACGGCGGCGCTGGAACGGCTGTTCTTGCGCCAGGGCTACACCCTGGCCAAAGACGGCGAAGCCGACGTGTATGTGGTGAACAGCTGCACCGTTACCGCCGAGGGGGACAAAAAGAGCCGCCAGTGGCTGCGGCGGGCCAAGCGGAAAAACCCCGGCGCGGTGACCGTGCTGGCCGGCTGCTACCCCCAGGCGTTTCCGGAAAAGGCCGCCGCGCTGGCCGAGGCGGACGTGGTGGTGGGCAACGTGGGCCGCGCCGCCCTTTTGCAGGACATTCAAAAGGCGCTGGAAAGCGGCGAGCGGGTGGTGGACATCCGCCCACACGAAAAGGGCGAGCGGTTTGAGGAGCTCTTCACCGCGGACACGGGCCTGCGCGCCCCGGACGCCGGGCCGGGCGGCCACACCAGGGCATTTGTCAAGGTGCAGGACGGGTGCGACCGCCGCTGCGCCTACTGTGTCATCCCCCGGGCCCGGGGGGCCAGCCGCAGCCGGGCCGAGGCCAGTGTGCTGGAGGAGCTGGCCGCCCTGGCCGCCGCCGGCTACAAGGAGGTAGTGCTCACCGGCATCAACCTGCCCGGCTACGGCAAGGACACCGGCACCGACCTGGTGAGCCTGATCGAGGCCGCGGCGGCGGTGGAGGGCATCGAGCGGATTCGGCTGGGCAGCCTGGAGCCGGACCTGCTGGACGATGGGTCCATCGCCCGGATGGCGGCGGTGAAAGAGCTGTGTCCCCAGTTCCATCTCTCGCTGCAAAGCGGCTGCACCGCCACCCTGCGCCGGATGCGCCGGGTGTACACCGCCGAAGAGTACGCTCTTGTGGTGGAAAAGCTGCGGGCGGCCTACGGCGGCGCCGCCAGCTTCACCACCGACGTGATCGTGGGTTTTCCCGGCGAGAGCGAGGCGGAGTTTGCCGAAAGCCTCGCCTTTGTGCGCGCCCGGCGGTTTTTAAAGGTGCATGTATTCCCCTACTCCCGCCGGGCGGGCACGCCGGCGGCGGACTTTCCCGGCCAGCTCACCGAGGCGGAAAAGGCCGACCGGGTGCACCGGATGCAGCGGGCGGCGGACCAGGTGCGGGACGATCTGGCCCAAGAGATGGTCGGCGGCGAGGAGACGGTGCTGCTGGAGCAGCGGCTTTCGGGAAACCTGCTCACCGGCTACACCCGGCTGTATCTGCCAACGGTGGTAAAGGGGCGCGGACTGGCCCCTGGGCAGGCCGTGCGGGTGCGCCTTGTGGGCTGGGACGGAGAGAACGCCTGGGCCGAGGTGCTGTGAGCGGACGGCTTTGCAGCCAAAACAAGAAAACACACGGAGGAACGCGGCGTTTACGCCCCGGCAGGAGCCGGGCACGGAAAACGCCGCGTTCCCTCATTTTTGTGCCACCGGGGCGGGCCGGGGCTTTTCCGCCAGCATGGCCCGCAGCTGCCGCCCGGGGCCAAGGGGCAGCAAAAACAGGCAGAACAGCCCGCCGGTGAGGCTCACGCTCAGGGCCACCCGCGCCAGGTCGCCGGCCGGGCACGCCAGCCGCACCAGGCTCTGGCCCACCGCCGCGGCGGCGGCAAAGAGCAGCGCCGGCTGGAAAAACCAGCCGAACCAGCGGGTGGGGATGCCGCTGACCTTTTCGATGCGGAAGATGTTCAGCAGCGCCGAGGTCACGTTGGAGACCCACATCACCACCAGGAAGCCCGCCATGCCGAAACAGGGCATGAGAGCCAGCGCCAGCGCGATGCGGAGCACCGAGTCCCAGATGCTGTACCGGAACGTGGCCACCTCCTCCCCCAGCCCTTTCAGGATGGAGTCTCCCATGGCGTCCAGGTACATGCCGGGCAGCACCGGGGCCAGCGTCAGCAGATAGAGGCCCACGCTCTCGTCGTGGTAGAGCAGCCGGGCCAGGGGGTAGGCGTTCAGGGCGATGAGGCCCCCCGCCAGCACCGAGAACAGGTTTGTGAACAGCATGATGCGGCCCACCAGCGTCTCCAGCCGCTCCCGCCACCCCAGGATGTGGGCGCGGGTAACCTCCGGCAGCAGCAGGGTTGCCAGCGGCGTCAAAAAGGAAAAGGGGAACAGCAGCACCGGCATGGCCATGCCTTTCAGGGCGCCGAACTGGGCCAGGCTCTCCTCCCGGCTGGCAAGGTAGGCCAGCAGGCAGGCGGGCACCAGCATGTTCTCCGCCGTGTGCAGGGCGCTGTCCAGGCAGCGGCCCGCCTCGATGGGCGCAAAGATCTGCCGGATGCGCCGGCCGGTGCCGGCAGGGGCGGCGGAGGCGGCAGCGCCGAACACCCGCCGGGTGTCCCGCCGCCAGTCCCAGCCCAGCGCCAGCGCGGCCAGCGCCTCGCTGAGGGTGTTGGCCCCCACCAGCGCCGCGCAGGTCCACGCCGCGTCCCAGCCGCCCGCCGCCGGCAGCACCGCCAGCGTGAGGCCCATCCGCACCGCCTGCTCCAGAAGCTGGCTCTTCACCCCGGGGCCCACTTTCTGCCGGGCGAAGAAGTATCCCCTGTACACCGACGCCAGCGCCATAAAGGGCAGGCTGGGGGCCAGCACCACAAGGCTGGGCACGGCCCGCATATCCCCCAGGGCATACCGGGCCACCGGCACCGCCAGCGCCGCCTGGGCGACGGCCGCCGCCATCCCCAGCCACCCGGCGAGGCGGATGAGCTGCCCCATCACCCCGGCGGCCCGGCCGGGCACAAGGCGGGCCAGCTCCTCGGCGGCCAGCCGGGTGGCGGCCACCGACACGCCGGCGGTGGCCGCCGTGGCCGCCAGGCCGTAGGCGCTGAAGATCAGCTGATACAATCCCATGCCGCCGGCCCCCAGCAGCCCCGCCACATAGACCCGCAGCACCATGCCCGCCGCCCGCAGCACCAGGCCGGTGGCGGTGAGGATGGCCGCGTTTTTCAGATAGACGCGCACCCCGGCCATGGCCTCGCCCTCCCTTTTTCTCCGTTCTCCCATGCTTATGCGCCCCGGCGCGAAAAGTATGCCCCGCCGCCCTTTTCTTCCCGGCGGGTTTGTGCTACTATTAAGGAGACCGAAACAGGGAGGTATTGCTATGATCGAAAAGATCCGTCTCGCGGCGGACTGCCTGCGGCAGCGCCTGCCCGCCGCGCCCCAGGTGGGGCTGGTGCTGGGCAGCGGCCTGGGCGGCCTTGCCGGCCGGCTGGAAAGCCCGGTTTACATCCCCTATTCCGAGATCCCCGGTTTTGTGGCGTCCACCGCGCCGGGCCATGCCGGGCGCTTTGTGGCCGGGCGTTTGGCGGGCAGGCAGGTGCTGTGCATGCAGGGCCGGCTGCACTTTTACGAGGGCCATTCCATGGAGGACATCGTCTTCCCCGTGCGGGTGATGAAGGAGCTAGGCA
Organism: Candidatus Allofournierella merdigallinarum; assembly: GCA_019117205.1. Classification (GTDB taxonomy): domain Bacteria; phylum Bacillota; class Clostridia; order Oscillospirales; family Ruminococcaceae; genus Allofournierella_A; species Allofournierella_A merdigallinarum. The sequence goes on along the minus strand of DXAC01000107.1, from coordinate 18,731 downwards.
TCGAAGCCCTCATCCTCACCAACGCCGCCGGCGGCGTGAACCTGGAGTTTGCGGTGGGCGATCTGATGCTCATCGAGGACCACATCAACTTCATGGGCCGCAACCCCCTCACCGGCCCCAACGACGAGGAAGTGGGCCCCCGCTTTTGCGACATGACCTTTGCCTACACCCCCGCTTTGCGCCAGCTGGCGCAGGAGGTGGCCGCCGGGCAGGGGGTGCCCCTGCGCACCGGGGTGTATCTTGGCTACATGGGCCCCAGCTACGAGACCCCGGCGGAGATCCGGGCGTTCCGCACCCTTGGCGCGGACGCGGTGGGTATGTCCACCGTGCCGGAGGTCATCGCCGCCAGCCACTGCGGCCTGCCGGTGCTGGCCATCAGCCTGATCACCAACATGGCGGCGGGCATTGAAAAGAAGAAGCTTTCGGGAGACGAAGTCATCGCCATCGCCGACCGGCGCGCCCAGGTCCTGCAGGACCTGGTGGAGGGCGTCGTGGCGAAGCTGTGAGCCTTGTTCACAACTTCAAAGGAGTATATACCTTATGCGCAAAGAGCATCTTTCTTCCAACACCGCTGCTGAATTGATTGGATACAGCTTTGCTGACATCCGTCGTTCTTTTTATCGTGTTGCCCGCCCGTCGGTCATTCTCGGTACCCTTGTTATCCTTTTGGCCGGCTATGGTTATGCAGCATTGGTTCCCGCGCTGGACATGGATGATCTTGCACTGAACGTTTATCAGGACAGCGGTGAATTCCTTCGTCAAGGGCGATTCACCACCTGGCTGTTGCAGGCCACTACCGGCATTATGCGCTATCAAAGATTTTGGCCGGAAGTTTTTGCTGCTGTTTTTCTTGCACTTGCCGCACTTTTGCTCGTCAGCATTTTAAATCTGGCCGCACATCGTTCCGCATCAGTCTTCTCCTCACTTCTTTTCGTGGGAGCTATGTGCCTTTGGCCGTATCATGCTGAGATACTGATGTTTTCAAGCTTGTGCGGAATGGGGTTGTGTTTCTTTCTTTGCGCAACCGCGTTGGCATTTTCCACGGGCCACATTTCCCAAGGCTGGCGTGTCGGCATTCCTGGTGCTCTAGGCGCTGCCGTCTGTCTTTGCTTCGCCCTTGGAACCTATGAATCTTTTGCCGCGGTCTGGCTCTCCCTCGTTTTTGCCTTTCTGCTGCTGATTGCAGAAAGCGACAATATCTCACCTCTTTCAATTCCGCGCGTTGTTGGCATGGTAATCCGGGGAGTCTGGCCACTCGCCCTTGCTATCGTCCTGCGAAAGGGTGTTTCTTCTCTTCTCGCGCTCATCTTTGGTGTGAGTGGCGAAAACACGACCTCAGCCACCAGCATCTATTGGTTTAATCGTGCCTCGGTAAAGGACGCCCTTCTGATTTTCTTCCGGGAATGGGCAAACAACTATGTGGCTTTGTTCTTCTCTGTTGCCGCCATCGCACTGTTGGACCTTGCCTGCCTGGCCTTACTGATACGTCTTTTCCGCATCCGCCGGGGAGCAGGTCATGTTTTATTGTCTTTCGGGCTTATCCTGTCGCAATTTGCAATTGGGATTTTACAGGGCACCGGTTCTCAGTTGGCCCGCTTGACACAAAGTTTTGCCGTTTTCGTTCCCTTTGTCGCCTGGCTTGTACTTGAACCATATCTTCGCCAAACAAACTGGAAACGGATTCTTGCGCTTCTTTTGTCGGTTTTCATACTGGTCATTGAAGGGGTCAGTTTGAACCAGACCTTTTTGTTCAATCGTGCCCGGTGGCATTATGAAGAAGGTATCTTGCAGGATGTAGCTTCTCAATTGGATAAACTTGATCCATCCCGAGAGCTTCCTGTCGCATTTTGTGGAGAATTGGAGTTATCGCCTGAACTTCACGACCAAGCGCTGATCCCGCTCAACACCCCCTCTTATTCTGCGGCTTACTTCATCAGTTTAGCTCTTGGCGGTCCGCTGGGTGAGTTGTATCGTTATGGCAGCCCCATGACTCTTGTAGTCAATTGGGCGCAAGTCGCTTTCGGCACAAACGAGCAAATGTATATTCTTATGGATGAGATAGGCCGTCCATGTATTCCTGCTGGCCAGCAAACTCAGATGGCCGCAGAAAACATTGCTGCCACACTGCCCGATGGGAGCGTGACTGCGCAAGACGGGTATCTTCTCGTCGTGTTCTAAAACGCCTGTATCATTTTGTTGATTCAGATACCAAAGGAGAGAAAAACCAATGAGCGAATGCACCCATGATTGCAGCAGCTGTTCCGCCAACTGCGCCAGCCGCAAGGACCCCCAGGACTTCCACGAGCCGCCCCACCAGCTGAGCAGCATCAAAAAGGTGATCGGCGTGGTCAGCGGCAAGGGCGGCGTGGGCAAGAGCATGACCAGCGCCCTGCTGGCGGTGGAGATGCGCCGCCGGGGCTACCGGGTGGGCGTGCTGGACGCCGACATCACCGGCCCCTCCATCCCCAAGCTCTTCGGCATCCACGGTCGGGCGCTGGGGGATGAAAACGGCATCTGGCCCATCCAGAGCCGCACCGGCATCGACGTGATGAGCGTAAACCTGCTTTTGGAGAACGAAGAGGACCCGGTGGTCTGGCGCGGCCCGGTGATCGCCGGGGCGGTGAAGCAGTTCTGGCAGGAGGTCATCTGGAAAGACGTGGATTTCCTGTTCGTGGACATGCCTCCGGGCACCGGCGACGTGCCCCTGACCGTGTTCCAGACCCTGCCGGTGGACGGCATCGTGGTGGTGACCAGCCCCCAGGAGCTGGTGAGCATGATCGTGGGCAAGGCGGTGAAGATGGCCCAGCTGATGAACGTGCCCATCCTGGGCGTGGTGGAAAACATGAGCTACCTGGTCTGCCCCGACTGCGGTAAGAAGATCCCGGTGTTCGGCGACAGCCATCTGGACGAGATCGCCGCGAAATTCGGGGTGAACGTGCTGGCCAGGATGCCGCTGGACCCCCGGCTCACCGCCTGCGCCGACGGCGGCGCCATCGAGACCTACGCGGGTGACGCCCTGGCCGGCGCCGCCGACGCGGTGGCCGCCCTGCTGGGCGACAAGGTATGAAGCGCCCCGGCCTGTGGCGCAGGCTGCGCGAGGGGCTGAGCCCCCTGCTGGTGATCAGCTGGCTTTTGGTGCTGGCGGTGGTGTTCGCCCTGGCCCTTTTCAGCTGGCAGGCGTTTTTATAAGAGCAAAAAGAGGAGCCGCCCGGCCGGGCGGCTCCTCTTTTTGCGGCTGCTCATTCGATGCCGATGACCTCGTAGCCCGCGTCGGTGACGGCGGCGGTAAGGGCCGCGTCCTCCACCGGGGCGTCCAGGGTGACCCTGGCGCACTTGCCCTCCAGGTCCGCTTTGACGGCGGCCACGCCGGCCAGGCCGGCCAGCGCCTTTTCCACCCGGGCGGTGCAGTGGCCGCAGGCCATGCCTTCGATGTGAATGGTTTTCTCTGTCATGACAGGTCCTCCTTTCGGCTGCGCCTCTTGGGCGCAGAGTTCGTTATTTTGCGGCAGGTCCGGCGCGGTCTCGGGCGCGCCGGCCTGTTTCGGCTGGAAGAAGTTGAGACGCAGGGCGTTGGAGACGACGCAGACGCTGGAAAGGCTCATGGCGGCCGCCCCGATCATGGGGTTGAGCACCAGCCCGAAGCCGTACAGCGCCCCCGCCGCCACCGGGATGCCGATGCTGTTGTAGAAAAAGGCCCAGAACAGGTTCTCCCGGATGTTGCGGATGGTGGCCCGGGACAGGCGCAGGGCGTTGACCAGGTCCCACAGGTCGCTTTTCATCAGCACGATGTCGGCACTGTCGATGGCCACATCGGTGCCCGCGCCGATGGCCACCCCCACGTCCGCCCGCACAAGGGCGGGAGCGTCGTTGATGCCGTCGCCCACCATGGCCACCCGGCGGCCCTGGCCCTGCAGGGCGCGCACCTGGGCCTCCTTGTCCTGGGGCAGCACCTCGGCCACCACCTGCCCGATGCCCAGCCGCTTTTGAATGGCGGCGGCGGTGCGGGCGTTGTCGCCGGTGAGCATGATCACCGAAAGGCCCATGGCTTTCAACTCACCGATGGCGGCGGCGCTGGTGGGCTTCACCGGGTCGGCGGCGGCCACCAGGCCCAGCAGTTTTCCGCCGGCGGCAAAGTAGAGGGGCGTTTTGCCCTCCGCCGCCAGCCGCTCGGCCTGCGGGGCGGCCCAGGCGCAGTCCACCCCCCGCTCCTCCATCAGCCGCAGGTTGCCCGCCAGGTGCTCCTGCCCGCCCAGCAGCGCACGCACGCCCCGGCCGGGCAGGGCCTCGAAGTCCGCCACCTCCGGCACCGGCAGCTGGCCGGCGGCGTCCAGGATGGCCTCCGCCAGCGGGTGCTCGCTGGGCTTTTCCAGGGCGGCGGCCACCAGCAGCAGCTCCCTTTCCTCCACGCCGAGGGCGGGCAGCAGGTCGGTGACGGCGGGCTTGCCCAGGGTGATGGTGCCGGTCTTGTCCAGCACCACCGTGTCCACCTTGTGGGCGTTCTCCAGCGCCTCGGCGTTTTTGTAGAGGATGCCCAGCCGCGCGCCCTTTCCCGTGCCCACCATGATGGCCACCGGGGTGGCAAGGCCCAGGGCGCAGGGGCAGCTGATGACCAGCACCGAGATGGCCCGGGCCAGGGCGAACTCCGCCGTCTGCCCCAGGGCCAGCCAGACGCCGAAAGCGACAAGGGCGATGGCGATGACCACCGGCACGAAGACCCCGCTGACCTTGTCCGCCAGCTTGGCGATGGGGGCCTTGGTGGCGCCGGCGTCCTGTACCAGGGCGATGATCTGGGCCAGGGTGGTGTCCTCCCCCACCTTTTCCGCCCGGAACGTGAAGCTGCCCGCCCGGTTGATGGAGGCGGCGATGACCCGGGCCCCCGGGGCCTTTTCCTCCGGGATGCTCTCGCCGGTGACGGCGGACTCGTCCACGCTGGACAGGCCGGTGAGCACCGTGCCGTCCACCGGGATGCGCATCCCCGGCTTGATGACCACCGTGTCCCCCACCGCCACCTCCCCGGCGGGTATTTCTGTTTCCACCCCGTTCCGCAGCACCAGGGCGGTGTCGGGAGCCAGATCCATCAGCGCCCGGATGGCGGCCCCGGTGCGGCCCTTGGCCCGGGCCTCCAGGAACTTGCCCAGGGTGATCAGGGTGAGGATGGTGCCCGCCGACTCAAAATACAGGTCCATGCGGTAGCGGTCCACCAGCTCCAGGTCCCCCGTGCCCAGGCCCCAGCCGATGCGGTAGAGGGCCACCAGGCCGTAGACCACCGCCGCGGCGCTGCCCAGGGCGATGAGGCTGTCCATGTTGGGGCTGCGCCGCCACAGGCTCTTAAAGCCCACCGAATAGAACTTGCGGTTCATATACAAAATGGGCAGCACAAGCAAGAACTGGGTCAGGGCAAAGGGCACCGCGCCCTGGCGCCCGTGGAAAAAGGCGGGCAGCGGCAGGCCCATCATGTGGCCCATGGAGACGTACATGAGCGGAATGAGAAAGGCCAGCGACACCGCCAGCCGCTGTTTCATGCCGCGCAGCTCCGCCGCGGCGGCGTCCTCGCCGGCGGGGGCCGTCTTGGCGGGGGCGGCTTTGCCCGCCGGGGCGGCGGGGCGGGCCCCGTAGCCCGCCTTTTCCACCGCCGCGCAGATGTCCCCCTGGGTCAGGGCAGCCTCGTCGTATTCCACCTGCATGGAGTTAGCCAGCAGGTTCACCTGGGCCGTTTCCACGCCCTCCAGTTTATTCACCGCCCGCTCCACCGCCGCCGAGCAGGCGGCACAGCTCATGCCGGTGACCTCAAACTTCTGTTTCATCTCTCGGTTCTCCTTTGCATCCGCGGCAGCCGCCCGCCGGGGCGGGCGCGCCGAACAGTTCTTTCAGCCGCCGGGCCTGCCGCTCCAGCGCGTCGGCCTCCCCGGCCTGCCCCTGGGCCCGCCGGGTGGCGGCAAGGCTGGCAAGGGTGTGCTCCAGCGCCGCCAGCTGGGCGGCCAGGGCGCTCTCCTCCAGCCGGGCGGCCCCGGCAAGGTCCCCCATCCGGCGCAGGATGTCCGCCCGAAGCCCCTGGCCCTCCTGGTTGCAGCTGGGCAGGTTGCCCAGCGCCTCCAGCGCCCGGTCGAACTGGCCCTTGTCCGCATAAAGGCGGGCCAGCATCCGCCAGGCGGCCCGGCGCTGCTCCTCGTCCGGCAGCTCCACCGCCTGCTCGAACAGCCCGGCGGCGGCGTTTTTCAGCGCCTCCCGGGCCGTATCGTCCCCGGCCTTGTCCCCAAAACCCGCCAGCAGAAAGCCCAGCCGAAACCGCAGGTGCAGGTCGCCCGGGTACTCCCGCAGCCGCCGGCGGCAGAATTCCAGCGCGCCGTGCCAGTCGCCGGCGTCGAACAGCGCTTTGGGTGTTTTGCACACCGCGTCGATCTCCTCGGCCGAGAGCTCCGGCCGGAACCCCAGCAGCTCGTCGGCGCTGCACCCCAGCGCCCGGGCCAGCGGGCAGAGCAGGGCCACGTCCGGCAGCGCGCCGCCGGTCTCCCATTTGCTCACCGCCGCGCTGCTGACCCCCAGCTGGGCCGCCAGCTGCCCCTGGGTGAGCCCTTTCGCCCGCCGCAGCCGCTGCACCGTTTGGCCGATGTGTTCCATGGGCGCGCCCCCCTTTCCCTTTCTTTTTCATCTTAACACACCCGTTGGCCGGGCACAATGGAGCGTTTTTCAAACCACCGGGCATTTTTTTCAACCCGTATTTGATTTTCCCCCGCTTTGCGGGCGGTATTCCGGCGGCCGCCCTTTTCCCGGCCCGACAGACGTGGTAGAATACAAGGGAAAGAGGGCGCGGCAAACGCCCGCCGGGGAAAGTGTCCCGGCTTTGGCACGACACGGTTTGAAAACAAGGAGGGCGCAGGCTATGGCGCAGGCGGAACTTTGCGGCTGCTATGACTTCAACGAGGAATGGTACCTGGTGGAGATGATTCTGGACGAGACGCCCGCCCGCATCGACTGGGGCGCCATGACGGTGTCTGCGGAGGGGGTGGACCGGGCAAACTGGCAATGCCCCTACATGGAGCAATACCTGAACGCCCAGGGCACCGAAATGCTGTGCGAGACTTTCGGCCTGCCGCGGGAGGACGTGCGCCCCTGCCGGGTGGTGTTCTTCCTTTTCAAGGACGAGCAGAAGGCGGCCACGCTCTGCACGCCCTATGGCGACTTTGCGCTGGCCTCCGGGGCCAAGGTCCCCGCACGGCTGGCACGCATCGTGGAATTTGAGGAAGCGGACTGAACGAGAAAAAGGGCGGCGCGGGCTGAGTTTCAGCCCGCGCCGCTTTTTGCGCTGCGATTTTATCAGGTGTCCTGCAGTTCGCCCTTGCTGGCGGCTTTCAGGTAGGCGTTGATGAAGCCGTCCAGATCGCCGTCCATCACCGCCTGCACGTTGCCGTTCTCGTAGCCGGTGCGGTGGTCTTTCACCAGGGTGTAGGGCATGAACACATAGCTGCGGATCTGGTGGCCCCAGGCGATCTCTTTCTGCACGCCCTTGATGTCGCTGATCTTGTCCAGGTGCTCCTGCTCCTTGATCTGGTAGAGCTTGGAGGCCAGCATCTTCATGGCGGTGTCCCGGTTCTGGAACTGGCTGCGCTCGGTCTGGCAGCTCACCACGATGCCGGTGGGCTTGTGGATCAGGCGCACCGCGCTGGAGGTCTTGTTGATGTGCTGGCCACCCGCGCCGGAGGAGCGGTAGACCTGCATCTCGATGTCCTCGGGGCGGATCTCCACCTGGATGCTGTCGTCCATCTCGGGCATGACCTCCAGGCTGGCAAAGCTGGTCTGGCGACGGCTCTGGCTGTCAAAGGGAGAGACCCGCACCAACCGGTGCACCCCGTTCTCCCCTTTCAGCAGACCGTAGGCGTTGGGGCCCTCCACCATGATGGAGGCGCTCTTGAGGCCGGCCTCGTCGCCGTCCTGGTAGTCCAGGGTGCTCACCTTGAAGCCGTGGGCCGCGCCCCACCGGCTGTACATCCGGAAGAGCATGTCCGCCCAGTCCTGGGCTTCGGTGCCGCCGGTGCCCGCGTGGAACGTGAGGATGGCGTTGTTCTTGTCGTACTGGCCGCTGAGCAGGGTGATCAGCTGCAGTTCGTCCACCGCTTTCGCCACCTCGTTCACCGCCGCCTCCGCCTCGGGGATCAGGGCGGGGTCGTTCTCCTCCTCGCACAGCAGCACCATGGTGTCCGCGTCGTCGCACAGGGTCTTGAGCTTGGCATACCGCTCCAGCTTGCCTTTCAGGGCGCTCATCTCGGCGAACACCTTGCCGCTGGCCTCGGCGTCGTCGTAAAAGCCGGGCATGGTCATCTTGTGCTCCAGCTCCGCCACACGCTTCTCGCTGGCGGCGATGGCCAAGGCGTCCCCCAGCTCCGCCACGGCCTGGCGGTGGCCGCCCATCTGCATTTTCAGTTCGTCAATGGTGATCATATGGCAATCCCCTTCATCTGATTAGAACATATCCCATAGTAGTATAGCCGAAAGCACGCCCAAAGTAAAGGGGGAGGCTTCGCGGGCCCGGGAAAAAGCGCGCCGCGGCCGCGTTTGCATTTTGCCCGCGTTTGCGCTACAATAGCATCAAATACCGTTTCCCGGCTTTCCCGCCCCTTTTCCGCGGGCGCGGCCGGCGGAAAGGAGTTCTTATGGCCGATTATTCTGGCTGCAAATGCCCCGTGTGTCATCAGCCCTTTGCCGAGGGCGACGACGTGGTGGTCTGCCCCGAATGTGGCGCGCCCTACCACAGGGCCTGTTATTCCAAAAGCGCCGGCTGCCTCTTTGCCGACCGCCACGGCGCCGGCTTCGAGTGGAAGCCCGCCCCCGGCGAGTGTGCCGACCCCCGGGCGGCCCAGCCGGCGGAGCGCCCCTGCCCCGCCTGCGGGGCCATGAACCCGGCGGGCGGCCTGTTCTGCCAAAGCTGCGGCGCGCCGCTGGGGGCGCCGGGGCCCCGGAGCGTGCCGCCCCGCCAGGGCAGCGCGCCCCAGTACGGGCCGGACACCGCCCCCCGCACCGACCCCTTTGAGGACGCGGCGCCCGCCGTGGGGCCCGTGCTTCGCCCGGAGGACGATCTGGGCGGGGTGAAAGCCCGGGACTGGGCCGCTTTCCTCGGCCCCAACGCCGGCTACTACCTGATGCACTTCCACCGGATGGCTCTCACCGGGCAGAAGCTTGCGGTGTCCTTTTCCGCTTTCTTCTTCGGGCCCTTTTACTTTTTCTACCGCAAGATGTGGGTCCCCGCCGCCCTGTTCCTGACGCTGGATGTGCTGGGTGCCTACATCCCCCAGCTGGTGCAGTTTCTGGTGCTCGCCCAGAACCCGCTGGTGGCCGGGCTGGACCTGGAGGTCTTCGCCGTGGTGCTCAACGTGCTGCGGGTGGTCAACCTGGCGATGCAGTTCATCCAGTGCTTCGGCGCGGTGTACTGGTACCGGCGCATCGGTGAAAAGCGCATCGCCCGCACCCTGCAAAGCTGTGACGCCGCCGGCGCTCCCGCCGCCCTGGCCAGGGCGGGCGGGGTGAGCCTCACCGCCCTGGTGATCAGCCTGACGGCGGTGTTCGGCATCTATCTGGTCTGCACCATGGCCGCGCTGGCGCCGGTGATGGACCAGCTCACCGCCGCCGCCCTGGCGGTGTGAGAAAAAGCGCCGAAAGCCCCAAAAACCGGGCAAAATATGGTTGACAGGCCCCGCCCGGATTGGTATAATAAATTGCTGCCCTGAAAAACGGGCGGTTATCCTTGCCCCGGAAACGGGGCCATATGTCCAAAAGGAGGTGCACAGAAAATGGCAAAGTACGAGACCATGCTGGTTACCAGCGCCGCCCTCGACGAGGAGGCTTCCACCGCTCTGGTGGGCAAGTTCAAGACCCTGATCGAGGCCCACGGCACCATCGATTCTGTTGACGAGTGGGGCAAACGCCGCCTGGCTTACCCCATCAACGACGAGGAAGAGGGCGTGTACACGGTGATCAAGTTCACCAGCAACCCTGAGTTCCCCGCCGAGCTGGATCGCGTTTACAAGATCACCGACGGCGTTCTCCGCACGATGATCGTGGCCGAAGCCGAATAAGGAGGCCGACCAATGCTGAATGTTGTAGCTTTGATGGGCCGGCTGGTGGCCGACCCGGAACTGCGCCATACCCCCCAGGGCGTGAGCGTGACCACCTTTACCATTGCGGTGGATCGCAGCTTCGTGCGCCAGGGCGAGCAGCGCCAGGCCGATTTCATCGACATCGTGTGCTGGCGTTCCAGCGCTGAGTTTGTCTGCAAGTATTTCCAGAAAGGTTCGCTGATCGCCGTGAACGGCTCGATCCAGACCCGGACCTACCAGGATAAGAACGGCAACAACCGCAAGGCGTTTGAGATCGTGGCCGACAACGTTCATTTTGCCGGTTCCAAGTCCAGCAGCGGCACTGCCGGCAGCGGCAGCTACGCGCCCCGGCAGGAAGCTCCCCGCGAGATGGCCCAGGAGGCCCCCAGTTACTCCGCCGGCAGCAATGAGGATTTTGCTGTGATCGACGAGGGCGAGGATCTTCCGTTCTGACGAATCGAATTCTGACAGGAGGTAACAAGCCATGGCTTTTGAGAGGTCTGAAAGCCGGCCCCAGCGCCCCGCGCGCCGCGGCCGCAAAAAGGTCTGCAGCTTTTGTGTGGACCGTGTGGAGCACATCGACTACAAGGATGTGGCCCGTCTGCGCAAGTACGTGAGCGAGCGTGCGAAGATCATTCCCCGCCGTGTCACCGGCACCTGCGCTTTCCATCAGCGGGAGCTGACCGTCGCCATCAAGCGCGCCCGTCACGTTGCCCTGATGCCCTATGTGAGCGACTGATACCAGTCAAAAAGCCCCTGCCGCGCGGCAGGGGCTTTTTTCTGTGCCTTTGTTGGGACGGGGGCGGCGGAATGATCTCCGCCGCCCCCGTCTGCTGTTTTTTATCCGCCTGCCTCCGGAGTGGGCTCCGGGCTGGGCGTGGGTCCCGCCGTGGGCTCGGGCGGGTTGATGACCACCCGCTCCTTGGCGATGTAGACGTTCACCGTCACCTTGTTCACGTCGATGAAAGTGCCCGCCTCCACGTCGGTGCGGACCACGCAGTCGCTGGCCCAGTCGCCGTTGTTCTCGATCATGAAGAAGCTGGCCTTGATGTTGTTGGCGGCAAGCTCCTTTTCCGCGCTCTCCCGGGTGAAGCCGATGATGTTGGGCATCTCCACCTTTTCCGGGCCCTTGCTGATGACCAGCTCGATCAGCGGCACCTCCTCGGTGGCGGTGGTGTCCGCCTCCGGGCTCTGGCGGATGACCACGCCCTGGGCATAGTCGGAGCTGTACTCCTGGCTGGTGATGACAAAGCGGTAGCTGGCGCTGAACTGAGGGTCGCTTTGCAGCTGGCTGTAGGTGTAGCCCACGAAGCTGGGCACCAGCACCGGCTCGGCCACCTCGCTGCTGGTGGGCTGGCTCTCGCTGTTGGGGACATCCTGGACAGTCTCCCGCCCCAGGATGCTCCACAGCAGCAGCGCGAACAGCACCGCGATCACCACCAGGCTGCCGGCCAGCAGGCTTTTGCCGCTCACCAGCCAGTCCCTCCCGGGGCTGCGCAGGCTCTCCGCCGCCCGCTCGCTCACCAGCGCCCCCATCAGTTCGGGCACGTTCTGCACCCGCTCGGCCGGGTCCAGGGCCAGGGCGTCGGCCAGCACCCCGGACACGTGGCCGGGCACCGACGGCTCCAGCCGCCGCGCCTCGGCCAGGCTGTCGCTGACCAGCCGCTGGCGGGCGCTCACCGGCGTCTGGCCGGTGACCAGCCGATAGAACACCGCCGCCAGGCCGTAGACATCGGTGTAGCGGCCCTCGAACTCGGCGGCGGAGTACTGCTCGGGGGCGGAATATCCCTCGTACAGGCAGCACTTCAGCTCGCTGCCCTCGGTCCGCAGGCCCAGGGTGCCGTAGCCGCACAGCCGGGGGATGCCTCCGCTGGTGAGCAGGATGTTTTCCGGGGAAATGCCCCGGTGGATGAGCCCCGCCTTGTGCAGGGCGGCCACCCCCTCCATCACCGGCTGAAGCATACTGCGGGCCTGGGCCGGCGGCAGACAGCCGGGATGCTCCGCCAGATAGTGGCTCAGCGTCTCGCCGCTGACCTGCTCCAGCACCGCGTACACAGTGTTGTTGGCCTCCACCACGTCCAGCACGGCGGCCAGGCCGGTGACCGGGGTGATCCGCATGATGCTGCGGTACAGATCGGCAAAGTCCATCCGGGCGGTCTTGAAGAGCACCTCCCTGCCCTCTTTGGGCTGGATGGCGCCCTCGCTGTCCCGCCCGTCGCTGAGGGTCACCGGGAAATACTCCTTTACCATCACCCGCACGCCGCCGGTGTTCTCCACCGCCGCGTAGAGCACGCCCTCGCCGTCGGTGGAGATGTGCCGCCCCACGGTGTAGCGCCCCGCCAGCAGGCTGGCGTAGGCCAGGGTGCCCGGGGGGTTCGAGTTCCGCAGGCTCTTGTCACAAAAAGGGCATTGCTCCTTGCCCGTCTCCACCCGGGAAAGGCAGTGGGGACAGAGAATGAAGTCGGCCATGTGCCATCGCCCTCCTTTTTTCGCAGTGTACGCAAAGGGCCTGCCCCCATCCGCGGCGGAGTGGGCGGCAGGCGCCTGCTGCCGGCCGAATACCGGCGTTTCAGCAAAGGCGGATCAGCGATCCAGATCCTCTTCGTTTTCCAGATTGTGCCAGGTGTTCTGCACGTCGTCATCGTCGTCCAGCGCGTCCAGCAGCTTCGCCATCAGCTTCTGATCCTCCTCGCCGGTGATGGCGGTGGTGGTGGAGGGCACCATCTCCACCTCGGCGGAGATGAAGCTGTACCCCTTGTCCTCCAGCGCCTGGCGCACGGCGGAGAAGTCGTCGGGGGCGCAGGTGACCTCCACCACGTCGTCCCCCATGTCAAAGTCCTCGGCGCCGGCGTCGAAGCAGTCCTCCATGACTTTCTCCTCGTCCAGGCCCTCGCCGTCCAGCACGATGACGCCTTTCTGGGTGAACATAAAGCTCACGCAGCCCATGTTGCCCAGGTTGCCGCCGAATTTGTCAAAGTAATGGCGCAGATTGGCCGCGGTGCGATTGCGGTTGTCGGTGAGCGTCTCCACCATCATGGCGATGCCGCAGGGGCCGTAGCCCTCGTAGGTGATGGCCTCGTAGTTGTCTTTCTCGCCGCCCTCGGCCCGCTTGATGATGCGCTGGATGTTGTCGTTGGGCACGTTCAGGCTCTTGGCCTTGGCGATCAGGTCCCGCAGTTTGCTGTTGGAGTTGGGGTCGGCGCCGCCGGCCCGCACCGCCACCGCGATCTCACGACCCACCTTGGTGAAGATCTTGGCTTTCTGGCCGTCGGTCTTTTCTTTTTTGCGCTTGATGTTGTTCCATTTGCTGTGTCCGGACATATTCGGATCCCTCCTATTACATCTTGGGCCATTTATGCCCAAACGATTGCCTGTAACTAAATAATTTTATCATATCCCGCGGGGTATGGCAAGGGGGCACGGCACGGCGCCGCTCCCCTGCCGGGGCGGGCGGTCACTTCAGGTTGCGAAGCGCCTTGGGATAGTGGTTTTTCACCCGGCCGCCGCTCACCTTGCCCGACCCCAGGGGCAGGCCGTCCACCAGCACGGCGCACCAGCCGTTTTTCGCCGTGACAGCCTCGATCTCCTCGCCCCGCAGCCAGGCCTCGGTGCGCTCGTCTCCCAGGGTCAGCTCCTCCCGGTTTTCGCACACAGCGCCAAAGGCCATGAACAGGTGATGGTCGGGCGCGAAGCGGCCCTTTTGGACCCGCCCCAGCGTCACGCCGCAGCGGGCAACGCTCAGTTCCCGGCCCCTCTCCTGCCAGCCCCGGGGCGGCAGGAACAGCCGCTCCCCCGCCGACTGGGCCTCCTGGCCTTTCAGCGCCGGGAAATACTCCGCCGCAAAGGCCAGCCATTCCGGGCAGGGCCTGGCCGGGCGGGCGGGCTTTGTCCGCCGGGCCGGGGGCGCCGCGGCCTCCGGGCTTTTTTGCAGCTTTGCCATGAAGTGGCCCTCGCCCCCCTGGGCGGGCCAGACGCGGCGGGTCTTCGCCGCCGGGAAAGGATGCCCGCCGCACCGGTTTTCCTCCCCCGGGCTGCCAAAGGAAACGCCGCAGTCCAGCAGCTCGAACTCCGGATGCCGCGCCAGGAAGCGGCCGATCTGGCCCTCGTCCTCCTCGGGGGCAAAGGTGCAGGTGGAGTAGACCAGCAGCCCGCCGGGGGCCAGCGCCACCGCGGCATTTTCCAATATCTCCGCCCCCAGCGCCGCGCACCGGGCCACCAGCGCCTCGCTATGCCGGGCCACCGCCTGGGGCTCCTTGCGGAACATCCCCTCGCCGGAGCAAGGGGCGTCCACCAGCACCCGGTCGAACCAGCCGGGCAGGGCGGCGGCGATGCGGGCGGTGTCGCCGGTGGTGACGACGGAATCCACCGGGCCCATCCGCTCCAGGTTGCTCAGCAGCGCCTGGGCGCGGGCGGGCTCGTACTCGTTGCTCACCAGCACCCCCCGGCCCTCCAGCGCCGCCGCCAGCTGGGCGCTTTTGCCGCCGGGCGCGGCGCATAGATCCAGCACCCGCTGGCCGGGGCGCACCTCCAGCAGCGCCGCCGGGGCGCTGGCCGAGGGCTCCTGCAGATAAAACGCCCCCGCGTGGTGATAGGGGTGCCTGCCCAGCCGCAGCTCGCTGTCGCCGATCACAAACCCCGCCGCGCAAAAGGGCGAGGGCGCAAGGGGCACATCCAGCCGGGCCGCCAGCCAGGCGGGGGTGCAGCGCAGGCCGTTCACCGTGAGGCCCCGGGCCGCGGGCCCGGGCGCGGCGAACAGCGCATCGAACCGCTCGCCCAGCAGCGTGCGCTCCCGCTGCTCGAAGAATTCGGGAAACATCATCCACCCACCTTTGCATAACTGCCCCGACGCCGGGGAAAGAATATCAGCGAGGGGCAACGACGCCGCCCCGCCATCGGAAAGGAGAAATACACTATGAACGAGCGCAACACCAAGAACAGCACCAACGCCAAGACCACCAACGCCGCCAAGAACACCACCGTGAACCCGGTGAACTCCAAGACCAGCAACACCGCCAAGAACAGCGCGAAGAACTGCGCCGGCGGCAAGGGCACCAAATAAGTCAGGCGGCAGCGCCAAAGGCCGGGCGGCTCCAACACCGCCCGGCCTGTTTTATTTCTCCTGCGGGCCGCTCTCCGGCCCGGCCAGGGGGTCGAACCCCACCCACAGCGCCTCGAACAGCTCCTGGATGCGGCCGGTCTGGCCGGTGAGATACAGCCAGCCCAGCAGCGCCTCGAAGCCGGTGGAGGCCCGGTACTCCTGCGGGGTGGCGTGCTTTGCCACCGTGGCCTTGCTGGCGTTGCGCCCTCGGCGCAGCACCGCCTGTTCCGCCTCGGTAAGCAGCGGCTCCACCACCTTCAGCGCCCGGCTCTGGCCCCTGGCGGATACATACTTCACACACAGGGCGTGGAGCCGCCCCGGCGAAAGGCGGGTGGTCTCCACCAGCCGGCGGCGTACCAGCACCTCCAGCACCCCATCCCCCACAAAGGCCAGGTTCAGCGGCGACTGTTCGTGGATGTCGATGGGCGTTTTCTCCTTGCTTTGCACAGTGGCGCGCTTCCTTTCCGGCGATCAGAACACGTAGTCGAACTCGTACTCGCCGATCTTGATGGTGTCGTCTTCCTCCACGCCACGGGCCACCAGGTCGGCCAGGATGCCGCTGTCCCCCAGCTGGCGCTGGAAGTATTGCAGGCTCTCGTAGTCGTCCACGTCGCTGCCGGCCAGGATGCGCTCCAGCCAGGGGGCGTCGATGGTGAACTCGTGGTCGCCGGTCTTTTCAATGGTGTAGCTGCGCTCGCCCACCGGCGCCGCCTGGGGCAGATACTCCGCCTCGTAGGTCTGCACCGGCGGCAGGGTCTGGAGCTTTTCCCACACAAGGCCGGGCAGGGCTTTCAGGCCCTGGTTTGTCGCGGCGGAGATGGGCAGGAACACAAGGCCCTTGCCCTCGATGTAGGCGCGGAAAGCCTCGATCTGCTCTTCGGTGGCGATGTCGCACTTGTTGCCCAGCACGATCTGGGGCCGGGCGGCCAGCTCGGAGCTGAAGTTCGCAAGCTCTGCGTTGATCTTCTCAAAGTCCTCCACCGGGTCCCGGCCCTCGCAGCCGGACACGTCCACCACGTGCAGCAGCAGGCGGCAGCGTTCCACATGACGCAGGAAATCGTGGCCCAGGCCCACGCCCTCGCTGGCGCCCTCGATGAGGCCGGGGATGTCGGCGGCCACAAAGCTCTGCTCCGGGCCCACCCGCACCACACCCAGCACCGGGGACAGGGTGGTGAAATGGTAGTTGGCGATCTTGGGCCGGGCCGCGCTGATGACGCTGATCAGGGTGGATTTGCCCACGTTGGGGAAGCCAATGAGCCCCACGTCGGCGATGAGCTTGAGCTCCAGGCTCACCTCGAACTCCTGGCCGGGCAGGCCAGGCTTGGCGAACTTGGGGATCTGGCGGGTGGGGGTGGCGAAATGGGTGTTGCCCCAGCCGCCCCGACCGCCCTTGGCCACCACCACCGGCTCCGAGCCGGAGATGTCGGCCATCACCAGGCCGGTGTTCGCCTCTTTCACCAGGGTGCCCCGGGGCACCCGGATGACCAGGTCCGGCGCGTTTTTGCCGGTGCAGCGGGCCGCGCCGCCGTTCTGGCCGGCTTCGGCCACGTATTTGCGCTTGTAGCGGAAATCCATCAGGGTGGAGAGGTTGTCGTCGGCCACGAACACCACGTTGCCGCCCCGGCCGCCGTCGCCGCCGTCCGGGCCGCCGGCCGCCACGAACTTCTCCCGGTGAAAGCTCACCGCGCCGTCGCCGCCCTTGCCGGCCTTGATGGTGATCCTGGCCACATCTACGAACATGGACATATCGTTCTCCTTACTCTCGCGCCGCGCGGGACACGCGGGCTTGCTGCTGTTTGTTTCTCTACCAGTATGCCCGCCGGCGGGTGTGCCTAACACCAGAAAAGCCGCAGGGGCGGGGCCCCTGCGGCTTGCAGACCATTACTGGCGGACGCTGACCTTTTTGCGGTCGCGGCCCATGCGCTCAAAGCTGACCTTGCCGTCGACCAGGGCGAACAGGGTGTCGTCGCTGCCCTTGCCCACGTTCTCACCGGGGTGGATGTGGGTGCCACGCTGACGGACCAGAATGTTGCCGGCCAGCACGAACTGACCGTCGGCGCGCTTGACGCCCAGACGCTTGGACTCGGAATCGCGGCCGTTCTTGGTAGAACCTACGCCTTTTTTATGTGCCATTGTGTTCGAACCTCCAATCCTTAACCGTTGATCGCGGTGATCTCCACCTTGGTGTAGGGCTGACGATGGCCCATCCGGCGGGCGCTGCCCTTCTTGGGGCGGTAGGTGATGATGTTCAGCTTCTTGCCCTTGCCGTTCTTGACGACCTTGGCCTCCACGCTGGCGCCCTCCACGTTGGGAGCGCCCACCTTGGTGTCGCCCTCGCCGCCCACGGCCAGGACGGTGTCGAACTTGACGGTGGAACCCTCTTCGGCGTTCAGCTTCTCCACGAAGACCACGTCGCCTTTTTCCACCCGGTACTGCTTGCCACCGGTAACGATGATCGCGTACATAATGATAGCCTCTCTTATACAAGTCTCGCTGGACGATAAGGCGGGTGGATGTTGCACACCTCTTAGCTGCCCAAACCATGCGGCTTTAATACTATACCACAAACGCCGGCCCTTTGCAAGTGTTTTTTCGCGGCAAAAGGGCGTTTTTCCCCGGTTTGAGGGCTTGCGCCACCCTGCCGCCCCACCAGAGCGGAACGGGCGGGTCATTCTTCCAGCACAAGGGCCTCCAGCTGCTCCACCCGGTCCAGGAAAAAGTCGGCGTTGGCCTCCATGAAGCGGCGGATGGGCTCCACCCCGCACCCCCAGCCCGCAAAGGCAAAGGGCACCCCTCGGCTTTTTGCCATCTGCCAGCCGGGCTTGAGATCGTCCACCATCAAAAGCTGCTCCGGGGCCAGGGAAAACCGCGCCATGATCTGTTCCAGCGGCCAGGGGGCGGGCTTGCGCTTGTCCTTTCCCAGGTCCCACCCAAAGACCAGATCCGGCTCAAAGCCGAAATGACGCAGGTAGTCCCGCCGGATGGTCTCCTCGCTGGAATGGCTCACCACGCACACCAGCCCTTTTCGGGCTTTGAAGCGGTGCAGCAACGGGGCCAGCCCCTCAAAGGCGGGCGGGACGTGGGCGGCGGACCAGGCGCGCCAGCCGGCCTCTTCAAAGGCCATTTCCTCGGGGGTAAAGCACAGGATGTCCCGGCACATGGCCTCAAAGCCGGGCTCGAAATTGTAGCAGACATACTGCTCCAGCGTCCAGTGGACGTCCGGGCGCAGGGTCTTGAGGGTCTCCACAAAGGAGGGATAATGGATGGCCGGGGTGCTTTTCACCACCGTGTCGTCGTGGTCCAGCACAAGGCAGGGAAATCTCAGCATGGCCGCTTGCCGCCTCCTTTCAGATACTATCATCGCACAAAATGAGAAAAAAGGAAAGAGAAAAAGCGCCCGCCGGCAACGGCGCACCCGCGGGCCGGTCGGCGAAAAGGCCGCATCCGGCGGCAAAACCTCGCTTGCAAGCTCCCGCCCGCCATCCATCAGAACGCCGGGCTATCCCCGCACCGGCGCGGCGTCCCTTTTCCCGGGCGCCGCGAAA
>DXAC01000106.1 GCA_019117205.1 Candidatus Allofournierella merdigallinarum | reverse complement strand
TCCCCCACCATCCTTTCCGCTCTCCCCCCTTGTGGGCCGCGGCGGCTGCGCCACTATATCTTGTGTTCATATCGAAACGGAACAAAAATTTATCGAAAAACGATAAAAAACACTTGATATTCGATAACTCTCATGCTATACTTGCCTCAAAGGCAGGGCGGCACGCCACGGCCCGCCTCCGGCGGCGAAAAACGGCGGCGCGGCCGCCGGACAAAGGGGAAACGACGATGCTCACTGCAATTCTGGCCCTGCGCGACATTCGGGGCGCCGGCCTCTGGCTGGTGTTCTGGTTCGCGTTGGCGGCGCTGTATTTCGCCCTGCTGCTGGGCGTGCGGCCCCTGCGGAAAAGGGCCGGCACAAAAACCACCCTGCTGGCCTTTGCGGCGGCGGAGGTCTTCACCGACCTTGTCTGGGCGGGGGTCTGCGGCTACCAGCCGGTCTACCGCAACTACGGGGTGGCCGCCGTCTATGGCCTGGCCCTGTGGCCGGTGGCGCTGGCGGCGGCAGCCGCCGCGGCCCTGGTCTGGGGCAGGCGAAACTCACAAAAAAAGGAGAGAAACCCTATGTGGAGCGAACAAAACAGTATTTCCCTCTCCAAGCTGGCGGTGCTGCTGTTCGCCGGCGCGGTGGCGGTGTGCGACGTGGCCGGCTGGTGGCTGGTGAACTGGTTTTTGCGCACCAGCCGTTACCAGGGCATCAACGACGCCGCCCATCTGGTGTGGGGCCTGGTCACCCTGTACATTGCCAGCGCCGCTGCCTGGGTGCTGCTGTACCACCTCTATCGGCTGCTGACCAACATCGAGGCCGAGCGGGTGTTTGAAACCGACAACGTGCGCCACCTGCGGGCCGCCAGCTGGTGCTGCATAGCGGTGGCGGCCCTGTGCCTGGGGGGCGCGGTGTTCTACCTGCCCATGGCGCTGGTGAGCATGGCGGCGGCCTTTATGGGCCTGATCGTGCGCATCATCAAAAATGTGTTTGTGCGGGCCATCGGCATGAAAGCCGAGCTGGACCTGACGATATAAAGGGGGCGAGGCAATGCCCATCATCTTGAACCTGGACGTGGTCATGGCCCGCCGCAAGATCGGCGCGGGCGAGCTGGCGGAAAAGGTCGGCATCACACCGGCGAACCTGTCCATTTTAAAAAACAACAAGGCCAAGGCGGTGCGCTTTTCCACCCTGGCCGCCCTCTGCCGCGCGCTGGACTGCCAGCCCGCCGACCTGCTGGAGTACGTGCCCGGCGAGGAGGATGAAAAGGAGAACGACCCATGAAAACGAAACGCCTGGCCGCCGCCCTGGTCCTGGCGTTGGCCCTGGCGGGCTGCGCCGCCAAAAGCGAACAGCAAACGGTGGCCGACGCCCTGGGCCTGGACGTCGCGGGCGGAACGCTGCTTGCCGCCGGCGACACCCACGGCGGCTTTCACGGCGACGGGGTCAGCTGCATCGCCCTTTCTTTTGAGGATGACCGGCTGGAAAACCAGCTGGCCGCCGACCCCGCCTGGCAGCCCCTGCCCATGGACGACACCACCCGCGCCCTGGTGTGGGGGGTGGAGGACGAAACGGGCAGCTTCGGCCCCCTGCTTGCGGACGGCGAGGGCACGCCCCTGATCCCTCCGGCGGACGCCGGGTATTACCGCCTTATCGACCGCCACGCCGACCAGGCCACCCCCATCCTGGAGCGGGCCTCTTTCAACTTCACCGTGGCGGTGTACGACGCCGAGGCCCGCGTGCTCTGTTACGCCGAGCTGGACACCTGAAAGGAGGCCCCCATGAAACGCACCCTGTGGACCATTCTTCTGGCGGCGCTGCTGCTGTTTGCCGCCGCCTGCTCCCCAAAGGCAGGTCCCCTCACCCTGCCTGCCGCCGACGACGTGTCCGCCGTGCGGCTGGAATACGGCGGCGAAAGCGTCACCCGCACCGGCCCCGGCTGGATCGGGCTGCTGCTGGAGGACATGGCCGCCGCCGAGCCCACCCGCAAGGCCAGCGTGCAGGACATCCCCGACAAGGAGGACATGGCCGCCGTACACTTTGTGCTGGCCGGCGGCGGCGAGCGCACCTGCTTTGTCTACCCGGAAGAGGGCGGATGGTACATCGAGAGCCCCTACGAGGGCGTTTACGAAACAGACCAGCTTTTGTGGGTGATGGTCACCGACCTGAGCGAATGATCGGCGCAAAACGCCCGCATATATAAATGAATAAAAGGAGGGTTTGAGATGGACCCCAACAAAACGGAGGGCAGCGCCTGCTCCCCTCTCTTTGACGCACCCAAAAATCCGGCCGCGGAGCCCGCCGCGCCGGCGGCAAGCGGCGAAAATATGTTCCCCGCCTGCGGCCCCGCCGGCAAACCGGCCACCGCTCCCGAAAAAACGTCCCCGGCTCCCCGCCCGCCGCTGCCCGGATGGCTGGTCCCCGCCGCCCTGGTCAGCTGGGTCTGGGGCTGGGCCTACGCCCGGGGCCTGCTGTTCGGCTTTGAATACGGCGCGGCGTTCATGGCGCTGTTCTGCCTTTTGTTCTTTGCCGGGGTGGAGTGGATGTGCCGGAGATCGGCCCGCCCCGCCTCCAAAGAAAGCCGCCTGTGGCTGGCGCTGTGGGGGCTGCTGGCGGCGGACTATATCTTCAAAGTTTCCGCACTTTCCCGCAACGACGCGGTGCTGGGCTGGGAGGCCCTGGCCCTGCACCTGGCCGCCGCCTACTGGGTGCTGGCCCGCGCCGGTGCCCTCACCGAGGGCCGCACCGGCCCCTTTCTGCCCCTGGACGTGCTGCGGGCGCTGATCACGGTTCCCTTTGGCAATTTCTTTTTGCGCATCCGGGTGCTGGGCCGGGCGCTGGCGGACTGGCTTCGGGGCCTGGCCGGGCGCAAAAAGGGCAGCTTCTGGGCCGGGGTGGTCACCCTGTGCGTGGCGGTGCCGGTGCTGGCCCTGGCTGCCCGGCTGCTGGCCAGCGCCGACGACGCCTTTGGCGCGGCGCTGGAAAATGTTTTCCTCTGGTTCACCCTGCCCCAGGCGATGCTCACCGAGATCATGTATTTCGCGGTGGGCCTGCCGGTGGGGGCCTACCTCTTCGGCCTGGCGGCGGGGGCGCTGAAAAAAGCCCCCGACCCCGCCCGGGGCCCGGGGCTGCGGGCGGAGGCGGAAAAACTTCGCCTTGCCCCCGCCGGCGCGCTGGCCTTTTGCCTGGCGCTGCTGCTGGCGCTCTACGCCCTGTTCTTTGCCATCCAGCTGAACTACCTGTCCGGCGGCTTTTTCGGCTGCCTGCCGGCGGGCTTCACCGCCGCCGAGTACGCCCGCCGGGGCTTCTTCGAGCTGTGCGCGGTGTCGGTGCTGAATTTCTCGGTGCTCACCGCCGCCGCCAAGACCAGCCGCACCCCCCTGCGCCAAAACCCGGCGCTGAAAGGGCTGGCCGCCGCCCTCTGCGCCGCAAACCTGCTGTTCGCCGCGGTGGGGGCCAGCAAGATGTTCCTTTACATCCGCCGCTTCGGCTTCACCCCCAGCCGCGTGGTCTCCAGCTGGTTCATCCTGGTGCTGGCGGTGCTCTCGGTGTTGGCGCTGGTCAGCGTCTTCCGGCCTTTCCCGGTGGTGCGCGCCGCCGCCGCGGTGTTCTGCGCCATGTTCCTGGCCCTCTGCCTCTCCCAGCCGGACCTGTGGCTGCGGGCGGCCAACCGGCAGCTGGTGGCCGCCGGCGTGGTGGAAAGGGGCGACATCGGCAACTGGCTGCTGTATATGCCCGGGTGGTTTTCCACCGTGGATTGACCCGCCGTGGAAAACCCCGGCCCCCAAATTTCACACTTTGACCCACAGGGGCGGTATTGCGTGCGATACCGCCCCTGTAGTTATGATATAGGCAGCAGAAAAAGCCCTCTTTCGCCCGCCGCAGCCGGCGGCGTGTTTTTTAGACAAAAAAACTGACCGGCAAATAAAAACCCCCGGCGCGGCCCCGCCGCGCCCCGCAAAAGGAGGAAATTCGTATGAAACATTCATTTGTCTCCGCCGCCCTTTAGCCGGGGTGCCGTAAGAAAACGTTTTCTTATGCCACCCCGGCTTTTGCGGGCGGCGGCGTGCCTTGCGGCGCTGGCCCTTGTGCTGCCCGGGGCGGTGTTTGCCGCCGACCACACCGACCACGGCAGTGATTGGACTGTGTTATCTGAAAGTTCAAATTACGGGTATATAAAGGAATTCACCCCATACCAGGGCGTATTCACCATCCGGCCGGACGACGCGGCCACCGAGGCGGACATCCACGCGGCCGAGGCGCTGTACGACGCCCTCTCCCCCCACCAGCAGGAGATCATCCCCGAGGCGGGGCAAAAGCTGGCGAAGCTGCTGGCGGACCTGTCCGACTACCGGCTGACCCAGGGCGACGGCAGCAGCTGGCGCAAGGGCAGCGGACAGGACATGACCTTTACCGCCAACGGCCCGCTGAGCCGGTTCGCCGCCGCCCTGGCGGCCGTGTGGGGCCTTGGCAGGCGCCGCAAGAAGTAAAAGACCAGCCAAAACGGCCGCCCCGGCTCTTCGCCGGGGCGGCTGCTTTGCGCCCGATTTTTTTGCCGTGCGCGCGGCGGGGTGCTTTTTCCCGCCGGGCCCGCCGGGGCGGTTTTGCCGGCGGCGGCTTTTGTGGTATAATAGCCCCAGAACGCCCGCCGCGCCCCGGCGACGCCGGGGCGCAAAACCGCCGAAAGGAGGCCCCGCCCATGCCGCCCCTCTCCCCCGCCCGCCCCGCCTTTGGCCGGCCCCACGCCCGGGCGCTGGCGGCGGCCCTGTCGCTGCTGGCCCTGGCCCTTTTGCTCTATCATTCCCTGGCGGGGGGCACCCTCCTTTCCCCCAACGCCTACGACAGCTACCTGCTGCAGGCGCAGAACTGGCTGGCCGGCCGGACGTACATCGCGGGCGGCGAAAATTACCCCTGGCTGGAGCTGGCGGTGTTCGAGGGGCGCTACTACCTCTCCTTTCCGCCGGTGCCCTCGGTGCTGGCGCTGCCGGCGGCCGCCCTGGGTCTTTCGGTGGGCAACCTGTGGCAGGCGCTGTGGGCACTGGCCGCTCTGGCGGGGGTCTACCTCTGCTTTTGGCGGGCGGGCCGCCCGCCGGCGGACTGCGCGTTCTGGGCCCTGTTCTCCACCCTGTCCGCCGGCTTTTTCTGGCTGGCCTGCAGCGGCGGGGTGTGGTTCCAGGCCCAGGTGCTCCACTTCGCGTTCACCGTCTGGGCCTCTTTCTTCTGGCTGAAGCAGCGGTACGCCCCCGCCTTTTTCCTGCTGGCGCTGGCGGTGGGCTGCCGGCCCTTTGCCGCCCTCACCGCCCTTGCCCTGTGGCTGCCCGCCGCCTGGCGCGCCGTCCGCGCCCGCCGGTGGGGGAGCCTTGCCGCGTTCACCGCCCCCGCCGCCGCGGTGGCCCTGGCCCTGGGGTGGTACAACCTTATCCGCTTCGGCGACCCCTTTGAATTCGGCCACGCCTTTCTGCCGGAGTTCGTGCGGGACGGCGGCCAGTTCACCACCGAGAACTTCTGGGCCAACCTGTGGGGGGTGCTGCGCCCCGTCACCCTGACCCCGGCGCTGGACCTGGCCTTTTCCACATTCAACGGCTTTTGCCTCTTCGCCGCCAGCCCGGTGTTTTTGCTCTGGGCCGTGGACCTTGTCCGGGCGGCGGTGAAAAAGCGCCTGGCCCCCAAAGACCTGCTGCCTCCCGCCCTGGCCCTGGCCACCCTGGCAGGGCTGTGCCTGCACCGCACCATGGGGGGCTGGCAGTTCGGCGCCCGCTACACGGTGGACCTGATCCCCCTGGCCCTTTTGTGGTATCTGGCCCGGCCCCGCCGCCCCTTTGGCGCGGGGGCGCTGTGGCTGGCGGGGGCGGGGGCGCTGTTCAACTTCTACGGCGCGGTGTACATGCTGAGCCACTGAAAGGAGGAACGCCATGGGTGTGTTCATTGGCCATCTGGGCGGGGCGCTGATGGTGCTCTTCGTGGCGCTGCTGGCCCTGCGGTGCGCCCGGCGGCTGGGCCTGGTCTTTTGGCCCGCCGCCCCCGCCCGGCCCGCCGCCCCCCGCTGGGCCCCCGGCCCGGGGGCGCTGGCCCTGGCGGCCGTTGGCGTGCTGGCGGCCCAGCTTTTGTTTGCGTACCTCTGCTGGCGGGCCCTGGGCCAGGCGGGAGGCCTTTCCGCCTTTTGGCAGCATTTTTTGGAGCGGTTCACCACCGCCGGCGACAGCCCTCACTACCTGCTGCTGGCCCGCCAGGGCTATGTGAGCGAGGGCGACGCGGCCAAGTACATCGTCTTTTACCCCCTCTACCCCCTGGCGGTGCGGCTGGCCCACACCCTGCTGACTCCCTTTTCGGCGGGCTGGGAGGCCGCGGCCCTGGCCGTGAGCTGGCTGTGCTGGGGCGGCGCGGGGTCGGCCATGCTGGCCCTGGCCGGCCAGGACCTGGAAAAGAGCCGGACGTTGTGGGCGGTGGCGCTGATGGCCCTGTACCCGTTCGGCTTTTTCGCCCTGGGCGTTTACACCGAGAGCCTGTTCTTGCTGGTGAGCCTTTTGTGTATGCTCTTCGCCCGCCGGGGCAGTTGGCCCGCCGCCGGGGCCTTTGGGGCGCTGGCCGCCCTCTGCCGCACCCAGGGCCTGGTGCTGCTGCTGCCCCTTGTCTACCTGTGGCTGCGCGCCCGCCGGCAGAAAAAACAGGGCCCCGCCTCCCTGGCGCTTGCCCTGCCCCTGGCCGGCTGGGGCGGGTACCTGGCCCTGAACGCCCGCCTTTTTGGCGACCCCTTTGCCTTTTACGCCTTTCAGGCCGCGCCCCCCTGGTACCAGTCGGTGCAGTGGATCGGCAAAAACCTGGCCCAGCACTGGCAGATGGCCATCGACTACCCCGGCCTGGCCCCCTTTCTCTATCACGCCCAGCTGGTCCTCTACTTTGCCGCCACGGCCCTGCTCCTTTTCGGGCTGTGGAAACAGTGCCCCACCCACTGGCTCATCTGGGGCGGAGGGTACATCGGCCTTTGCTACCTGGCCGGCTGGCTCATCAGCGGCGGGCGGTATGTCTTCGGCTGCCTGCCCCTGTACCTTGTCGGGGCCAGCCTGCCCCGCCCCGCCCGCTGGGCTCTGGCGGCCGTCAGCGCCTTTTTCCTGTGGAAGATGGGGGTGTACTACATGCAGGGCCAGGCAATTATGTGATATTCATGCAATATATTACAAACAGTAGAATAAAACGGCAAAAAACCGCCCGCCGGGGGCCTTCCTCCGGCGGGCGGCGTTTGTGTGTGCGGGGCGTTTGCGCCGGGCGGCGGCCTGTGGGCGGCGCGGCTGCGCCCGCCGCCACCCGGCGGGGCGGCCCTCCCCGGCGGGGCGGGTCACTCCTGGATGAGGGTCAAAAACCGGTCAAAGGCCAGTTTGCCGTTGTGCAGGTCGATCAGCCGCTGGCCGTCCTCCTCCAGGCTGGGGCAGAAGATGCCCTCCAGCAGCCGGCGCACGGCCTCCCGGTCGATGCCGTCGCCGTAGAAGTGGTCCAGCTCCAGGGCCACGTCCTTTTCCAGGTTGTAGGTGTACTTGCCCAGGATCATGTAGCCGTTCAGCGCGTGGCAGGCAACGGCCATGGTCAGGGCATCCTGCTCGTTTTCCACGTCAAAGGGCAGCCAGGCCCAGATGTGCAGCACCTGGGAGTCTTCCATCACCGAGCAGACGATGGTGAAGCGGGCGAAATCGGTTTGCAGCTCCGCCCGCACGTCGCCCCGCTCGTCGTCGCGGCGGCTGTCCAGCAGCAGGTCGTCTTCCAGCACCAGCTCGCACAGGTCCAGCACCTCGGACGCGGTGAATACCAAGCCCATGATCAGCCCTCCCCGTTCAGTTTTTCCAGCTCCTGGGCCAGGGTGGTATACCCCTTGCAGAGGGACTCCAGCGAGCACATGTACCGGCCGTTCAGCCGGCAGAGCATCGTGTCCAGCAGGTAGTCGATGGTCTTTTCCCCGAATTGCAGGGTGGAGAACACCCGCTGGGTCACGCTCACCATGACCCGGTCTCCCTCCGGGTCGGCGTAAAAGGTGCCGTTGAGCAGCCGGGCATTGGCCAGGCTGCACAGCAGCACCACGTCCTGGCGCACGCTGTCGTCCACGGTGAACGGGCTCAGGGTGACCACGGTGAGGTGTTTTTCCATTACCCGCCAGATGATGTCATAGCGGCCGGTATTGCGCTCCACCGGAAAGAACAGGAAAAACTGGTCCGGGTTTTTGGAGCACTGGTAGCCCAGAGCCTCCATCCGGTCCACCACCATCTTCCACACCCGCTGCTGGGGGGTCTGGCCGGTGCCGAAGTACTGCCGGCGGGGCGGCGCCGGCTCTTCTTTTTTTGAAAAAAACATCGCGTTTCCTCCCCCTTTCGGCCCGGCGGCGCGGGCCGTGTTCTTGCCTTTATTATAAAGGAAAAGGCCGGGCGGAAAAAGGGCGCGGGCCCCCTTTTCCCCCAAAAAGGGCAAAAAATCCCCACCCGCCGCCGGGCGGAGGGAGCTTTGCCCCGGCGGGGGCGGCACGGAAGGACGCGGGACCCGGCCCCCGGCGCAAAAAAACGCCCGCCGAACTGCTTCGGCGGGCGTTTTTTGTGAAAGGGATCAGCTGCGGATGAGTTCCCTGAAGCGGGAAAAAGAGAGCTTGTCGTAGTAGAGGTCGATGACCCGCTGACCATCCTCTTTCAGCGAAGCGCAGAAGACGCCGATGATCAGGCGGCGGGCAGCTTCCTCGCTCATGCCGTCCCGGTAGCAGTGGGCAAGCTCCAGGGCCACGTCCTTTTCCAGGTTGTAGGTGTATTTGCCGGTCACCATGATGCTGTTCAGCTCTTTGCAGGCGTTGGCCATCTGCATGGCCTTTTCCTCGCTTTCCACGTCAAAGGGCAAAAAGGCCCACAGGTGCAGCACCTGGGCCTTTTCCATCGCCGAGCAGACGATGGTGTAGCGGGTGCCGTCGATACGGAATTTAGCCCGCACGGTGTTCCGCTGGTCGTCGCGTTCACAGTCCAGTTCCAGGTCGTTTCTGAACACCCGTTCGCACAGGTCCAGCACACCGGAAGCGTCGTATACAAGAGACATGGTCAATCCTCCCCGCTCAGTTTTTCCAGTTCGTCCGCCAGGGTGGTGTAGCCCTTGCAGATGGACTCCATGGATTTCATGTAACGGCTGTCCAGATTGCCGCCCATGACTCCCAGCAGGTAGGAAACGGTTTTCTCGCCGAACTCCTCGTTGGAGTACACCCGCTGGGTCACCTCCACCATGATGTGCTCGCCGTCGTTGGTGGGATAGAAGTTGCCGTTCACCAGGTTGGCGTTGGCCAGCGCGCAGAGCAGGGTCACATCGTCCACCGAGCAGCCGGTGATGGAAAAGGGGCTGAGGGCGATGAGCGAGACATACCGCTCCTCAATTTTCCACAGCAGGGTGTAGTGGCCGGTGTCCAGCCCGGTGGGGAAGAAAATGCGGAACTCGTCGGCGTTTTCATCAAAAGCGTAGTCCTTACTGTGCAGGTAGTTCACCACCGTGCGGTAGGTCTGCCGCCGGTCCACTTCCCCGGGGGCGGTGCGTTCCGCCGCCGGCCCCGATGGGGCTTTTGACGGACCTTTCTTTGAAAAAAACATAATTATCCCTCCTTCGGCACAAAGCCGATATT
This sequence comes from Candidatus Allofournierella merdigallinarum, assembly GCA_019117205.1. GTDB lineage: Bacteria > Bacillota > Clostridia > Oscillospirales > Ruminococcaceae > Allofournierella_A > Allofournierella_A merdigallinarum. The sequence goes on along the minus strand of DXAC01000106.1, from coordinate 5,694 downwards.
TACTTGATGCGAGCGTTGCAAACCGCTTTTTTCAGATCACAGGCGGGGTGTATGCGGTTTCCGGGGCTTATAAGGGCAGCTTTCCCTGCCGGCGCAGCGCGTCGATCTTGAGGATGGCGGCCACGGTCTTGCCGTCTTTGATGCGGCCGTCCAGCACCATGGCCAGCGCCTGGTCAAAGGGCAGCTTTTCGGGGGTGAGGAACTCGTCCTCGTCCAGGTGCATGGGGCAGGGGGAAAGGCCGGTGGCCAGCCAGGTGTAGATGATCTCCGAGCAATAGCCCACCGTGGGGTAGAATTCCCCCAGGTCGGTGAAGTGCCGGGCCACCAGGCCGCACTCCTCCTCCAGCTCCCGCTTTGCGGCTGCAAAGGGGTCCTCGCCCTTTTCCAGCTTGCCGGCGGGCAGCTCCCACAGCTCCTGCCCCAGGGCATAACGGAACTGGCGCACAAGATAAATTTCGTCCGCGTCGGTGAGGGCGGCGATGCAGGCGCCCCCGTGGTGGTGTACCACCTCCCGGGCGCTCTCGGCGCCGTTTTCCAGCCGCACCTTGTCCAGCGTCACGGTGAACACCCGGCCCTCGAACACGGTGCTGCTGGTCAGCTGTTTTTCACTGTGGCTCATGCTTTCTCCTTTTCCTTTCCGGGGGCGGCCGCCTCGGGCAGCCGGGTGCAGAGCACCCGCTGGATGCGCCGCTCGCCCGCCTTGAGCACCTCAAAGCGCACGCCGCCCCACTCCACCGCGGCCTTTTCCCCGGCGTCGGGGATGCGGCCCAGCTTTTCAATGATCAGCCCGCCGGGGGTGTCGAACTCCTCGTCCTCCGAAAGCTCCGGGCACTCCAGCCCAAAGGCCTCGTACACGTCCGAAAGGTCGATGGCGCCGTCCACCGCGTAGCCGTCGCCCTGGGCCACCAGGGCGGCCTCCTCGTCGTCGTACTCGTCCTGGATGTCGCCCACGATCTCCTCCAGGATGTCCTCCATGCTCACCAGGCCCGCGGTGCCGCCGTACTCGTCCACCACGATGGCGATCAGGGTGCGCTCGTGGCGGAAGTCCGCCAGCAGCTGCCCCGCGGGGCGGCTCTCCGGCACGAACATCACCGGCCGGGCAAAGGGGCTCACCGGGCCGTCCAGCGCCTCGGGCTCGGCGAACAGGCACAGCAGGTCCTTTACGTAGAGCATCCCCACGATCTCGTCCACCGTTTTCCGGTAGATGGGCAGCCGGCTGTTGCCGCTTTTCAGCGCCGCCTCGATCACCGACCGGCAGCTGGCGTTTTCCTCGGCGGCCACCATGTCCATCCGGTGGGTCATGATGTCCCCGGCGGTGACCTCGCCCAGATCGAAGATGTTGGTGATCATCTCTTTCTGGCTCTCGTCGATCAGGTCCTGTTCGTCGGCGTCGTCCACCAGCTCGTACAGATCCTCCTCGGTCACCGGCTCGTCGTTGCCGATGCCCGCCTTGTCCAGCAGGCCGCTGAGGGGCCCGGGCAGACGCACCCCCCGCTTGGCGGCGGCCCAGCCGGCCGCCAGGCCCAGCACCAGCGCCGCCAGTGCCGCGCCCGCCGCCACGCCCGCCGCCCAGCCTGTGCTGACGGCGCCCGCGGCGCATAAGAACCCATCCATACCGTTCGCTCCGTTTCCCCCCGGCGCGGAGCCGGGATGAATATATATACTACATCATACCGGGAAAGAGCCCCCTTGTCAAACGGTCAAAGGGGCGAAAACCGGCGGTATTCCGCCAAAAAGGGGGAAAACCGGCGGCGGGGCGGGGCGGGGCGCCCTGTTTTTGAAAAACTGCGGGAAAAGCCGCTGGAAAACGGTTTACTTTGCAGGACGCATTTGTTAAAATAATAGATAGCAGAAGCTGCCTGTGCAAAGAGGTCGGCGCTGCCGGTTTTCTGTGTGCAGGCAGGGATGAACCGCGTCCGTCATACCGGGCGGGCACGGGTCAAATTCGAGATGCTATGGAGGAAGAAAAATGCCAAGAGCGAAACAGTCGATGGATGGCAACACCGCGGCGGCGCATGTAGCCTATGCGTTCACCGAAGTGGCGGCCATCTACCCCATCACCCCGTCCAGCCCCATGGCGGACTATGTGGACCAGTGGTCGGCCGCGGGCCAGAAGAACATCTTCGGAACCCAGGTCAAGGTCATGGAGATGCAGTCCGAGGCGGGCGCCGCGGGCGCGGTGCACGGCAGCCTGGCCGCCGGCGCCATGACCACCACCTTCACCGCCAGCCAGGGCCTGCTGCTGATGATCCCCAACATGTACAAGATCGCCGGCGAGCTGCTGCCCAGCGTGTTCCACGTGTCCGCCCGTACCGTGGCCAGCCACGCGCTGAACATCTTCGGTGACCACAGCGACGTGTACGCCTGCCGCCAGACCGGCTTTGCCATGCTGGCCGAGACCAACACCCAGGAGGTCATGGACCTTGCCGCCGTGGCGCACCTGGCTTCCATCGAGGGCCGCGTTCCCTTTATCAACTTCTTCGACGGCTTCCGCACCAGCCACGAGATCCAGAAGATCGAGAAGTGGGACTACGCCGACCTGGCCGAGATGGTCAACTGGGACGCCATCCAGCAGTTCCGCGACCACGCCCTGAACCCGGAGAACCCCTCCATGCGGGGCAGCCACGAGAACGGCGACATCTTCTTCCAGCACCGTGAGGCCTGCAACAAGTACTACGACGCTCTGCCCGCCGTGGTGGAGAAGTACATGGCCAAGGTCAACGAAAAGCTTGGCACCGACTACCAGCTGTTCAACTACTACGGCGCGCCCGACGCCGACCGGGTGATCGTGGCCATGGGCTCCATCTGCGACGTGGCCGAGGAGGTCATCGACTACCTCACCGCCCACGGCGAAAAGGTGGGCCTGGTGAAAGTGCGGCTGTACCGTCCGTTCGTGGCCGAGAAGCTGCTGGCGGCCATCCCCGCCACCGCCAAGAAGATCGCCGTGCTGGACCGCACCAAGGAGCCCGGCAGCCTGGGCGAGCCTCTGTTCCTGGACGTGGTCACCGCCCTGCGCGAGGCGGGCAACGACGCCGAGGTCATCGGCGGCCGCTACGGCCTGGGCAGCAAGGACACCCCGCCCTCCAGCGTGTTCGCTGTGTATGAGGAGCTGGCCAAGGCCCAGCCCAAGGCCCGGTTCACCATCGGCATCGTGGACGACGTCACCGGCCTGTCCCTGGAGGAGAAGCCCGCCCCCAACACCGCTGCCGAGGGTACCGTGGAGTGCAAGTTCTGGGGCCTGGGCGGCGACGGCACCGTGGGCGCCAACAAGAACAGCACCAAGATCATCGGCGACCACACCGACAAGTACATCCAGGCGTACTTCCAGTACGACTCCAAGAAGACCGGCGGCGTGACCATCAGCCACCTGCGCTTCGGCGACAAGCCCATCCGCGCCCCCTACTACATCAACAAGGCGGACTTCGTGGCCTGCCACAACCCCAGCTATGTGGTCAAGGGCTTCAAGATGGTGCAGGACGTGAAGCCCGGCGGCGTGTTCATGATCAACTGCCAGTGGAGCGATGAGGAGCTGGCCCACCATATGCCCGCCGAGTCCAAGCGCTACATCGCCCAGAACAACATCCAGCTGTATACCATCAACGCCATCGACAAGGCGGTGGAGATCGGCCTGGGCAAGCGCACCAACACCATCCTCCAGTCCGCGTTCTTCGCCCTGGCCGGCGTGCTGCCCCGCGAGGACGCCATCAAGTACATGAAGCAGGCCGCCGAGAAGACCTTTGCCAAAAAGGGCCAGGCCATCGTGGAGATGAACTGGAAGGCCATCGACGCCGGCTTCGACGCCTACCACAAGGTGGAGGTCCCCGCCGACTGGGCCAACGCCGCCGACGACAAGCCCGGCGAGCAGCTGCACGGCAACCCCGCCACCGTGGACATGGTGAAGAACATCCTGGAGCCCGTCTCCAAGATGGACGGCGACAGCCTGCCGGTGTCCGCTTTCGAGAAGTATGTGGACGGCCAGTTCGAGCAGGGCGCTTCCGCCTACGAGAAGCGGGGCGTGGCGGTGAACGTTCCCGAGTGGAACCCCGACACCTGCATCCAGTGCAACCAGTGCGCTTTCGTCTGCCCCCATGCCACCATCCGTCCGTTCGCTCTGACCGCCGACGAGGCCGCGGGGGCCCCCGCCGCCCTGAAGAGCAAGGCCATGAACGGCAAGGGCTGCGAGAACTATGTCTTTGCCATGACCGTCTCTCCCCTGGACTGCATGGGCTGCGGCGTCTGCGTGAACGTCTGCCCCACCGCCGCCAAGGGCACCCTGAAGATGGTCCCGCAGGAGAGCCAGGCCGCCCAGCAGGAGGTCTTCGACTACTGTGTGGAGAACATCCGCAAGAAAGACGGCATGATGCCCGAGACCAGCGTCAAGGGCAGCCAGTTCAACCAGCCGCTGCTGGAGTTCTCCGGCAGCTGCGCCGGCTGCGCCGAGACCGCCTATGCCCGCCTGGTCACCCAGCTGTTCGGCGAGCGGATGTACATCTCCAACGCCACCGGCTGCTCTTCCATCTGGGGCGGCCCCGCTGCCACCTCTCCCTACACCACCAGCAAGGTGAGCGGCCATGGTCCCGCCTGGGCGAACAGCCTGTTCGAGGACAACGCCGAGCACGGCCTGGGCATGTATCTGGGCCAGAAAGTGATCCGCGAGTCGCTGGCCGCCAAGCTCCATGAGCTGGCCGAGGTCACCGACAAGCCCTCCAAGAAAGCGGCCATCGAGGAGTACTTTGCCACCTACGAGGACGGCAAGGCCAACACCGCCGCCACCGAGAAGCTCATCGCCGAGCTGGAGGCGGATCCCGACTGCAAGTACTCCAAGGAGATCCTGCCCAAGAAGAACTACCTGTCCAAGAAGAGCATCTGGATCTTCGGCGGCGACGGCTGGGCCTACGACATCGGCTTCGGCGGCCTGGATCATGTGCTGGCCTCCGGCGAGGACGTGAACGTCTTCGTGTTCGACACCGAGGTCTACTCCAACACCGGCGGCCAGGCCTCCAAGGCCAGCCAGATCGGCCAGGTGGCCCAGTTTGCCGCCGCCGGCAAGGCCATCGGCAAGAAGAGCCTGAGCGAGATCGCCATGAGCTACGGCTACGTCTATGTGGCCCAGATCGCCATGGGCGCCGACATGAACCAGACCATGAAGGCCATCACCGAGGCCGAGAGCTACCATGGTCCCTCCCTGATCATCGGCTACGCCCCCTGCGAGATGCACGGCGTCAAGGGCGGCATGACCAACTGCCAGGCCGAGATGAAGAAGGCCGTGGCCGCGGGCTACTGGAACATGTTCCGGTTCGACCCCCGCAAGAAAGCCGAGGGCGCCAATCCGTTCAGCCTGGACTCCAAGCCCGCCACCGCGGACTACAAGGAGTTCATCTCCGGCGAGACCCGTTACAGCCGCCTGAAGCTGGCCTTCCCCGAGCGCGCCGAGGCGCTGTTCGATCTGGCCGACAAGAAGGCCAAGGAGCGCTACGACTATCTGCAGCGTCTGGTCAAGCTGTACGAGTAAGCCCATCGCCCCAAGGGCACAACAAAAGGACCCCCGCACCCGCGGGGGTCCTGAGGCTGTCGAAAAAGTTCGACAGCCTCCTGAGGGACACCAAACGCACCACCCGCGCAATGCGCGGGGGATGCTTATTGGTTTCCCCCAGTACCCTTTTCCGGCGAAAAAACACCCGATTTTGCGCACTA
>DXAC01000010.1 GCA_019117205.1 Candidatus Allofournierella merdigallinarum | reverse complement strand
TCGCGGTAGTACTCCGCCAGGGTGATGCCGGTGTAGATGGACGCCTCACGGGCGGCCACAGGCATGTTGGAAGTGTTGGCGATGAGCACCGTGCGGTCGGTCAGGGGCCGGCCGGTCTTGGGGTCGATCAGCTCGCCGAACTCTGTAAGCGCCTGGGTCATCTCGTTGCCGCGCTCGCCGCAGCCCACATAGATGATGATGTCGGCGTCGCACCACTTGGCCAGCTGGTGCTGGGTCATGGTCTTGCCGGTGCCGAAGCCGCCGGGGATGGCGGCAGCGCCGCCCTTGGCGATGGGGAACATGGTGTCCACCACACGCATACCGGTGATCAGCGGCCGCTGGGCGGGCATACGGGCCTGCACCGGGCGGGGGCGGCGGATGGGCCATTTCTGGCACAGGGTCAGCTCCCGCTCGCTGCCGTTTTTGTCGGTGATGCGTACAACGGTGTCGTTCACCGTGTAGCTGCCGTTCTCCGCCACCCAGGTCACGGTGCCCTCCACGCCGGGGGCCGCCATGCACTTGTGCAGGATCACCGGCGTCTCGGGGCAGGTGGCATACACCTGGCCGGGGGCCAGGGTGTCCCCCACCTTGACGGTGACGGTGACGTCCCACTTGGCCTGGGCGTCCAGGCTGGGGATGTTGCAGCCCCGGGCGATAAAGGGGCCGCTGGCTTCTTCCAGCGCCGGCAGCGGCCGCTGGATGCCGTCGTAGATGTTGCGCAGGATGCCCGGGCCAAGGGTCACGCACAGGGGGCCGCCGGTGGTGGTCACCGGCTGGCCGGGCGCAAGGCCGCTGGTCTCCTCATAGACCTGGATGGTGGTGAGCTCCTCGTCCATACGGATGACCTCGCCCACCAGCCGGTCGTCGCCCACGTGGACCATCTCCATCATGGAAAGGTCGGTCTTGCCTTTGATGGTGACCACCGGGCCGTTGATGCTGTAAATGAGATTTTGAGCCAATTCGGTTCACCTCGGTTTTCAAATTAAAGGGCGATGGACATGCCGGAATTCTGCAGGAACCAGTCTTTCTGGGCCTCCAGCTTCACATCCAGGGTGTCGTCCGCCTCCACCGAGCCGCACTTGGCCCGCAGGCCGCCCAGCCGGATGGTGGGGTCCGCGGTCACGGTGCAGCCGGCGGGCACGGCGGCTTTCACCGCCGGCAGGTCCGCCTCGCGGGCGTAGAAGTCCGCCTTGTCCGCGTGGAGCAACTGCAGCAGGGAGGCGACGCTCTTCGCAAGATGGTCCGCGTAGTCCGGGCCAGCGGTGAATTCCGCCAGCTTTTCCTCGCAGGCGGCGAACACCTGGGCCGCGATCTCGGTGCGGCGGGCGGCCAGCTCGGCGCCGGTCTCCACCACGCTGCGGGACAGCTTGCGGTTGGTCTCCTCCTGCATACGCACCTTTTCATAGTCGCCCATCTGGCGGGCCTTGGCGGCAGCGGCAGCCTTGACCTTTTCCAGCTCGGCGGCCACCTCCTGGTCGATGGACTCCATAATGGCGGCGCGGCGCTTCTCGCCGTCCCGCTGGATGGCCTGCATGAATTTTGCCGCGCGCTCGTTTTCTTCGATCATTTTCTGCACCTCAAATCTTTACGCCGATGGCTTCGCGCACATAGCGAGTGATCCGGTCCCGCCCAAGGGCGGAGCCGTGCCGGTCGGGGATGGCCAGCACCAGCGGGCCCTCCTGGTCCTTTTTCGCCTCGTTGACGATCTCGGTGAAGTCGTCGGCGATCTTCTCGGTCACAAGGATCATGCCGATGTCCGGCTGGGAAAGGGCCAGCTCAAAGGCGTTGGTCACCTCCTCGGCGGTGTGCGCTACCACGCCCTCGATGCCCGCCAGCCGCATACCGGTTTGGGTATCGGTGTTGTCGCTGATGAGAAAGAAACGCATTGCTGCGCCCCCTTTATACCAGTTTGTTCAGGATCAGGATGGAGATAACGACGCCGTACAGGGCGATGGACTCGCCCAGAGCCACGAAGATCAGGCTCTTACCGAAGCTCTTGGGGTCCTCGGAGGCGGCGGCGATGGCGGCGGGGGCGCCGGCGGCCACGGCCATACCGCCGCCGATGCCGGCCAGGCCGGTGACCAGGGCGGCGGCGATCAGGCCCAGGCCCATGCTCTCGTTGCTGGCGGCTTTCTCAGCGGCGGTCATCACGGCGGTGGTCTCGCCCTCGGCGCTTACCATAAAGGCGAAGCAGGCGGCCAGCAGCAGCACCACCACAAAGGCGGTGACGTTCAGCGCCAGGGTGCGCTTGACGGGCATACCCTTGGCGGACTGGCGGGCCAGATAGGCGGCAAAGCCCATGATCAGGCTCAGGGGCAGGGCGATCAGGCAGATGGTCAGAAAGGTATTCATGGCAGGTTCCTCCAAATCATTTTTTCATGACATTTGTATTTGGAACAGGGGGCGGGGGCTTCCCCGCCCCCTGTTTTGACGGATGGGGCAGGCTCTCAGCCCTCTTTTTTGGAAAGGCTCACGCCCTTGAACGGGTGTCCGCCGCCCTCGTAGCAGCGGCTGAACATCTCGTAGAATTCCAGACGCAGGCCCTGGATGCCGGACAAAAGGCCCTCCAGCGCGATGATCAAAGCGTTGCCCAGGATCACCACCACAGGGTTCACCGGCTCGCCCGCCAGGCTGAAGATAGCCATCATCATGGCGGCGTGGACGAAAACGAAAGCGCCCACCCGCAGGAACGAAACGGTGTTGCTGAAATAGCTGAGCACATATTCCAGCAGCTCGAAGATGTTCTGCATGCAGTAGTCGGCCCAGCTCTCCGGCTTCCAGTTGGGGTGGTGGTCCACCAGGCCGATGAGGATCTCCTTGAAGAACAACAGCACCAGGCCGCCGCCGATCAGCGCAAAGGCCACGGTGTTGGGCAAAAACGTGGGGCCGCTCATGAAGTTGCTCACAAAGGAGACGCCGCCGCAGTACACCACGATGCCCACCAGGCCGTTGTTGGAGAAGATCGCCTCGCCCCACTGGCGCTTGCGGACGGCGGCGATGATGTGCAGCGCCATGGCTGCCAGCACCAGCGCCACGCCGATGAAGATGGCGCAGATCAGAATGGGGTTGATGGCGGCGGTGTCCAGCACCGAATGGGGGGTGCCGGGCCAGTTGCTGATGGGCTTGCCGGACATGCCCAGCGCCTGGTACACCGGGTTCAGCGCTTCCTCAAAGCCGAACACCGAACCGAACATAAAGCCGAACACCATGCTGGAGATGCCGCAGGGCACGATCAGCCGGGCAAGGGCCATCTTCTTCCACTTCCACAGGATGAAGCCGCCCACCGCCAGCACCGCGCCCTGGCCCAGGTCGCCGAACATGATGCCGAACAGCACCGTGAACGTCAGGGCCACAAAGGCGGTGATGTCCATCTCACCGTAGCTGGGCAGGCCGTACATATCCACGAAGAACTCGAACGGCTTGACGAACCAGGGGTTCTTCAGCTTGGTGGGCGGGGTGGCGTTCTCCACCTCCTCCGGGTCGGACACGGTGACCCGCATATGGCGGATCGCCTTGACCTTTTCCGCAAAGGCGGCGGCCTTTGCGGCCGGCACCCAGCCCACCAGGAAGAAGTAGTTGTCACGATAGGCAGCGTAGTGGCGCAGGTCAAAGGCCTCCTCGTGCCACTTGAGCTGCTGGTAGATCTCGCAGCAGGTGGCCTTGCTGTTCTCCCAGCACTGGGTGATCTGCCGCTCGGTGTCGGCGATGGCTTTCTGCTTTTCCTCGATCTCCCCCGCCAGCTGCTTCACGATGGACTCCGGCGTGCCGGTGGCCTCGGGCAGATGCAGCCGCTCGAAGAACAGGGTGGCGAAGATGCCGTCGATCTCGTCGGCGTTCTGCCGGGGGGTGAAATACAGGCCCCAGTAGCCGCCCTTGTCCTCGCTGCAGGTGACAAAGAGCACATGGGGGTTCTCGGCATAGGCCACCATCATGCGGGCGTAGCTGGCCTTGGGCAGAAAACCGAAGCGCACCTTGATGTACTCGCCCTTGATGATCTCGTCAAAGGGCATATCCAGGCCGGTGAAGTGGCTGAACTGTGCCTTTTTCTCCTCCAGCTCCTGTTTTTCCTTTTCCAGGGCGGCTTTCTGCTCCTGCAGGTCCGAAAGCTGCTGGGCCACCTGCTGGATGGTGTCCCGGTCGCCCTCCACGATGTCCCGGGCGGGCTCGCCGCTCACTTCCGGGGCGCTCTCCCCCACCAGCTGGTACAGCTCTTCCATCTTCTGTACGTGGGCGGTGTAGGGGTTGTCCTCGCTCAGGGTGATGTACCCCAGCGAACCGGACATATGCTGAATGGCCGGCTCCGGGTGGAAATTGCCGTCCAGACAGCAGCTGGTGATGACGCTGTCCAGATTCTGGAGCAGGCCGTCCACCCGCACCAGTTTCATTTTTTCAATGGCCAAGGTTTCCTCATCTTCCTTTCGGGTCGTACTGACCTTCCTCATTCAAGACGCGGCAAAGCGCAGTCACGTCTGGGGGTTCTCCCGCTTCCACTTGTGCATGGACAGGGTGATGTCCGGGGCCACATTCAGCCCTTTCACCCCGGCGCAGGCGGCGGTGAAGTGTTCCACATCCGGCTCGGCCACCCACACGCAGTAGAAAAAGTGGTCTCCCCGCACGGCGGCGCACCGGCGAAGCTCGAACAGCCGTGCCAGGCTGCACACCGAGGCATAGATGCCAGCCACCCGCCACTTTTCCTCATTCCACAGCCGGTTCATCTGTTCATCCACCCCGGCGATCTCCTCGTCCAGCAGGCGGATGTTGTTCCGCAGGTTGTCGGCGATCTGGGTGGGGGTGCCGGCGGCGCCGGGCAGACGGATACGCTCGAAGAACGCCTCGGAGAAGATGGCGTCCACCCGGGCGGCGTCCTTTTGGGGGGCGAAGTAGACGCCCCAGAGGCTCTTTTCATCCTCGCCGCAGGGCACGAACAGGATGTAGGGGTCGTCGGCGTTGTCCTTTTGGATCATGGCGTAGCCCCGCTTGGGCAGCCGGCCGAACCGGATCTTCACATAGTCGCACTGCTGGGTGAGCTCCACCGGCACGTCCAGGCTGGAGAAGTGGTCGAACGCCTCCGCGCCCTTTTCGCAGACGGCCCGCTGGTCTGTCAGGAGCTGCCTGTCCCGGCGGTGGACCTCCAGCCGCTGGTGCAGCCGCTCCAGGTATTCCCGGGTGCCGGCGGCCCGGCCGTCGGCCAGGGTGGGCTCCACGATGGGGATGTCAAAGCCCTGGGCCAGCTGCTCGATCTGCTCCACCAGCGGGCCCCAGGGATTGTCCTCCTGCAAGGACACGAAGCCCGCCGAAGCGCTCATGTGGTCCAGCGCCCGGGCGGGATGCACCCGTTTGCCGTCCACGCAGCAGCTCTCGATGAAGCTGTCCAGCTTGTCCAGCGCCCCATCCACCCAGACGAGGCGCATTTTCGGATCAAAAAACATCGCGTCACCCCCTTAGTCGCCCACGCCCACCAGCATGGTGGCGATGTCGTCGGGGGAAAGGCCGTAGCGCACGCCCTCGATGATATGCACGATGTTGGTAAGCTCGTTTTCCGCCAGGAAGATGTAGCAGAAGAGCACAACGCTGGGGTTGGTGGAAAAACGCAGGTTTTTCAGGTGCCAGCGGTAGTCGATCTTCTGCACGCCCTCCTCGATGTAGTCAAAGGTGGCTCCGTAGAACTCGGAGGCGTAGGGGGTGTTCACCAGGCGATGGATCACGTCCTGGGCGTCTTTCGCGTCCATGAGGCTGTCCAGCTGGCGGGGCGTCATGTTGGAGACGCTCAGACTCACCCGCTTTTTGATGAACGCCCGGTCCGCCCGGAGCACGCTCTTGAGCCGGTAGATGTCCGCGATGGCCCGCAGGTCGCTCTGGCGGCGGAGCAGGTAGAGGATCTGGTCCCGGTCCTTTGCGCGGAATTTGGTGGCGGCGATCTGCTCCACCTGGGTGTTCACGTAGCCGTTCAGGGCGGCCTCCAGCTCCAGCAGGCCGCTGTTTTCCAGCGCGAAGTCCGGGTCGTCGGCAAAGGGCTGAAGCACCTTGGCATAGGGGGTGCCCTCCAGCGCCAGCACCAGCATCTTCATGTTGGTGGCCATGGACATGGCGTTCAGGTTCAGCGACGAGTGCTTTTTGATGAACTCCGGCATGGTGTAGATGGCCGCGTCGCCCTCTTTTGCGTGGAGCTCCTGCAGGCGGGTGGTGATGGCCTGTACCTCGCTGCGGATGATGAAATACCGGTAGAAGTCGTGGCCGATGTTCATCTCATAGCGGCACAGGGAGGCGTACTGCTCGAACAGGTTGCGGCGCAGCAGCATCTCCAGCTGGGCCCGGTGGGTGGTGGCGGGGTTGGCCGCCGCCAGCGCCTCCGAGTAGGAGGTGCGGGTCTTTAAGTAGCTGATCAGGTCGGGCAGGTCCCGGCAGTTGAGAAGTTCCTGGTAGTTGCGGGCGGTGAGCCGCCGGCCATACATCGCCCGCGCCTTGGCGAGAATGGCGTTGGACGCCTGGGTGTTGCCCATGTCACTGCCCCCCGCCGAGCACCCGGGTCAGAATGGCGCCGACCCAGGCGTCCTTATTCTGCGCCAGCTGCTTGTCCAGCTGGGCAAGCACCTCCTGTTTGCGCTTTTGCTGGGCGGCCAGCTCCTGCTCGGCCCGCTGGCGCTCGGCCTGGCCGAACTGCTCCACGTCCCGGCGCATCTCCTCCATGGCCTCCTCCTCCAGGCGCTTTGCCTGGGTGGCCTGGTCGGCCTGGGCCTTTTGGCGGTACTCCTCGGTGGCCTGGGTGCGCGCACGCTCCTCCTCGTCGATCTTCAAAATGGCTCGCAGAAGTTCATTGGTGCCATTCATCCAAAACATCTCCTTCCAAAAAGCGTCGTGGGCAAGCCTGCGTCCGCGGGCGTTGGTCCGCTTGGGCGGGCATTGAACAACGAATAATAGTACAAGCCCAGATGTAATGTATTATATACCTATTTATCAAGTGACACAAGAGATTTGCATATCTTTATCGAACCCCCCGAAAAAGTGCTTGACACGGGGTAGTTTGTTTGCTATAATGGCGAAGCGGCCCGAAACCCGGCCCGCGGCACCGTGGGGGTGTAGCTCACTTGGGAGCGCGGTACAAGCGTGTAACAGCACCTCCATACGGAGAACACAAAAGTTAATAAACGCACTTTCCCGCATCTGGGGGTATAGCTCAGCTGGGAGAGCGCTTGAATGGCATTCAAGAGGTCAGCGGTTCGATCCCGCTTATCTCCACCATCTCAAGGGAAAGTGCTTTTCCTCGCTTCCGAAAGGAAGCGAGGTTTTGTTTTTATGCGGCGATTTCTACAATGTCCAGTCCCAGGCTGAACTGCGTAAAATCAATGTTGAAATCAATGTGCAGCTTATAGTCCCGATAGACCTCCACCCGGCGGATCAGGCAGTTGACGATCATTTTCTTTGCCTCCAGGCTGGCCGTGTCGTAAAGATCTGCCCAGGAGATTACATTGTCGTACTGCTCCTCCAGGGAGTGCAGAACGGCCTGCCCTTCCTCATAGGCGGCCTGAGCGTCCTCAAACTGCTTTTGAAGCTCGGCGCATTTGGCTTCGGCCTCGGACACCATAGAGCCCAGCAGTTCTTTGGAAAAGGTGCTTTCCCCTCGCAGAGCCTTGATGACTTCCGCTTTGAGCATATCCAGTTCATCGGCTGCTTTGGTGTAGTCGGCCCGAATGGAGCGGAGCAGTTTTTTTCGTTCCTCCATCTTTTCCCGGTAGCGGGCGTTGACGATCTCACTTTTCGGGATTGCTTTCATGCGCTCGAAGATTTGCCGCACCAGCTTATCAATTATCCCGTCCAGGATATGTGCCGTGTAGCCCGTCTGCCCGTCGCAGTCGGTCTGCTTGCGGGTTTTGCCATAGCAGATGTACCGCACCCGCTTGATGACCCCGGTGGGGATCTTCTTTACAGGGATAGGCCTTGCCGCTGGTGGTGAGGTTGAGCCGGGCCCCACAATGGCCGCAGTACACATTCCCAGACAAGAGCGACTGGCCCGCGATGTTGCGGGGAACGGTGCGTTCCGTTTCATTGGCCCGATTGGT
>DXAC01000105.1 GCA_019117205.1 Candidatus Allofournierella merdigallinarum | reverse complement strand
GGTCGCGTTTCATGAAACTGCTTGGGAAACTGGTGATGCTGTTACTGGCCGCGGGCGCGGTGATCTTCGGGCTGTCGCTGCTCCAGCAGGGGAGCCGGCCCGACTACATCTCGGTGTACGACACCGACGAGGACGAACTGTTCTGAACCCCGCTCACAGCGAGGGGGCCTGCCGCGCCGCGGCAGGCCCCCTTTTTTTCGTTATTTATGCAAAAAAACTCATTCTTTTTCCCGCGGCGCCAGCCGGCAGCTGCCCTTGTAGGGGGGCTTCGCCTCGACGAGCAGCGAGCCGTCCGGCTGCCGGGCGCAGGTGTATTGCTCCGGCTTCAGGTCCACCTTTTCCGCCACGCCGTCCAGGTTGCCGTCGGCGTACAGGGTCACCTGGAGGCCGCCGTCCTTGCCGCGCTTTGCCTCCAGGCCCGGCCGGTGGAGCTGCAATTCCAGGTTGCCGGTGGTCTTGACCAGCTGGCCGGAGGCGGTGAAGGCCCAGGCCACCACCGTGATGAACACCGGCAGGTGGGGCTTTTTCATCGCCGCGCCGGTGAGGGTGAGCACCAGGGTGGCCGTGGAGGCGTTGCCCACCACCGCCGGCACCACCGCTTTCAGCCCCTCGGGGCAGACGGCGGCGGGCAGGTAGTGCCAGCGCAGCCCCTCGCCGCCCGACACGGTGAGCTGGATGTCCACCGCCGCGCCCCTGGTGTTCACCAGGTCGTCAAAGGGGCGGTAGAAGCTGACCGACACCGAGGGGGTGTCCTCCCCGGACAGGTCGGGAGTCCCTTCGGCGGCGTCCGGGTCCTCAAACTCCTCCCGGCGCCTGGCAAAGGGGGTGTTTTCCAGCACCGCGTTCAGCCCGTTCACCACCGCGCCGCCGCCAAGGCCCAGGGCCGCCGCGCCGGCGGCGGTGGCCGCCACCTGTTTGGCGGCGTCGGCCCCTTCCCGCACCGGGATGCCGGTGGAGACGGCATCGGAGCCCACCGGCACCGCCGAGAACGCCAGCCGCAGGGGCGTGTCCTCCAGGCCGCTCACCGTGTAGGTCTCGCCCGCCAGTTCCCAAACGGCGGTCATGCGATTTCCGCTGCCCGCGCCGGGCCAGACCATCTGGCAGTCCAGCCGGGTATCGCCGGCCCAGACGTTGACCGTGTAAACCGGGATATCGCCCCGGTAGGAAGCGCGGAGCACCGCCTCCTGGGGACTGGCAAGCTGGCAAGCCGGGTCTTCCAGCGCCTCCCACACCGCATCTGCATATTCCTCCGCCGCTTTCCGGGTCTCAAACTGCCATTCTCCGTCCGCCCGCTCCACCTGGGGCAGCGGCAGGGTGGCCACAGCCTCAATGACGCAGCGCAGTTCTATCTCCGCGCTGCCGGCAAGGTCCGGCCATATCTCCGTGGGGTCCTCCCCCGCTTCGATGCGGGCGTTCCGATCCAGCGCCAGGTCGGTAAAGGTCACCCGCAGAGAGCCCTTGGAAGCGGGCACCGGTCGGGCCACGGTGACATTTTTCCCGTCGGTCCCCAGGACAAAAAACTCCTCATGCACCGCGTCCTGCTGGCCTTCTCTGCCTTTGTACACCCGTTCCTGATCCAACAGGTCCGTGCGGGCCACGATCCCCCATGAGGAGTACTGCATAGTGGAGCGGGGCACCTGAAAGGTCATATCGCAGGTAAAGGAGCAGGTTTCCCCTTTCGTCAGGGTCACAAAGCCGTCCTCCCCCACGTCCGGCCCGCTCAGGACCGTTTGCACATGGCCCGCGGCGCTGTTGTCCTGGGGACCGAAGCGTATCTGCTCCAGATATTCCCACTGGGTCTCCTCCGCGAACGCCGGCGACGCGCACAAAAGGCACAGCGAGGCCGCCCCGGCCAGCGCCAGCACACGCCGGATAAGTTTCCTTTTCATTGGCCCCGCGCCTCCTCTCCGTCGGCAGCCGCCGCTGCCTTTTTCGCTTTTGCCGCTTTGTGCCAGGGCCGCACAAAGCAGAAGACGCCCCCTGCCGCCAGCAGGATGGGCAGCCCCCAGGCCAGCGCCGGCCACAAATACGCCATGCTCACGTTTTTGGTCAGGGCCACCGGCACCGCCGCCGCGCTGCCCACCGCGAAACCGGCGAAGAGCCGGTCCACAAAGCCCCGGTCCACCGTGCGCAGGGCCTTTTTGGAGAGCAGCAGGTTGAGCAGGGTGATGAGCAGGCCCCGCTGGCGGGCCACCTGGCCGCCAATGCTCAGGAACAGCGCCACGCACACCATGCTGTTCACCGCGCTGCCGTCGCCGGTGAGGAACGGGTAGGCCGCCAGCGCCGCCGCGCCGCCCCAAAGGCCCGCCGCCAGGTGGCGGGGGGTGCGGTCCTTCACCAGCAGCTTCAGGTTGGCATACTGGGGGACCCGGGCCAGCAGCTGGGCCTTGGCCTGGCCCTTGAACTCCTTTTTCAGGTTGTCCCGGCGGCGGCCGTCCCACTTGCGGTGCATCAAAAGGCCCCGGAACAGGCTGTTGAAGCAGATGAGCAGGATGGCCTTGCCGATGGCCCCGCCCACCGCGCTGCCCTCCATGCCCGCCAGCGCGCCGGTGAGGAAATTCAGCGGCTGGAGCAGCGCCCACTGAACGCCCGCCGTTTTCAGCCAGCCCAGCGTCAGCCACAGCGCGGCCATGATGGCCGTGGGGGCAAGGCTGGACTTGAGGGTCTCCAGCATCGCTCTCCAAAATCCCGGATTTTTCTTGGTCTGCGGCTGCGCCACCACATTCAAGGCCTCTTCCATGATCCTTCCCCTTTTCCCTTTTTTCCGCAAAATGATCCGGCTTTCGCCTTTCATTTTATCCCATTATAATACAGGTTTTTTCCTTTGGAAAGCCCTCCGGGGGAAAAAAGGCCGCCACCCCCCGGCCGGGGGCGGCGGCGCTTTTCAGTCGTTTTCCTGCTGTGTCGGGGCCAGACGCACCAGCGCCCGGCGGATCAGGTGGCCCCGGATCTCGGTGACCTGCACCGACAGGCCCGCCGTCTCCACCGTGGTGGTGGCGCCGTCCTGGGGGATGGCGCCCAGCGCCCCCAGCACCAGGCCGTTGAAAGTCTCGTGCTCGCCGGTGGGCAGGGGCAGGCCCACCGCCCGCGCCACCTCCTCCAGGGGAGTGTCCCCCCGCACCTGCCAGACGCCCTCCGCCAGCGCCTCCACCGGCGGGGCGTCGGGGGCGGGGGCCTCGTCGTCGCCCAGCTCGCCCACCAGCTGCTCCACCAGGTCGTTCAGGGTGACCACGCCGGTGAGGCCGCCGTACTCGTCCAGCACCACCGCCATGGAGTTGCGGGTGCGCTTCATGTTGGCAAAGAGCACGTCCGCCCGCACGCTCTCGGGCACGAAGTAGGCGGGCTTCACCGCCCCCTCCAGCACCGCGGCGCGGCTCTTGTCCCCCAGCCGGAAGTAGTCCTTGGCGTTGAGCACCCCCACCACATGGTCGGCGGTGCCCTCGCACACCGGGTACAGGGTGTGGCGGGTGCGGTGGATGAGCTCGTCCCAGGCGTCCATCTCCTCCTCCAGCCAGAGCAGGTCCAGCTCGGTGCGGTGGGTGGCGATCTCGCCGGCGGTGCGGTCGTCGAACTCAAAGACGTTCTGGATGAACTGCTTTTCCTCCCGGTCGATGGCTCCCTTTTCGCTGCCCACGTCCACCATCATCCGGATCTCCTCCTCGCTGACGGCGTCGTCCTCGGCGTCCGGGTCGATGCCCAGCAGCCGC
This sequence comes from Candidatus Allofournierella merdigallinarum, assembly GCA_019117205.1. GTDB lineage: Bacteria > Bacillota > Clostridia > Oscillospirales > Ruminococcaceae > Allofournierella_A > Allofournierella_A merdigallinarum. The sequence continues at coordinate 9,806 of DXAC01000105.1, read as the reverse complement.
AGCACCCCGTTGGTGGAGGCGGTGAGCAGCCACACCAGCGGGGCGAACAGCCGGGCGATGGCGCTGATCAGGCCGGAGATACCCAGGGCCAGGGCCTCGGCCTTGCGCATGGCCACCCGCTTGGGCACCAGCTCGCCGAAGATCAGGGTGAAGTAGGACAGGATCAGGGTGATGAGCACCACCGCCACCGCGTCCAGGGTGGCGGCGGGCAGCGGCGCGCCCAGGCCCACCAGCCAGTCCACCAGGGGGTCGGAGAAGTTCTCGGCGGCAAAGGCGCTGCCCAGAAAGCCGGACAGGGTGATGGCCACCTGGATGGTGGCCAAAAAGCGGGCCGGCTGGCTGGTGAGCCGGGCCAGCCGCACCGCCCGCTTGTCGCCCGCGGCGGCCATGCGGGCAAGTTTCGCGTCGTTCATCGAGATCACCGCGATCTCGGCGCTGGCAAACACGGCGTTGAGGGCGATCAGCGCCGCCTGCAATAAAAGCATCCACACAATGGAATCGTTCATCGGTCTTCCTCCCCAAAAAAGTATGTGTCACAAAAGCGGAAATTACGCAACAGGGCACAGCCTGCCGCCCTACTCGCGCAGGCGCAGGCTGTGCCCTATGACCTTGTGACATAACGGAGGATGATCTTTGCCGGTACTGTCGTCGTTGCCCATGGGCAGCGTTGTTCCCTCCCTTTTGGCCGGTGTTTGCACTATCATACCAGAAATCCGGCCGCCCGTCAACCGGAAAAACCGCCGGGCGCCGCCGCCCGCCTGCCCGCCCGCCAGCGCCGGTAGACATACAGCGAGAGCAGCACGGTGAGGCTGTCCGCCGTGACCTGGGACCAGACGATGCCGTACATCAGCACGATGAGCTGGCTGATCACCGCCGGCACGATCATGGCCCGCAGCGCGGCGGGCACCGGCAGGGTGCGGAACACATCCTCCCGGGAGACGAATTGTTTTTGCGCCATGGCAGGGTCCTTTCCTTGCGCCCGCCGGGCAGCCGGCGGGCCGGGTGGAAAAAGGCAAAGCCGCGCCCGGCGGGCGCGACCTGAAGCGGAGAGACAAACGGCCCCCCAGGGGGCCGGGAGCGGGCGGAAGAGCGCGCGGTGACTTTTGCGAAAGAACGCCGCAAGCGATATGCAGCTTGCGTATGGCCACCCGCCGGGCATTGCGACCGAACAGGCGGAAGCGGCAAAACGGGCGTGCCTTTTTGCGGATAAGGAGGAATGACGAAGCGGCATGAGAAAAGCCCGGGGCCCGCAAGCAGTGTTTTGCCCGGGCCGGACCCCATCCGCCGCCCGCCGGGCGGCCGGGGCCCCCGCGGAAGTTTGCGCAAGCAAAGTTTCGTGGGGAAACGAGGAGCGGCGGAGGGATGAAGAAAGCCCCGGTCCGCGACCGGGGCTTTTGCACGGACCGAAGCCCGCGACGAGTTGGAGCCGGCAGACGGATTCGAACCCCCGACCTGCTGATTACAAATCAGCTGCACTACCAGCTGTGCTATGCCGGCAAAAAACAGCGGCGGCAGCCGCGCCGCAAGCCCATTATAACAAAACTTGCCGGGCAGGGCAAGGGGCTTTTTGGCCCCCTTTAGCCCCGCTGCGCCGCCAGCGCCCGCTGCAGGCGGCAGAAATCCTCCAGCGTGAGCTGCTCCGGCCGCGCCGCCGCCGGCAGACCCGCCGCCTCCAGCGCCGCCGTCACCTCGGCCTTGGGCACCCCCAGCGCCCCGCTCACCGCGTTGGCCGCCGTCTTGCGCCGCTGGCTGAACGCCGCCCGGATCAGCCCAAAGTAGCCCGCCTCGTCCGGCGTGTCCACCGCCGGCGTTTCGCGCACCTCCAGCCCGATCACCGCGCTGGTCACCTTGGGCGGCGGGTAAAAGCTGCCCGGCTGCACGGTGAACAGCAGCCGCGGCACCGCGTAGTAGGCCACCGCGCAGCTGATGGCCCCCGCCTCGCGGCTGCCCGGCGCGGCGCAGATGCGCTGGGCAGCCTCTTTTTGCACCATCACCGTGATCCGCTTTATGGGCAGCTTCTCCTCCAAAAGGCGCATCAGGATGGGGCTGGTGATGTAGTAGGGCAGGTTCGCGCACACCGCCACCGGCATCCCCCCGAACTTTTCCCGGATCAGTGCCGCGATATCAACTTTTAGTATATCTTGCAGAACAATTTCCACATTGTCGAATTCCGCCAGCGTCTCGGCCAGCAGGGGCGGCAGGCGCTTGTCCACCTCCACCGCCACCACCCTGCCGGCGGCACGGGCCAGCTCTTTGGTGAGCACCCCGATGCCCGGGCCGATCTCCAAAACGCCCCAGGCCTTGTCGATGCCGGCGGCGGCCACGATCTTGGGGCAGACGCCCGGGTTCACGATGAAGTTCTGCCCGAAACCCTTGGAAAGGGAGAAATCGTACCGGGCGCACAGGTCACGGATGGTGGACAGGTCGGTGAGGTTGGCCATAAACAGCCCGCCTTTCTGTGAGATAAGCACAGGGCAGCGAGCCGGGGGCGGGTCGCTGCCCTGTGTCGGGATGGTATTTATTCCGCGTCCGTGCTGTCCGACGCGGGCTCCGCGCCGGAGGTATCCTCCGCGCCGGAGGTGCTGTCGGCGGACTCGCCGGAGGTGGCGTCGGCGTCGCCGCCGGAGGAGGTCACGCCGGCGGCCAGTTTCGCCGCCGCCAGCGCCCGGATCGCCTGGGTGTCGCTCTCGATGGGGGTGGAGGCATCGGCGGAGGCGCCGGGCGCCACCTCGATGTCCACCGTAAGGCCGGTGCCGTCAAAGGTGGAGCCGGCGCCGGTGATCATCTTGGCCACCGTCACCACCACGGCGCTGCCGTCGCTCATCCGGTGGGGCTCCGCCTGGATGGTGCCCTTGCCGTAGGTGGTCTGGCCCACCAGCTGGGCGCCGGAGAACTCCCGCAGGCTGGCGGCAAACAGCTCGGCGCTGCTGGCGGTGGTGCCGTCCACCAGCACCACCATGGGCAGGTCCACACTGGACTCGTCGCTTTCGCCCATCAGGGTGCGCTCGCCGTTTTTGTCCTCGGCGTACACGATGTCCCCCTTGGGCACCAGCAGGTCGATGCAGTCCACCGCGGCGCTGAGCACGCCGCCGCCGTTGCCCCGCAGGTCGAACATCAGCGCCACCGCGCCCTGTCCGGTGAGGTCGTTCACCGCCTGGCTGAACTGGTTCAGGGTGGTGGAGTCGAACTGGATGATGCGGATGTAGCCCACCGCGTCCTCCATCATCTGGTATTCCACGCTGGGGATCACATATTTGCTGCGGATCACCGTGTAGTCGGCGGTCTCGTTGTCGGGGGACATGTAGCTGATGACCACCTCGGTGCCGCTTTCGCCCTGCAGACGGGCGAGCACGTTCTCGCGGGTGAGGTTCTTCACGTCCGCGCCGTCGATGGCGGTGATGAAGCCGCCCACCTGCAGGCCCAGCTCCTCGGCGGGGCTGCCGGCGTAGACCTGGGTGATGCGGGCGTAGCCGGAGGTGTCCTTCACCACGTCCACGCCCACGCCCACGATGTTGCCGCTCTGCACTTCCAGCAGTTCGGTGTACTGCTTGGCGGTGTAGTAGGTGGCGTTGCGGTCGCCGGTGCCCAGGATGTAGCCGTAGCTGATCATGTCGAAGAGGGTGGGATCCTGGATGTCGCCATAGTAATTGGCGCGCACATACTTATCCAGCTCGGACAGCTTGGAGTACATGCTCTCTTTCTCCTGCACCGAGGGGATGGTCTGGTCGAAGATCTGCCGGGCCAGGATCATGGTCACCGAAAAGGTGACTGTCATGGCGATGATGGCGATGGTAAGCGCCAGGCTGACGCTGATTTTCTTGTTCATGGGGCCTCCTTTCGCCTCAAAGCGCCCAGACGAGCTGGAGGATCACGGTGCCCAGCACCGAAACGGTCATCACGCCGGCGATGAGCAGGCAGACGATACGCACGAAAGGTCTGTTGTTCATGGGTCGTTCGCTCCCTTTTTCCCTTTACGGGGGACTTACATAGTTGCGGGGGTTCTGGCGCACGCCGTTCACCCGTACCTCGAAATGCAGATGGTTGCCGCTGGAGTTGCCGGTGGAGCCCACATAGCCGATCACCTGGCCCTGGGTCACCGTCTGGCCCACGCTGACGATGGCCCCCGGCGACTGCATGTGGGCATAAAGGGTGGCGATGCCGTCGCCGTTGTCGATCATCACCACGTTGCCGTAGCTGGAGTGGCCGGTGGTTGCCGCCACGGTGCCGTTGTGGGCGGCGTAGATGGGGGTGCCGCCGGCGATGGCCACGTCCAGCCCCTTGTGGCCGCTGCTGAACTTGCCGTCGACCCACTGGTCGGCGCCGAACTCCGTGGTCACCCGGCCTGCGCTGGGCAGCGGCCAGATGAAGCCCTCGGCGCACACGCCGCTGCCGGAGGAGGCGTTCTGCTGCACCCACTGCTCATAGGCGGCCTCGGCCGCGTCGGCGATCTTCTGCTTTTCCTCCACCACCTGCTGCTGCGCCTTGGCGTCGGCGTCCAGCTGGCTGATGGTGGCGTCCTGGGCCTGGATGTTGGCGCTGAGCTGGTCGGACTTGTCCTCCAGAGCAGCCTTGGCGCTTTCCAGGTCGGCCTTGGCGGCCTCCAGCTCCCGCTTTTCCTCCTCCAGCTGGGCCTTTTGGGCGTTCATCTCCTCCAGCACGTCGGTGTCTTTCTGGCTGATCTGCTGCAGGGTGGAGGAGAACGTGAGCAGGTCGTACAGGCTCTGGGCGCTGGTGATCATGGCCACCGCGCCGGAGTCGTGCATCACCTGCATGGCCTGCATCCGCTCCTTAAAGTCGCCCCAGCGCTCGTCGATCTCGGCCTGTTTTTCGGCGATGACCTGCTCCTGGTTGGAGATCTCCAGCTCTTTCTGGCTGATCTGCTTGATGGACTGGCTGATCTGGTCCAGGATGATGCTCTGCTGGTTTTTCAGGCTCTGTTGCTGCTGCTGGGCCTTGTCCTTGCTGCTTTCGATCTGTTCGTACTTTTCCTTTTCCTCGGCCAGCTCCTGCTCGGCCTGCTCCCAATCGGACTTATAGTCGGCGGCGGCGGTGCCGGCCAGCAGGGCGGCGGCCAGCAGGGCGCAGATGAGACGCCGCAGGGTCTGTTTCAGCTTCATGGCGTTTCCTCCCCGGGGGTTTGGTCAGACTTTCAGATACTTGCGGATGGAGCTGGCAGTGCCGGTGCTGCCGATGAGCACGCCGAAGAGGACGAAGCCCCCCAGCACCAGATACCACACATCGGCCAGCGGCAGCAGGGTGCCGGCCAGCAGGGTGCCCCAGAAGCCGGGCAGGCTGCCGGCGTAGACCGCCAGCAGCTGATAGCCGCCCAGCACCAGCGCCGTGGAGATGGCCCCGGCGATGAGGCCCACGGTGATGCCCTCCACAAAGAACGGCAGCCGGATGAAGCCGTTGGTGGCGCCCACGTACTTCATGATGTTGATCTCCTTGCGGCGGGCGAACACGGTGAGGCGGATGGTGTTGCTGATCACCACCACGCTGACGAAGCCCAGCACCGCCACCAGCACCACGCAGACAAGGCTAACGCCCTGGTGGATGCTGGTGAACATCTCACTGAGCTGCATGGGCGCGCCCACGCTGGTCACGCCCTCGATGGCCTCCAGCTGGGGCTGGATCTCGGGCAGGTCGCTCACGTCGTCCAGCACCACCCGGTAGTTGGCCAGAAAGGGGTTTTCGCTGCCCTCGAACACGTCGAAGAGGTAGGCGCTCTCCCCCATGCTCTCTTTCATCCGCTCCAGAGCCTCGTCCTTGGAGACGTAGGTGACCTCCCGCAGGCCGCTGATGGCCCGCAGGGCGCTGTCCACCGCGGCCAGGCCCTCGTCGGTGAGGTCCTCGTCCAGATAGACCACCGTTTCGTTCTGGCTGCCCAGGTAGTCCATCAGGCTGCCCACGTTGAGGGTGAACAGACCGGCCACGCCGGTGATGAGCAGGCAGACGGTGAGCACGCCGATGCTGGCGGCGCTCATCAGCCGGTTTTTCACCATGCTGTGCAGGCCCTGACGGGCCAGATACTTGAAACTGGACCAGTTCACAGCAGCACCTCCCCCACCGGCTCGGCGGTGTCGCCCACCACGTTGCCGTGGTCGATGCGGATGACCCGCTTGCTGAAGCGGCGGGCCAGCTCATGCTCGTGGGTGACCACCACCACGGTGATGCCCACCGAGTTGATGGCGCTGAGCAGGCCCATCATCTCCACGCTGAGCTCCGGGTCGATGTTGCCGGTGGGCTCGTCGGCGATGATCAGCTGGGGGCTGTGCACCAGCGCCCGGGCCAGGGCCACCCGCTGCTGCTCGCCGCCGGAGAGTTCGTCGGGGTATTTGTCCATCTTGCCGGAAAGGCCCACCAGGTTGAATACGTAGGGCACCCGTGCCACGATCTTCTTTTCGGGGATGTTGGTCACCCGCATGGCAAAGGCCACGTTCTCGTAGGCGGTCATGGAGGGGATGAGGCGGAAGTCCTGGAACACCACGCCCATGTTGCGGCGCAGGTAGGGCACCTCCCGCTCTTTCAGGCGGGACAGGTCCTTGCCGGCCACCAGCACATGGCCGCTGGTGGCCTTTTCCTCCCGCAGGATAAGTTTCAGAAAGGTGGATTTGCCCGCGCCGGAGTGGCCCAGCACGAACACGAACTCGCCCTTGTGGATGTGCAGGCTGACATTCTTCAGGGCGGTGTTCCCGCCGGGATACACCTTGGTGACATTGTCGAAAACGATCATAGGATACCTCTGTAATGGAGTGATACGGCAACGGGACGCACGGGCACAAAACAGCCGGTCACTGAGGCGACCGGCCGTGCGGGGAGCGGGTCTGCCCGGTGGGGATACGCACGAGCGGGCCCGGACATTGCGCCGCGGGGCGAAAAAGCCGCCGCGCGCCGGGCGCGCCCGCTCAGTACTTGGCCGGGTTGGCGCTCAGATACTTTTTGACCATCAGCGCCACCTTGAAGACGATGGCGTCGTCGAACTCCCGCAGGTCCAGGCCGGTGAGCTTTTTGATCTTCTCCAGCCGGTAGACCAGGGTGTTCCGGTGGACGAACAGGCCACGGCTGGTCTCGGAGACGTTCAGGTTGTTCTCGAAGAAGCGCTGGATGGTGAACAGGGTCTCGGCGTCCAGGCTCTCGATGCTGCCCTGCTTGAAGACCTCCCGCAGGAACATCTCGCAAAGGGTGGTGGGCAGCTGGTAGATCAGGCGGGCGATGCCCAGGTTGTCGTAGCTGATGATGGACTGCTCGGTGTCGAACACCTTGCCCACTTCCATGGCCACCTGAGCCTCCTTGAAGCTGGTGGCCAGGTCTTTCACGTTGCCGATGGGGGTGCCGATGCCCACCACCGCCTTTATGTAGTGCTCGCCGGACAGGGTGTCCACGATGGAGGCGGCCAGCTTTTCGATGTCCCGCTGGTCGATGCCCCGGCGGATCTCTTTCACCAGCACGGTGTCGGTCTCGCTGATGTTGAAGACGAAGTCTTTCTGCTTGTCCGGGAACAGGCCGCTGACCACGTCGTAGGCGGAGATGTCGGTGCCGGAGGTGACCCGGATCAGCAGCACCACCCGGGACACGTCGGTGGCGAAGTGCAGCTCCCGGGCCTTGGCGTAGATGTCGCCGGGCAGGATGTTGTCCAGCACCACGTTTTTGATGAAGTTCGCCTTGTCGAACTTCTCGTCGTGGTACTGCTTGATGCTTTGCAGGCTGATGGCCATCAGGCTGGCGAACTGGCCGGCGCACTCGTCGGTGCCCTCCACATACACAGCGTAATCGTTGTGCTTGTTGGAGCTGAACTGATGGTAGGAGCAGCCCCCGCACTGGAAGCTGTCGCCGGAAAGCCGCTCGGCGGCAAAGCCCTCTTTGACCTCGCCGATCATGTTCAGATCCGAGCAGGAGATGACGGTGCCCGTCTCATCCACAACGCCCACCGTGCGGCCGATGGCGTCTTTCATCTGATACACGACGCCCTGAAACACTCTGTTCGCCATAGAAATGCTCCCCTTTTCCTGTTTACGTTGATATGGATCGCCCTTGCGATTGTGATTTTGAACAATTCAAAACTGCGTCTGTGTATATATTACACAATAGAATTTACTTTTGCAACATATTTGGGCGAAAAAAAATGCCATTTATTGTGTAATTTTGAGTTTCGGGAGCAAAAAAGCGCAAAATAGCACCTTTTTCAGCATATCCGATAAATGTGTCGGAAATTTGACAAAAGTTTGAAAAGCGCGCCGGCGGGCTTTTTGGGCTCATTCGCCGCCCGTTTGCAGCCGTGTTTTCTCCGCCGGCGTGAGCAGACGCCAGGCGCCAGGGGCAAGGCTCTCGTCCAGCGAAAGGCCCCCGATGGCGGTGCGGTGCAGCCCGTTCACCCCCGCGCCCAGCACCCCGAACATCCGCTTGATCTGGTGGTAGACCCCCTGGCGCAGCACCACGGTGGCGGCAAAGGGGTCGGTTTCGTCCGGGATGAGCCGGGCCGGCTGCATCCGCTGGCCGTCGGCCAGGGTGACGCCGGCGGCGAAAGCCTCCGCCATCGCCGGGGTGACGGGCGTATCCAGCACCACATGATAGGTCTTGGGCACATGGCGCTTCGGGGCCAGGATGTCGTGGGCGAAAGCCCCGTCGTCGGTGAGCAGCACAAAGCCGGTGCTGGCCTTGTCCAGCCGGCCGGCGGGAAAGAGCTGCCGCCGGGGAAAGGCCCCGTTCAACAGGTCCACCACCGTTTTGTCCCGGCCGTCGGCGCTGGCGCTGACCACCCCGGCGGGCTTGTTCACCATGATATATACATATTCCTCGCACACCAGGCTCTTGCCATCGGCGCAGACGGCGTCGCCCGTTTGCAGGGCCAGGTCCGCCTTTTTGCACACCTGGCCGTTCACCGTGACCCGGCCCCTGGAAATGAGGGCCCGGGCGACGGAGCGGGTGAGCTGGGCGGCGTCGGCCACGAACTTGTCCAGCCGCATCTCACCGGTCCTCCGTCAGGCGGCCCTTGTTGCCCTTGCCCTGGAACGCGTCCACCTCCATGGCCAGCATCACCACCGCCGGCATCCCCCGCATGGCCCGCTCGTGCTCGGGGCCGTCCAGCCAGTCGCCGGAGTACTTTTCGCAGATGGCCCGCATCCCCGCCAGCCGCTCGGCCTCGTCGGTGACCCGCCGCACGTTGCCCTCGGCCACGCAGCTGGCGTAGACATAGGTGAACTTGCTGGGCTGGTTTTCCGCGTAGAGCACGCAGGAAAAGCAGGCCCGGGGCCGGGCAGTGAGGTTTTCCAGCTTCTGGCCCGCCCGGGCGCAGTGGAAGTAGAGGGTGCGGCCCACCAGCGCGGCGCACATGGGCACCGCGTAGGGGCTGCCGTCCTCGTTCACCGTGCACAGGAAGCCGTACTCGCACTCCCGCAGAACGGTGAGGGCGTCCTCCTCGGTGAGTTTTCGGTCCATTCGGCGCAGATCGCGCATGGTTCAGGTCCCCTTTCGGCGAGATGTGTGTGACTGATTATAGCACATTTCTTCCCTGTTTTGTCTTTCCGGGGGGATTTTTTGCGCCGGACGAAAAAAACCGCCGGGGAAAACGCCCCGGCGGCCTGTTTTGTGCGGTATCACATCTGTTTTTCCAGCTTGCAGCGGTAATAGACGGCGCTGCACTCCACAAAAAGGCAGGCCGCCACCAGCAGCAGCACCGCCGCCAGCTCCACCTCCATCAGGGCAAAGGTGAGCATCAGCGCCCCGAAAACAAAGGTCATCAAATCAAAAGCCCGGCCCTTGGCCCGGTCGGCGATGGCCCGGTTGCGCTCGTCCGCCCGCTCCACCTC
>DXAC01000104.1 GCA_019117205.1 Candidatus Allofournierella merdigallinarum | reverse complement strand
ATATTATATCAGCGACATCAAGGCCGTCAGCTTTGAAAATTCCCGCACCATCACGCTGGAGATCCGCAACGCCTTCATCATGGGCATCGTGTCGGACCGGTACACGGCGCTGCTGCAGGACGCTTTCAAATCGGTGCTGGGTTTCGATGTAGAGCTCGCCTTCGTGACCCCCAAGAAGGAGGAAGAGCCCGAAAAACCCAAGATGGACGAAAAACTGCTGCCCAGCGGCCGGTACGACTTCACCTTTGAGAATTTCATCAAAGGCCCGTCCAACCAGTTCGCCTATGCGGCGGCGCAGGCGGTGGCGGCGAACCCGTCGGGGGCGTACAACCCGCTGTTCATCTACGGGCCGTCGGGGCTGGGCAAGACCCATCTTTTGAACGCCATCCAGATCGAGATCAAGAAGAACCACCCGGACTACAACATCGTCTATGTGGACTGCGAGACCTTTACCAACGACCTGATCACCGCCATCCAAGCGGGGCGCACCGAGGAGTTCCGCCAGACCTACCGCCCGGCGGACGTGCTGCTGGTGGACGACATCCAGTTCATCGCCGGCAAGGAGAGCACCCAGGAGGAGTTTTTCCACACTTTCAACACCCTGCACGCCGCCGGCCGCCAGATCGTGCTTGCCAGCGACCGCCCGGCCAAGGAGATCAAGAGCCTGGAGGAGCGGCTGCGCACCCGGTTCGAGTGGGGCCTCACCGCCGACATCCAGCCGCCGGACTTTGAGACGCGGGTGGCCATCATCCGCCGCAAGGCCGAGCTGTTCCACCTGAACATGCCCGACGACGTGGCCGAGTTCATCGCCAACCACCTGAAGAGCAACATCCGCCAGCTGGAGGGCGCGGTGAAAAAGCTCAACGCCTACTACCTGCTGGAGGGCATCGCCCCGGCGGTGGGGGTGGCCCAGAACGCCATCAAGGACATCCTCAACGAGACCCAGCCGGTGCCGGTGACCATCGAGAAGATCATCAGCGAGGTGGCCCGCACCTACAACGTCTCCCCCGCCGAGATCCGGGGTATGCGCCGCACCGCCAACATCTCCGCCGCACGGCAGACAGCCATCTACGTGGTGCGGGAGATCACCGGCATGAGCATGGAGGACATCGGCCGGGAGTTCAGCGGCCGGGACCACTCCACCATCGTCTACTCCATGAAAGCCATGGAGGCAAACCTGGAAAGCGACCGCCGCCTGAAAGAAACGGTGGAGGACATCATCAAGAACGTGCGGGCGTGAAAGGGCGAAAAACGGGACTTTATGAACGGTTTGTGACTTTCAACCTTTTCCACATAGTATTCAACATTCAACCCCCCTTTTTCCACAGCGGCTGTGGAAAGTTTCGGCCCAAAAGGCTTATCCACAACTTGTCCACACCGGCGCGCGCGTTTTTCACAGCCCGCGAAAAGCCTGTGGAAAAGGGCTCGTCCCACTTTTTAACAAGATTCACACCCCCTAATACGACTGCTACTTTGAAAGTATGTTATAAGCGAGCGTTCGCTTTTTGAAAGGAGCGAGACTATGAACATCGTCTGTGACAAAAGCCTGCTCTCCGCCGCCATCGACGGCGTGAGCCGGGCGGTGACCCTCCGCTCGTCCATCCCGGCGCTGGAGGGCATCCTGTTAAAGGCGGAGGGCTTCCAGCTCACCCTCACCGGCTACGACCTGGAAATGGCCATCACCACCACCATCGAGGCCAACGTGCGGGAGCCGGGCGAGATCGTGCTGTCGGCAAAGCTGCTGGGGGACATGGTGCGCCGGCTGCCGGCGGGGGAGGTGTCCATCACCACCGGCGACGGGGGCAGCGCCACCGTCAAGGGAGGCGTGGCCGAGTTCGACGTGCTGGCCATGAGCGCGGCGGACTACCCCGACCTGCCCAACCCCGGGGCGGACCGCACCCTGTCCATCCAGGCGGGGGTGCTGCGGGACATGATCGACAAGACCCTGTACGCGGTGAGCCAGGACGACAAAAAGCCCGCCCACACCGGCGAGCTGTTCGCCATCGAGGAGGACAAGCTCACGGTGGTGGCGCTGGACGGCTACCGGCTGGCCATCGTGGAGCGGCCGGTCACCGCCCAAAAGCACATCCGTATCATCATCCCCGCCAAGACCCTCACCGAGGTCAACAAGCTGCTGGGGGAGGACGAGCAGGAGGTGTTCCTGTCCGCCAACCGGCGGTTCGTGGTGTTCGAGGCGGGCAGCTATGTGATCCTGTCTCGGCTCATCGAGGGGGAGTTCCTCAACTACGCCAACGTCATCCCCACCGGCTACAAGACACGGGCGGCGCTGGAGGCCCGGGACTTCATCGACACCATCGAGCGGGCCAGCCTCATCATCACCGAGCGGCTGAAAAACCCGCTTCGCATCCTGTTTAACCAAAAGGTCACCGTCCGCTGCCAGACCAGCCTTGGCAAGGTGGTGGACGAGTTCGACGCGGACATCGAGGGCGAACAGGTGGAGATCGGCTTCAACAACCGGTATCTGCTGGACGCGCTGCGCAACGCCCGGTGCGACCGGGTGGTGCTGGAGATGAGCGGGCCGCTGTCGCCGGTGAAGATCCTCCCGGGCGACGGCTCGGCGGACTTCATCTATCTGGTGCTGCCGGTGCGCTTTAAAAACGAGTAAAAGAGTAAGGGTCTGCAATGGAAAAAATTCTCATTCACACCGAATATATCAAGCTGGACAGCCTGCTCAAGCTGGCGGGCCTGGCGGAGACCGGCGGCGAGGCCAAGCTGCTGGTGCAGAGCGGCCAGGTGCAGGTGAACGGCGAGGTCTGCCTGATGCGGGGCAAAAAGCTGCGGGCGGGGGACACGGTGAGCCTGGAGGGCCGCGCCGTGACCATCGGCGCGGGGCGCTGACGCCATGCGGCTGGAAAAACTGATCCTGTCCAACTTCCGCAACATCCGCAGCGCCGACTTCCGGCCGGGGGCGGAGCTCACGGTGATCGCCGGCGCCAACGGCCAGGGCAAGACGAACCTTTTGGAGGCGGTGTGGCTGCTCACCGGCGGCAAGAGCTTCCGAGGGGCAAAGGACATCCAGCTGATCCGCCAGGGGGAGCAGTTCGCGATCCTGGAGGGCGCCGCCGCCTTTGAGGGGGGCGAGGATCACATCCGCGTGGTGGTGGGCACCCCGGACAGCCAGCGCCCGGGCCGCACGGCCAAGCTGAACGGGGCGGACGTGGGCCGGGCCTCGGCCCTGGCCGGCCGCTTCGGGGCGGTGGTCTTCGAGCCGGGGCATTTAAGCCTGGTCAAGGGCGCGCCGGAGGGCCGCCGCCGCTTTCTGGACGCGGCCCTGTGTCAGCTGTATCCGGGATACCTGAACACCCTGCGCCGGTACGCCCGGCTCATCGCCCAGAAGAACAGCCTTTTGAAGTATTGGGAGCGCACCCCCGGCGCCGCCGGGATGTGCGACGCCTTCGACGCGGACCTGGCCGCCCAGGGGGAGGAGATCCGCCGCCGGCGCACCCGGTGGCTGGAAAAAATGGCGCCCCTGGCCTGCGCCAACTACAACGAGATCAGCCGGGGCAGCGAGACGCTGGCCCTGGCGTATCAAAGCGAGTGGTCCGGCGGGCAGCTGGCCGCCGCCCTGGCCGAGAGCCGCCTGGCGGACCGCAGGGCCGGCTTTTGCACCGTGGGCCCCCACCGGGACGACCTGGAGATCTATCTCTCCGGCCGGCCCGCCCGGGCCTTTGCCAGCCAGGGCCAGCAGCGCAGCGTGGTGCTCAGCGTCAAGCTGGCGGAGGCCGCCCTGGCCGCCGAGGTCACCGGCGAGCATCCGGTGATGCTGCTGGACGACGTGCTCAGCGAGCTGGACCCCGCCCGGCAGGAGTACCTGCTCACCCGGGTAAAGGGGCGGCAGACCATCGTCACCGCCTGCGACTCCAGCCTGTTCCACAAGGCGGCGGGGCAGGTGCTGCGTATGGAGGCCGGGCGGCTCACCGAAGAATAGGGGGAGAGGGAATGTATCTGCATCTTGGGCAGGACTATGTGGTCCACACCCGGGACATCATCGGCATCTTCGACATCGACTCCAGCACGGTGGCAAAGCACACCCGGGCATTTCTGCGCCACGCCGAGCGGGAGGGCGCGGTGGTCACCCTTTCGGGTGAGCTGCCCAAGAGCTTTGTCATCACCGATTTTCCCGACGAGACGGTGTTCATCAGCCCCATCTCCTCCCGCACGCTGCAGCGGCGGTGCGAGCGGGGAGAAAACCCCGGGCCTTGAGATAGACATCTTCAGCCGGCGGGCGGCAGAAAAGCCCGGCCGGGCGCGATAAGACAAGAGAAGGAGAAAAAGACTTATGGCAGAAGACTTGAACCGGCAGACCGTGGGCCAGGCCGAGGACTACGACGGCAGCCAGATCCAGGTGCTGGAGGGGCTGGAGGCGGTGCGCAAGCGCCCCGGCATGTACATCGGCTCCACCGGCCCCCGCGGCCTGCATCACCTGGTCTACGAGATCGTGGACAACGCCATCGACGAGGCGCTGGCCGGCTTTTGCGACCACATCGAGGTCACCATCAAAAAGGGCGACATCATCGAGGTCACCGACAACGGCCGGGGCATCCCGGTGGGCATCCAGCCGAAGCTCGGCATCCCGGCGGTGACGGTGGTGTTCACCGTGCTCCACGCCGGCGGCAAGTTCGGCGGCGAGAACTCCGGCTACAAGGTGGCCGGCGGCCTGCACGGGGTGGGCGCCAGCGTGGTGAACGCCCTGTCCGAGTGGCTGGAGGTGTATGTCCGGCGGGAGGGCCACGAGTATAAGCAGACGTTCCAGCGGGGCGTCGCCGACGGGGAGCTGTGCCAGATCGGCCCCGCCGCCTCCACCGGCACCACCGTGCGGTTCAAGCCGGACCCTGTCATGTTCACCGAGACCACCGTTTACGACTTCGACACCCTGCTCACCCGCCTGCGGGAGGAAAGCTTCCTCAACGCCGGCGTGCGCATCACCCTCACCGACGAGCGGGGCGAGGAGGTGCGCCGGGAGAGCATGTGCTACGAGGGGGGCATCCGCAGCTTTGTGGACTACATCCACGAAAAGCGCCAGATGACGGTGCTCCATCCCGCCCCCATCTACTTCAAGGGCCAGCAGGGGGACATCATCGCCGAGGTGGCTTTGCAGTACAACGACAGCTTCAACGAGCTGATGCTGAGCTTTGCCAACAACGTCCACACCCCGGACGGCGGCACCCACGAGGAGGGCTTCAAGGCCGCCCTCACCCGCATCATCAACGATTTCGGCCGCAAAAAGGGCTATTTAAAGGAAAAGGACGACAACCTCTCCGGCGCCGACGTGCGGGAGGGCCTCACCGCCGTGATCAGCGTCAAGCTCACCGACGCCCAGTTCGAGGGCCAGACCAAGGCCAAACTGGGCAACACCGAGGTGCGCAGCCTGGTGTCCGGCCTTGTCTACGACAAGCTGGGGGAATTTTTGGAGGAGAACCCCGGCGTGGCGAAAGCCATCTACGAAAAGGCCACCCAGGCCGCCCGCGCCCGGGAGGCCGCCCGCAAGGCCCGCGATCTTGTCCGCCGCAAAAGCGCCCTGGAGACCAGCCGGATGCCCGGCAAGCTGGCGGACTGCCGGGAAAAGGACCCCTCCAAGACCGAGCTGTACATCGTCGAGGGCGATTCCGCCGGCGGCAGCGCCAAGATGGGCCGGGACTCCAACATCCAGGCCATCCTGCCCCTGTGGGGCAAGATGCTCAACGTGGAAAAGGCGCGCCTTGACAAGGTCTACGGCAACGAGAAGCTGATGCCGGTGGTCACGGCTCTCGGCTGCGGCATCGGCGAGGAGTTCGACATCTCCAAGCTGCGCTATCACAAGGTGTTCATCATGGCCGATGCGGACGTGGACGGCAGCCACATCTGCACCCTGATGCTCACTTTCTTCTTCCGCTTCATGCGGCCCCTCATCGAGGGCGGCTACGTCTACATCGCCCAGCCGCCCCTGTTCAAGCTGGCAAAGGGAAAGGACGTGCGCTATGCCTACAACGAGGCGGAGATGAGCAAGATGTCCGCCGAGATGGGCCAGGGCACCAAGATCAACCGGTACAAGGGCCTGGGCGAGATGAACCCGGAGCAGCTGTGGGAGACCACCATGGACCCGGGCAACCGGGTGATCGTGCAGATCTCCATCGAGGACGCGGTAAAGGCGGACGAGGCATTTACCATCCTGATGGGCGACAAGGTGGAGCCCCGCCGGGAATTCATCGAGAAGAACGCGCTGTACGCCACGCTGGACGTGTGACGCGCCCCATTTGAGAAAGAGACAGGTGAACACCATTGAATGAAGATTATGTGATGATCCCGGGCACCGGCACCAAGCTCATCGTGCGGGACGTGAAAGACGAGATCGAGAGCGCCTTTCTGGACTACTCCATGTCGGTCATCGTGGCCCGCGCCCTGCCCGACGTGCGGGACGGCCTGAAGCCGGTACACCGGCGCATCCTGTACACCATGCACGAGCGGGGCAACGACCCCCAGCACCCCTACCGCAAGAGCGCCGACACGGTGGGCGCGGTGCTGGGCAGCTACCACCCCCACGGCGACGCCTCGGTCTACGACGCGATGGTGCGTCTTGCCCAGGACTTCTCCATGCGCTACCCCCTGGTGGACGGCCAGGGCAACTTCGGCAGCGTGGACGGCGACCCCCCGGCGGCCTACCGGTACACCGAGGCCCGGATGAGCAAGATGGCCACCGAGCTGCTCACCGACATCGACAAGGACACGGTGGACTTCGGCCCCAACTTTGACGAGACGAAAAAAGAGCCCACCGTGCTGCCCAGCCGCTTCCCGAACCTGCTGGTCAACGGCTCCACCGGCATCGCCGTGGGCATGGCCACCAACATCCCGCCCCACAACCTTGGGGAGGTCATCGACGGGGCGGTGGCCCTTATCGACGACCCGGACATCGACCTGGCCGGCCTGATGGAGCACATCAAGGGCCCCGACTTCCCCACCGGCGGCGTCATCATGGGCCGCAGCGGCATCCGGGCGGCCTACGCCACCGGCAAGGGCAAGATCACCCTGCGGGGCCGGGCGGAAATTGAGGAGAAGAAGAACGGCCGCTTCCAGATCGTGGTCACCGAGATCCCTTACATGGTGAACAAGGCCCGGCTCATCGAGAGCATCGCCGACCTGGTCAAGGACAAGCGCATCGAGGGCATCAGCGATTTGAACGACGAGTCCAACCGCCACGGTATGCGCATCGTGGTGGAGCTGAAGAAAGAGGCCAATCCCCAGGTGGTCTTAAACCAGCTCTACCGGTACACCCAGCTGCAGGACACGGTGGGCGTGAACCTGCTGGCGCTGGACGGCGGCGTGCCCAAGGTGATGACCCTGAAGACCATGCTGGACCGGTACGTCCGTTTCCAGGACCAGGTCATCCGCCGGCGCACCCGGTTCGATCTGAACAAGGCCCAGGAGCGGGCCCACATCCTGGAGGGCCTGGCCCGGGCGGTGGACATCGTGGACGACGTCATCTACGCCATCCGCCACTGCGGCGGCGGCCAGGCGGAGGCCAAGGCCGCCATCATGGCCCAGTTCGGCTTTGACGAGCCCCAGGCGGACGCCATCTGCAAGTTCCCCCTGGGCCGGTTGGCCGGGCTGGAAATTCTCAAGATCGAGAACGAGCTCAAGGAGCTGGAGGACAAAATTGCCGACTGGACGGCCATTCTGGCGGACGACGCCCGGGTGCTGGCCATCGTCAAGGAGGAGCTGCTGGCGCTGAAGGACAAGTACGGCGACGAGCGCCGCACCGCCATCGAGCAGGTCAGCGGCGAGGTGGACATCGAGGACCTGATCCCGGTGGAGGACTGCGTCTTTACCCTGACCCACGCCGGCTACATCAAGCGCCAGTCCAAAGACACCTACCAGGTGCAGCGCCGGGGCGGCCGGGGCATCTCGGGCCTGTCTCACAAGGACGAGGACTTTGTGGAGGAGCTGTTCATCGCCTCCAGCCACGACTATGTGCTGTTCGTCACCGACCAGGGCCGGGTCTACCGGCTGAAAGGCTACCAAATTTACGAGGGCAGCCGCACCAGCAAGGGCACCAACATCGTGAACCTGCTGCCGCTGCAAAGCGAGGAAAAGGTCATCCGTATGCTTCGCATGGACGCGAAGCACGACGGCGGCTTTTTGACCATGGTCACCACCCAGGGCCGCATCAAGCGCACCCCGGTGGAGGCCTACGCAAACATCCGCAAAAGCGGCCTGCTGGCGGTGAGCCTGTACGAGGGCGACACCCTGGCCTGGTGCCGCATCACCAGCGGCTCCGATCAGCTGCTGGTGGCCACCAAAAACGGCATGGCCATCCGCTTTGACGAGCGGGGCGCCCGCCAGATGGGCCGCCTGAGCCACGGCGTGCGCGCCGTGCGCCTTGCCGAAGACGACCAGGTGGTGGGCGTGGGCATCCTGCGCCCGGGCGCCACGGTGTTCACCGTTACCGAGGCGGGCAAGGGCCGCCGCAGCCGGGTGGACGACTACCGCCTCCAGAGCCGGGGCGGCAAGGGCATCCGCAACTACGCCAAGGGCGGCGTGGCCGGCATCAAAATTCTGGACGAGGAGGACGACGTCATCCTCATCAGCCAGGAGGGCATCATCATCCGGATGCACGCGGCGGACATCAACATCCAAAGCCGCTACGGCAGCGGCGTGCGGGTGATGCGCCTGGCCGAGGGCGACCGGGTGGTCACGGTGGCCCGCACCGAGCGCAGCGACGAGGAGCCGGTGGAGAAGCCGGAGGACGAGCCGGAGGAGACCCTCACCGACGAGGAGCTGGCGGCGCTGGCCGCCGAGGACGCGGCGGCGGACGAGGAGCCCGCCGACGACGAGGAAGAATGATAAAAGGGGAGCCGGGTGGCAGCGCCGCCCGGCTCCCCTTTCTTTATTTAAAGGTCAGCACCCGCCGGCCAGCAGGGCGTTCACCCGGTCTACCATGTGCTGGGCGGCGTGGGCCGCCCGGGCCGCGTTGCTGCCGGTGGGCAGCAGGGCGGCCAGCACCCCCTCCGCCTTGGCCGCCGCCGGGCCGCCGGCTTTCTGGGCCAGCACCCCGCTCTGGCACAGCAGCACCCCCAGCGCCGCGGTGCGGGGGCCGGGGCCGCCCTCGGCGGCCAGCTCCGCCTGCAGCCAGCCCAGCCGGCGGCGGGCCTCCTCCGGCCGGGGCAGGTAGTACACCCGCCCGGCCAGCGCCCGCTGAGGCGCGGCAAGGCCCATGGCCTCCAGGCTCTCCCCCACCGCCTCCGCCAGCTCCGCCAGCTTGGGCCCGTCGGGCAAAAAGTCCCCCAGCACCAGCCCCAGCGGCACCGGCCGGGGCCGGTCAATGAAGTCATACAGCGGCTTTAAGCACCGCAGCCCCTCGGCCAGCGGCCCGGCAAGGCCCACCTTGTCGCCGGTAAAGGCCACACAGCCCGCCGCCGCCAGCTCGTCCAGCGCCGCCGCCACAAAGCAGACCGGCTGCTGGGGGTTCAGGGGAGAAAAGCGCCCCCTGTCGTTCACCGCCAAAAGAAGATATTCCTGTGTGATGCCAAGCTCGGTCATGCCCCGTCGCCGCCTTTCAAAAATTCCATCCCCATTATGCCACGCCGCCGGCAGGAGCGCAAGGGCCGGGCGGCGGGGCGGCCCTTTTCTTCTGTTTCACCCGGCTGCCCAATCGCAGAAAGCTGAACCGGCCGCGGCGCTGCCGCCGCGCAGTGCGCCTCGGAGCGGACACTTTTCGTTGTCGTGAAAAGTGTCCGAAATGTGGCGTGCGAGGGTGAGTAACCCCGGGAGAACGAAAGAGGGCGGAAAAACCATCCTACCCATCCCTCCCCCCTGCCGAGCCTGCCGGTTCCCCCTGTC
>DXAC01000103.1 GCA_019117205.1 Candidatus Allofournierella merdigallinarum | reverse complement strand
GAGGAGGCCGAGGCGGCCCTGGCGGCGGCCCGGACGGCCCGGGACGAGGCGGCCAGCGCGCTGGAGGAGCTGGAAAGCCGCACCGACCCCGCCCCCGCAGAGGAGGAGCTGGCGGCGGCCCGCGCCGCGCTGGAGGAGGCCGAAGCGGTTCTTTTGGGGGCAGAGCAGGCAGCGGGCAGCGCCGGGACGAGCCGGGAGGACGCGATGCTCTCGGCGGCCCGCAGCGTGGAAAACGCCGAGAGCAGCCTGGCCCAGGCGGAGGACGCCTACGCCCAGGCCCAGGCCAGCGCCGCGCTGACGGCTCAGGCCAACGCCGCCGAGGCCGAAGCCCTGCGGCTGGAAAAGGAAAAGAACGACGAGAAGATCGACCTGCTCGCCGCCCTGGTGGAGGCGGGCGGCCTGGTGCGCGCCCCCCGGGACACGGTGATCACCGGCTGCGCCCTGCAACAGCGGCAGCCCTGCCCGGAGGGGGACGGCCTGCTGCTGGCCAGGGAGGGCAGCGAGCTGCTGGTGGAATTCTCCCTGCCCGCCGACCAGGCGGAAAAGGTCGCCGCCGGGCAGGCAGTCACCATCACCCAGGGCTCCGCCAGCGGCGAGGCCTCGGTGCGGACGGTGGAGCTGGACGAGGAGGAAAAGACCGGCCGCGTCACGGCAGTGCTGGCTGAAACGGCCGCCGGCTTCAAGGCGGGCGCGGCCGGGGCGGAGCTGGTGTTCTCCCGCGCCGCCTACGACCTCTGCCTGCCCGCCGCCGCCATCCGGCAGGACACCCAGGGCAGCTATGTGCTCACGGTGGAGGAGGAAAAGACCGCTTTCGGCGTCTCTCTCACCGCCCTGCGGACGCCGGTAACGGTGCTGGAGGTGGACAGCGCCGGCCAGTACGCCGCGGTGGAGGGCTCCATCAGCGGCGGGGTGATCGTCTCCTCCACCCGCGCGGTGAGCCCCGGCGCGTCGGTGAGGCTGGAAGAATGAGGCGGATATTCACCGCCCTGGCGGCGCTGGCCCTGGCGCTGGCCACCGCCGCGGGCATGAAAAACGCCGACGCCCTGGCGGCGAACTGCCGCTGCGTCAGCCTGCGCTGGCGCCAGCCGCTGGATACCGAAACCACCCGGGCCGCGCTGGAGGAGCAGCCGTGGCTGACGTTCTGGTGCGAGGAGACCGCCACCCTCGCCGCCAACTGGCGGCAGGCGGAGGCCACCGTGCTGTATTACCAGGGGGACGCCTCGCTGGTGCTGGGGGCGGACTGCCTTTCCGGCAGCCTGCCCGGGGTGCTGGACGCCGGCGGCTGCGCGGTGTCCGCCGCCCTTGCCTGGCAGCTGTTCGGCAGCGAGGAGGCGGTGGGGCTCACCCTCTCGCTGGGGGACACGGCCTACACGGTGCGGGGCGTCTTCGGGGGCGAGGAGGCCGTGGCCCTTTTGCCCCGGCCGGACGCCCCGTTCACGGCGGCGGAGCTGCCGGCGGAGGAGCAGACGACCCAGGACCCGGCCGGCTGGGCGGACGCCCGCCTGGCGGAAAGCGGCCTGCCCGCGCCGGACTGGCGGCTTTACACCACCCTGCCCGCCGCCCTGGCGCGGCTGCTGGCTTTTCTGCCGCTGGGCTTCGGCGGGGCGGTGCTGGCGGCGGCGCTGGCGCGCCGGGCGGCGGGGCTGGCCTTTCCCGCCCGGGACGCTTTGGTCTTCGCCCTGCTGGCCGCGGCGGCGCTGGCGCTGCCCGCCTTTCTGGCGGCCTGGCCCGGCTGGCTCATCCCCAGCCGCTGGAGCGACTTTTCCTGGTGGGGGCAGACCGCCCGCCAGCTGGGAGAGATGGCCAGGGCCTTTCTCACCGCCCCCGCCCAGGGACGGGACCTGGCGGTAAAGACCGCCTTTGCGGCCCAGTGGGCCCTGGCGGCGCTCCAGGCCATCCTCTGCGAGGCGCTGCGCTGCCGGGCGCGGGCAGGCGCCGGTCCCGCCGCGGGCGGCGCTTTTCCGGGGCCGTGATCCGCCGGCCGGCGACGCTCCAAAGACCCCATTTTCAGAACACCGCTCTCCGCCGGGAGGGCGGTGTTTTTCTGTGCTTTGCAAAATGGCGCATATGCGAACCCCCTTTTTGCAAGATTGGCGCACTTGTGAACTGCAAAAAACCGCGATTTAATAATACCCTAATGGTAGGCACAGGCGAAATGCAAGCGCTCTCCCGCGCGGCGACGCCCGGGGGGCCGCATAAAGGAATACAGAACCGGTTTTGCAACGCCCGGCCAGCCCACGCCGGCACGCAAAGAAAAAGGAGGGAATGTCCTTGAAAAAAGCACTTTTGGCCCTGCTTGTGCTCTGTGTCTTCTGCCTTACCGCCTGCGGGCAAACCGTTATGGAGTCGCTGGAGCAGGCGCTTGAGGAGACGGGCGGTTCGTCGGGCACCACGTCGGACACCACCCAGCCGGCCCCGGCGGGCGGCAGCGGCGGGCCGACGGTGGCCTTTGCCGACGCGGCGTGGGCCGAATACGACGGCTACGGCGTCACCATCCAGTACCCCGCCACCTGGAGCCTGTACCGCTATCCCGAGTCGGTCCCCGCCATGTACTCGGTGCTGATGGTCAGCGAGAGCGAGGACATCTTCATCCGCTGCTACGCGACCGAACAGGACCCGGCGCCGGTGACCATCCTCTCCCCCTCTGAAAACGCCGAGGCGGAGCTGTTTTACAGCTATGTGCGGGAAAACGCGGCCCGGGCGGCGGACTTCCCGCTGATGGACATGGCCGCGGCGATGGAGAGCGACGAGGCGGTGATCGGGTTCATGATGGCCCTGGAAGAGTACAACGCCGACCCCAAGTCTCCCCTGCCGGAATACACCGGCGCGCTTCCCCAGGGGCAGGCTGCCGCCATTGAGACGGTGCAGCTGGCGGACGACGGCTGCCTTGCCGCGGTGCAGGACGCGGACACCGGCCTCTACGGCTACATCGACAAGACGGGCGCCTGGCGCATCGAGCCCCGGTTCCAGCGGGCCTACCAGTTCTCCGACGGCCGCGCCATGGCGCAGCTGTCCGACGGCCGCTGGGCCTACATCGACACCGCCGGCACACCGGTGATCACCGAGGTGCGGGACGACAGCGGCAACACCTATCCCCTGGCCAGCTCGGTGGCGTTCCGGGAGGGCATCGCGGCGGTGGAACTGCAAACGGAAAACGACTATGACATGGTCTACATCGACCGGGACGGCAACGTGCTGTTCAGCGCGACCCATCTGCCCAAGGTGGACGGCGTGGGCTACGGCAGCACCTACTTTTTCGGGTTCGCGTCCAACTTCACCGGCGGCAAGGCGGTGGCCGCCCGCCGGGTGAACCGGGACATCGACCAGTGGTCGAACAGCGAGGACGCGCCGGTGATCATTGACACCGGCGGCAACATCCTGGCCACCATCCCCAAGGAGTATTACGCGGATGAAAACGGCTTTGACCCCAACATGATGGTGAAAGTCAAGCCCGGCGGGCCGTTCCACGGGGATGACCTCTACGGCCTGTGCGACGAGAACGGCGCCCTGGTCGTGCCCTGCCAGTATCCCTATCTGGAGTATTGCGAAAACGGCTGGTACCTGGTCCAGGCGCAGAACGGCCGCTACGGTTTCATCGACAAGACCGGAGCCGTGAAAGTGGATCTTGAATTTGAGAACGCCGGCAAATTCAGCAGCGGGCTTGCTCCGGTGCTGGTGGACGGGCTGTGGGGCTTCATCGGCGAGGAGGGCGAGCTGGTCATCCAGCCGACCTATCTCTTTGCCAGCACGGTCACCACCAACGCCGACCCCTATGTCGGCGGCTGCACGTTCTGGGACGGCGTGGGCAAGGTCCAGGACGGCGACCGGTGGGTCCTCATCGACACCGGCGGCAGCGCCGTGGTGGACAACACCGGGATCAACGGCTTTTTCGCCTGCGGCAACGGTCTTGTCGCCTACCAGGACGCCCAAAGCGGGCTGCTGGGGTACATGACCACCGACGGCAAAATCGCCATCGAGGCGAGGTTCCTGGACGCGGGCACTTTCTTCCCGGCGGGCTGAAACGTCCCGGCCGCCCTTTGCGCGCAGACGATCCACCGGGGTCCGCCCGGGCCCCGGCGCAGGTCACGATAAACAACAAAACGGAGGAACGACCTATGTTGAAAAAGATCCTGGCGATCCTGCTGGCAGCTTTCATGCTTTTCACCCTCACCGCCTGCGGCGGAACCGGCCAGCAGCCCGGCGGCGCCGCGCCGGGGGAAAGCGAAAGCGCGGACCTTGCCGGCTTCGGCTTTCAGAACGCCGCCGACGCTAAGAGCTTTGTGGACAACTTCAACGCCGGCGGCAACGGGTATGCCTATCTTGTGGAAAGCGACGCGGACGTTCTTGCGGGCGGCACTTTCCGGGACCAGGGGTATTCCGTCTACCGCATCCTGATCTGGAGCGACAAGGACACGGGCAGCGAGATGGAGGCCCTGGGCGACTTCACCGGCAAGGACCCCAACAACAACCTGAACCTGCGTCTGATCTATGACCCCCAGGGGCAGCTTGTGCTGTTCAAGACCCTTTTGACCGTGAGCAACAGCGCCAACGTGGCCAAAAACGACAACGCTTTTTCCTGCGACGCCCTGGCGCAGGTGCTGGCCGCCCTGTTCCCCCAGAACACCGAGGAACAGAACCAGCAGCTCTGGGCCCAGCTGTGCCTGCCCGCCCCGGAGCTGATCGACAGCTTTGCGCCAAGGTCCGACTATGAGAGCAGCATTGATCTGATCGAGCACTTCTTCGCCCACTGCGGCTATGAGGCGGACGCCTCCGCCGGCGACCTGCTGGGCGGGATGCTGGAGTACGAGGTGGACGGCAAGCCCTACCGGCTGATCTGCAGCGCCCTGGGCGAGAGCCAGGACGACCTGTACGCCCTGTATTGGGACATCAGCTTTGCTACGCCGGAGGACATGCTGGCCTACGAGGGCATCGTGACCGTGCTGGCCTGATGCCCGGTATCCGGGAGGAAGCTCCGGGCTTTCCCGCCCCTCCCTGCCGCCGCGTATCGGTCGGCCCCCACCCACCGGGGCGCACACACCTGAAACGAAGAGGCGCCCGGCGCACCGCGAAAAGCGGTGCGCCGGGCGCTTTTTCCTCTGTTGGGCCGGGGCCTCTCACCGCAGCAGGGCCCGGCCGCCGGGCTCTACCGTCCACTTCAGATCGTCCCATTCCCGGCAAAAGTGCAGGGGGATCGTGCCGCAGTTGTGCGCCATGATGGGCACGGCGATCCCCCGGGCCTCATAGAGGCTGTTGTAAAACTCGATGCGGTCGGGCGGGCCCAGATAATAGCGGCAGACAAAGCCCCCAAGACATTTGTCCGTAACCAGGCCGATAAGGCAGGTGTCCACCACCATTCCCAGATGCAGCGTGCACGCCAGGGCCTGGGCGTTTCCCGCCTTGTCCCAATACAGGCCGCCGCAAAAGTGATCTCCCTCCTCCGAAAAATACAGTTCCACCAGCTCTCCCGCCGGCGCTTCGGCCGGGAATATCCGGGGCGGGCCCTCCGGCAGGTCGGCTTTCACCGCTTCCAGCAGATACAGCGAGTTCTGCGTCCTGACAGTCAGCCTCCCGTCCCGTTCCTCCAGGCTGACCACCGTGCTGGTATGCAGACGCCGCATGATGAAATTGCCCGCCGGGTCCCGCACAAAGGTCATACACAGGGCGGGGCCGTCCCAGTGAAGGCCGGTGGCCAGGCAGCCCACCCGGTCGCGGCAGAGTTTCCGGCTTTGCGCCCGGGAATGGCCCTGGTGATCCTGCACATCCAGCAGCCGGTAGACAGCGTTTTGATCCAGTGTCATGGTTCATTCCTCCTGTTGATGCGGGTGGCACAGTGCGGGCCCGCCGGGTCTTTCGGCCGGAGCGGGCCGCATAACACGCGCCGTTGCCAACTTTCTTCGCGGTCACAGCCCCTTTCCGGGGCCGCGAAAAGATCGTATCATCCGCCCGCCGTTTTCCGTGAAAAAAATCCCGCGGCAGGAGGCATGAAGCCGCCGCAAAGCGAAAGCCGCGCGGCAGCCCCGTGTTTGCTTACCGAAAGCCGTATGACTCGGCCGCCTGCCGCAGGGCTTCCGCCAGTTCCCGGCGGTATGCCGCCTGGGAGTCCACAGGGGCCAGGCAGCAGTGTCCCGCGTGCTGCAAAAGCCACTGCCGGGCGCCGCCCCACACCGCGCCTTTCACCCGGATGCGCACCCGGCCGTCTTCCAGGGCGAGCGCCTGTTCAATGTTGTTTCGGCCGAAATCGTCCACCGCGCTGTTCATCAGGGCGGGGTCGCAGTCGATGACCAGTGTTTCCGGCGTACCGGAATACATGATGGTGCTGACATCGCGGTAGGCCATGGGGGCCCGGTACCCGGACTGATACATCTCCTTTATCAGCTCCCGCAGTTCTTTCCTGGTATAGTCCACATCGCTTTCGGAAAGCTCCACCCGGTGCAGGTCCCGGACCCGGTCCAGCCGCAGGTTGGAAAAGACCGGCTCTTTTTGCAGATCACCGCCGGTCACGTCGGCGGGCAGGTCCAGGCGCAGCCCGCACAAATAGAAATACCCGTTGCTATACACCACCTGCCAGGGCAGCAGCGGGATGGCCTGCGCCCGGGGCCACAGGACCAGTTCGTCATTGCGGCACTGCCAACTGTGGTAGGTCAGTTCATACCAGAAAAGAGGCTCCGCTTCCTGCTCGCCGTACCAATTCCAGGTCGTCTCCACCGCGGCCAGGGCCAGGTCCAGCTGCTCCGTCAGGCTGTTGCCCGGCCCGCCGGAGGAAAGATCCGGCTTTTCCTCCCCGTCGCTGATGTCCGTCAGGCTCTGCCGCCGATCACCGGTCAGCCCCAGCAGTTCCAGCACCCTTTGGGTGGCGGCTTTGTCCAGGAAAGGGTAATACGCCGCCTGCACCGCCGCCATCTGGTGATCCGGCTGGCCCACCGGGGCGATGTGATACACCGGCGCCGTGTCGTCGCACTGCACCAGCCGGAACCCCTGCACCCGGGCCGCCAGCCAGTCGGCCAGGGCCGGGTCCGCCAGGGTTTGCAGCCGCCGCTCCAGGGCGAGCAGTTCGCCCACCAGGTTCTTCACCGTCTTGCGCTGGATGCCCACATCTTCCTGGCAGTCTGTTTGCCGGCGCAGGGCCTCCAGCTCCTCCGCGCCGGCGTATTGCAGGGCCATCAGCTCTTTCAGCTTGCGGTAAAGCTCCTCTTCCGCTTCCGTGGCCCGGGCCGCGCGTTCCGCCGGCGGATCCCGCAGGAGGCTGCCGCTGAGCAGGGCCGCGTCCGCCTCCTGCAAGCAGACGTTCATGGCCTGCGCCAGCATCCGCTCGTGGAGGATGCCCCGCGCCGACCAGCGCTCTTTTTCCTGTTCGGTCCAGCTTTGTTCCCAGCGGCGGAACTGACGCGCGCTGCCGCAGAACAGATAGCGGTCCCGGTAAAACCACCCCAGCACCGTGACCAGCAGAAACCGGTCGATGCTGTGGTTGGAACTGCGCTTTGCCATGGCTGCATCCCCTTTTTGTTGGTTTTAACGCAACTATACCATTGGCGCTGGGGCGGGTCAAGGTGTTTCGGGAAAATTTTCCCAAAATATTCCGGACGGTTTTATGATGCAGATGTGCCCACGGAAAACCTTGTTCCGCAAACACGGCAAAGGAGGCATCTTCATGATCACGCTGCACTGCCGGCCCGGTCACACGGAGGATCCGTGTACTCTCCTGGAGATCTTGTTTCGCGGGCTGCCCGCTCCCCGCATTTTGCCTCTGGATATCCTGCCGCTGCTGGTGGAAACAAATGTGCGGAAGAGGAGGGATGACCCATGAAAACCAGCCGGCTGAGACCTGTGCTCTACCGCCGCAACGCGCGGGGAGAGGAGTTTCTCCAACTGCCCCGGGGGTTCTGGGCCCCTCTTGCCTGGCTGCTGGGCGCGCCCCACCTGGCACAGGCCGCCCGCACCCTTTTACAGGCCGGGCTGCCCCGCCGCTTCGCGGTGCGATGCGACTGCCTGGGCCACGCCCGGGACGCCTCCGCCCGGCTGCTGCCCCTGGTGCTCTACCGGGACGCCCTGGACCTGGCGCCGCTGGTCCGGCGCTGCGCCGACCCAGAGGCCCTGGGCGCTTATGTGCGCGGGCGGCTGGCGGAGTTTTCGCCTGGCGAGGCCGCTGCCGAGCGCCAGGTGCTGGTCTGCCAGGCGCTGCCCGACCTTTGCGAGGCCTCCGCCGCACTGCAGCCCGTTCCGCCGGTGGCCTGCCCGCTGCCGGTGCTGGTACAGCACCGGGCTCGCCCCGCCCTGAACGCCGGGGCGATCGAGGCACTGGAGAGCACCGCCGGCCCGGTGGTGGTGCTGCTGGCCGCCGGCGCGCCCGCCCCGGACGGCTGGCTGGTGGTGGAGGTCCCCGACGCCCCGGACAGCTGGTACGGTGAACTGCTGTTCCAACTGTTCGACCGCGGCCCCGCAGACCGCATGGAACGCCGGGAAGCCCGCATCGCCGCCAAAGAGCTTCTGCGGCGGCGGGGGCGCCTGCTCACCGAACAGGACTTCGCCCTGGCCGCCGACTATGTACAATACGGGAGAACAGCCTGCCCCCCGTCAGCGGCAGCGGCTGGCCGCACCGGGGGCAGACCCAGTGGCGGCGAAAGACAGTGCCCTGCACGGCCGCCAGCAGGACGACCATTGCCACGGGGCAGACAAGGGCCGCCAGCAGCCACCAGGCATCCCCTGTCCCCGCCAGCGCCGCGAAGCAGACCAGCATCGCCAGGAAAAAAAGCAGCGGGATCCTGCCGCATCGCCGCGCCGCGGCCCGGCGCGCCGCCTGGTAGGTCTCGTTGCCGCGACGGCCCAGGTCCTCCAGCCTGCCGGCAAAGGCCTCCACGAACTGGACCAGCTCGTCCGGGTCGCGGTTTTCGTCCCAATCGGTCTCATCCCACACCGCGCCCTGGGCCAGCAGCAGGATGTGTCCCTGCCGGATGAGCGCCTGCCCGCGGGGGAACGTGATGGTCAGCTCGTCATTCTGATAGGAGACCGAAGCGTCGTCCATCTGCTGAAAACTGCGGCAGAGTTCCTCCATCTTCCCCACAGCGACCATCCTTTCTGCGCGACAATGGTTTTGCCCCCCGGATCCGGGGGGCAAAACCATTGTACCACGAATGGATGCTTTTGAAAACAAATCCCGCTCAAGGCCGGCTTCCCGCACCGGGGCATACACCACCACATATTGTTCAGCCTGATCAAAACCACCGGCTTAGCCGGTGGTTTGAGTAAGCCCTATAAGGGCATTATACTGGCAAAGCCCCTTAAGGGGCCACGAATGGATCTGCCAACTGCATTCCTTTCTCGTGGCAGGCCCCTCAAGGGGCCTCTTTTTTATGCCTTGGTATTCTTGCTACCCGTGAACGGGTCTACAAACTCTTCGGGGCTCAGCTGGTCTGCGATCTGATCCTGTTGCAGCTGCTTTCTGATGTACTCCTCAATGCGCTTTTTGTTTTTCCCTACCGTATCCACAAAATAGCCTCGTGCCCAGAAATGCCGATTTCCGTACTTGTACTTTAAATTCGCATGTCTGTCAAAAATCATCAGGCTGCTTTTCCCTTTCAAGTACCCCATCACATACGCGATGCTATACTTCGGCGAAAAACTTATCAGCATGTGGATGTGGTCGGGACATGCCTCCGCTTCGATGATCTCGATCCCTTTCTGTTCACACAACCGCCTGAGTATCTGCCCTATATCCTTTTTGATTTGGCCGTACACTACCATTCTCCGGTACTTTGGCGCAAGCACTACATGATATTGACATCTCCACGTTGTGTGACTTAAACTATCTTGTTTTTCCTCATTTCAAAGACGACCTCCCTGTTTTTTGAATGTGGTTGGCAAACCCACATCCTATTCTACAGGGAGGTCCTCTTTTGTCTATGGCGAAAGCCGTCTTTATTCCACCAGCAGAGCTGGTGGTTTTT
>DXAC01000102.1 GCA_019117205.1 Candidatus Allofournierella merdigallinarum | reverse complement strand
ATCTGGACTCCATCCCCATGGTGGCGGTGTGCGGCAACGTGCCCACCACCCAGATCGGCACCGACAGCTTCCAGGAGATCGACATCACCGGCGTGACGCTGCCCATCACCAAGCACAACTACTTCGTGGGCGCGGTGGAGGACCTGGCGGACACCATCCGGGAGGCTTTCAGGCTGGCCCAGTCCGGCCGGCCGGGGCCGGTGCTCATCGACGTGCCCAAGGACGTACAGATCGCCACCTGCGAGTACGAGCCCCAGCCGCCGGTACAGCCGGAGGAGCCCATGGCCGCCAAGGAGCTGCGGGTGGAGCAGGCGGCGGCCCTCATCAACACCGCCCGCCGGCCCTTTATCTACTTCGGCGGCGGCATGATCACCGCCGCGGCCCAGCCGGAG
Source organism: Candidatus Allofournierella merdigallinarum (assembly GCA_019117205.1). Taxonomy (GTDB): domain Bacteria; phylum Bacillota; class Clostridia; order Oscillospirales; family Ruminococcaceae; genus Allofournierella_A; species Allofournierella_A merdigallinarum. The sequence continues at coordinate 4,995 of DXAC01000102.1, read as the reverse complement.
ATGCTGGAGCTGGCGGACAAGATCGACGCCCCCATGGGCTGCTCGCTGGCGGGCATTTCCGGCGTGGCCACCGACCATCCCCGCTTTCTGGGTATGCAGGGTATGCACGGCCACTACGCCTGCAGCCTGGCCATGCACAACGCCGACGTGATCATCTCGCTGGGCGTGCGCTTTAACGACCGGGTCACCGGCAACCGGGCCAAGTTTGCCCCCGGCGCGCGCATCGTGCAGATCGACGTGGACGGCTCGGAGCTGTCCAAAAACGTGCCGGCGGCGGTGGGCCTGCGGGGAGACGTGAAAAAGACCCTGCAAAAGCTGCTGCCCCTCATCCGGCAGACAAAGAACCCCGAGTGGCAGGAGAAGATCGCCCGGCTGCGGGCGGAGGAGGAGCAGAGCCTGGACCACCGGCCCGGCCTGACCCCCCGCAACGCCATCCTGGCGCTGAACGCCTTTTTGAAGCCCTCCACCCCGGTGGCCACCGACGTGGGCCAGCACCAGATGTGGGCGGCCCAGAACCTGAACTTCAAACAGCCCCGGCGCTTTGCCTCCAGCGGCGGCCTTGGCACCATGGGCTACGGCATGGGCGCGGCCATCGGCGCGGCCTTTGGCACAAAGGAGCGCACGGTGCTGGTCACCGGCGACGGCTCCTTTGGCATGTGTCTCAACGAGCTGGCCACCGCGGTGACCAATCAGGTTCCGCTGGTGATCCTGCTCATGAACAACGGGGTGCTGGGCATGGTGCGCCAGTGGCAAACGCTGTTCTTCGACAAGCGCTACTCCAACACCATTCTGGACCGCAAGACCGATTTCGTGGCGCTGGCCAGGGCCTTTGGGGCCGACGGCGAGGCGGTGGACACCCTGGAGGGGCTGAACGAGGCCTTTGCCCGGGCCTTTGCCGCCCGGGGCCCCTACCTCATCGACTGCGCCATTGAAAAGGACGAATTCGTTTTGCCCATGCTGCCCCCCGGCGGCAGCGTGGAGGAGATCATCACAAAGGCAGGTGACCAGGAATGAACCGATATACCATTGCGGTGCTGGTACGCAACCAGTTCGGCGTGCTGAACCGGGTGACCAGCATGTTCCGCCGCCGTCAGTTCAACATCAGCGCCCTCACCGTGAGCGAGACCGAATCCAACGAGTACTCCCGCATCACCGTTGTGTTCAGCGGCGAGGAAGTGAAAAAGCAACAGCTGGTCAACCAGCTGTACAAGCTGCCGGACGTGGTGTCCATCGAGGAGTTCGGCGACGACGACTCTTACAGCTGCGAGCTGCTGCTCATCAAGATGGGCAACGAGCCGGCCACCCGGGAGGAGATCCGGGCCGCCGCCTCCGCCTTTGGGGCGGACACGGTGGACTACGCCAAGGACTCCATGATCTTCCGGCTGTCGGACACCACCCGCCGCATCGACGACTTTTTGAACTTCATGCGGGACTACACCATTCTGGAGATCTGCCGCACCGGCTGTGTGTCGCTGCACAAGGGCAGCACCACCATCCGGCAGGCCATCAATTTCTGACATCGTTTTATAAAGCCTTTCCTATTAAAATAACACAGAAAAGGGGTATATCATTATGGCAAGGATCTTCTATCAGCAGGACTGCGACCTTCAGAAGCTGGCCGGCAAGACGGTGGCCATCATCGGCTACGGCTCCCAGGGCCACGCCCACGCGCTGAACCTGAAAGAGAGCGGCGTGAACGTGGTGGTGGGCCTGTACGAGGGCTCCAAGAGCTGGGCCAAGGCCGAGGCCCAGGGCATGACCGTGATGACCAGCGCCGAGGCCGCCAAAGCCGCCGACCTGATCATGATCCTCATCAACGACGAGAAACAGGCCGCCCTGTATAAAGAGAGCATCGAGCCCTACCTCACCGAGGGCAAGACCCTGGCCTTTGCCCACGGCTTCAACATCCACTTCGGCTGCATCAAGCCCCCGAAGAACGTCAACGTCATCATGATCGCCCCCAAGGGCCCCGGCCACACCGTGCGCAGCGAGTACCAGGCGGGCAAGGGCGTGCCCTGCCTTGTGGCGGTGGAGCAGGACGCCACCGGCGACGCGCTGGACATCGCCCTGGCCTACGCGCTGGGCATCGGCGGCGCCCGGGCGGGCGTGCTGGAGACCACTTTCCGCACCGAGACCGAGACCGACCTGTTCGGCGAGCAGGCGGTGCTCTGCGGCGGCGTGTGCGCCCTGATGCAGGCGGGCTATGAGACGCTGGTGGAGGCCGGCTACGACGAGCGCAACGCCTATTTCGAGTGCATCCATGAGATGAAGCTCATCGTGGACCTGATCTACCAGAGCGGCTTTGCGGGTATGCGCTACTCCATCTCCAACACCGCCGAGTACGGCGACTACATCACCGGCCCGAAGATCATCACCGAGGACACCAAAAAGGCCATGCGCCAGATCCTCAAGGAGATCCAGGACGGCACCTTTGCCAAGGACTTTTTGCTGGATATGTCCGCCGCCGGCGGCCAGGTCCACTTCAACGCCATGCGCAAGCTGGCCGCCGAGCATCCCAGCGAGGTGGTGGGCCGGGATATCCGCAAGCTGTACAGCTGGAGCGACGAGGACAAGCTCATCAACAATTGACACCCCCGCGCCGCCTCTCCCGCCCCTCGGCGGGCGAGGCGGCGGGCGGCGGCCGCCCTTTGGGGCGGCCGCGCCCCTTTTGGGAAAGGAGAGAATATTCCAATGAACAGCGACGCTTTGAAAAACGGGCCCCAAAACGCCCCCCACCGGGCCCTGTACCACGCGCTGGGCCTCACCGAGGAGGAGATCAGCCGCCCGCTGGTGGGCATCGTGAGCAGCTACAACGAGATCGTGCCCGGCCACATCAACCTGGACAAGATCGTGGACGCGGTGAAGCTGGGTGTGGCCATGGCCGGCGGCACCCCCATCGTCTTCCCCGCCATTGCCGTGTGCGACGGCATCGCCATGGGCCACAGGGGGATGAAGTACTCCCTGGTCACCCGGGACCTGATCGCCGACTCCACCGAGGCCATGACCCTGGCCCACGGCTTTGACGCTTTGGTGATGGTGCCCAACTGCGACAAAAACGTGCCGGGCCTTTTGATGGCCGCCGCGCGGCTGGACCTGCCCACCGTGTTCGTCAGCGGCGGGCCGATGCTGGCGGGCCATGTGGACGGCCAGCGCACCAGCTTTTCCACCCTGTCGGAGGCGGTGGGCCAGTACAACGCCGGCGCCATCGACGAGGAGAAACTGCGGGAGTACGAGTGCAAGACCTGCCCCACCTGCGGCTCCTGCTCCGGTATGTACACCGCCAACTCGATGAACTGCCTCACCGAGGCCATGGGCCTGGGCCTCAAGGGCAACGGCACCATCCCCGCCGTTTACTCCGCCCGGCTGGAGCTGGCAAAGCACGCCGGCATGGCGGTGATGGAGATGGTGCGCAAGGGCATCACTGCCCGCCAGATCATGACCAAAGAGGCGCTGCTCAACGCCCTGACGGTGGACATGGCCCTGGGCTGCTCCACCAACAGTATGCTGCATCTGCCGGCCATCGCCCACGAGTGCGGCGTCAAGTTGGACCTGGACGTGGCCAACGCCATCAGCGAAAAGACCCCCAACCTGTGCCACCTGGCCCCCGCCGGGCGCACCTACATCGAGCAGCTGGACGAGGCGGGCGGCGTGTACGCGGTGATGAACGAGCTGGCCAAAAAGGGCCTTTTGTACACAAACTGCATGACCGTTTCCGGCCGCACCATCGGGGAGTGCATTTCTGAATGTCCCAACCTGGACCATTCGGTGATCCGCCCCATCGAGGACCCGTACAGCCCCACCGGCGGCATCGCGGTGCTGCGGGGCAATCTCGCGCCGGAGGGCAGCGTGGTCAAGCGCAGCGCCGTGGCCCCCGAGATGCTGGTACACCAGGGCCCGGCCCGGGTGTTCGACGGCGAGGAGGAGGCGCAAAAGGCCATCAACGCCGGCCTCATCCGGCCCGGCGACGTGGTGGTGATCCGCTACGAGGGGCCCAAGGGCGGCCCCGGTATGCGGGAGATGCTCAACCCCACCTCCGCCATCATGGGCATGGGCCTTGGGAACAGCGTGGCGCTGATCACCGACGGCCGTTTCAGCGGCGCCACCCGGGGCGCCTGCGTGGGCCACATCACCCCCGAGGCGGCCTCCGGCGGGCTCATCGGCCTGGTGGAGGAGGGGGACATCATCCGCATCGACATCCCCGGCCACTCCATCGAGCTGCTGGTGGACCAGGCGGTGCTGGACGAGCGCATGAAACATTTCGTGCCCCGGACCAAGGAGGTCACCGGCTACCTCAAGCGCTACGCGGCGCTGGTGTCCGGCGGGGCCTACGGGGCGATCCTGAACGGATGATGGAAGCGAAGGAACTGAAAAGCCTGGCCGCCGGGCTAAACACACTGGCAGTGTTCCGGCCGCTGCTGGCCGACCCGGCGCTGGCGGCGCTGAAAGCGTACCTGGACGAGCCCGACCCCGGCCGGTACGCCGCCTTTGTGGCGGCGCTGTACCAGGCGAACGGCGGCGACCTTGCCGCCCATGTGCAGGCCCTGTGCGAGAACAGCGACAACGTGTACGTTCGCCTTGCGGGCGAGGGCAAGACCCCGCCCGCCCATCTGCGCGCCGCCCTGGAGCAGGAGCTGGGCTGCCTGGAGGCCCTTTGCTCGCTCACGGCGCAGCAGCTGAAAAGCCTTGTGCCGCAGGCGGACTTCCTGCCCGGCTACGCCGGCGGCGGCGCGCCGCTGGCCGAAAGCTATCTCCATCGGGTGGAGAACATCCGCCGCTACGGCTACGGCGTGTGGGCAGCCAACCGGATGTTCTTTCTGGACGAGGCGGGCCGCATCACCCCGGTGAGCCATCCGGACACCACCCGGCTGGAGGACCTGGTGGACTACGAGGCCCAGCGGGCCATTATCCTGCGCAACACCCGGGCGCTGCTGGCGGGCAAGCCGGCGGCGAACATCCTGCTCACCGGCGACGCGGGCACCGGCAAATCCTCGGCGG
>DXAC01000101.1 GCA_019117205.1 Candidatus Allofournierella merdigallinarum | reverse complement strand
AGAGCCCGAAATGGAATAGAAGGGCACCCCGGCTTCGCCGGCGCAGGCGCGGGCCAGCAGGGTCTTGCCGGTGCCCGGAGGGCCCACCAGCAGCACGCCGTGGGGGATGCGGGCGCCCAGGCTGTTGAACTGGCCCGGGTCTTTCAAAAAGGCCACGATCTCCTCCAGCTCGTTTTTCTCCTCGTCGGCGCCGGCCACATCGGCAAAGGTGGTCTTGCGCTTGTCCTCGGTCTGGTCCTTGACCTTGGCGCGGCCCACATTCATGATGCCGCCGCCCTGGCTGCCCCGGTACATGGTGAAGAAGACGAACACCATGCTGCCCACCAGCAGCACCATCAGCAGGATGTCGAACCAGGGCACCTCCGCCCGGGCCGCGATGTAGTCGTACACCATCGGCGCGTCGGGGTTGGCCTCGTTGTACTGGTCGATGTAGTCCTGCACATAGCTCACGAACATGCCCGGGTAGGGCAGCCGGTAGGTGATCTGGTAGATCCCCTCGCCCGAGGGCAGGAAGTCCTCCTGGGTCTGCTGGCCGTTCATGGCCGCCAGCAGGCCCTGGGTGGTCTGCTGGGTCTGGGCGGCGGCCGCCGCCTCCTTGACGCCGTCCGGCAGGGGCACCTCGCCCTCTTTCAGGGCCAGGCGCAGGTTGCCGGTGTTCAGGTCCATCTCGAAGCCCACCACCTGGCCGGCCTCGAAGTAGTCCACCACCTTGGAATAGGGCAGCCCCGCCTCGCTGGAGGTGGCGGAAAAGGTGCTCCACAGGTTAAAGGCCAGCATGGCCAGCGCCAGCAACACGGCGATGTATACGCCGTTGAATTTTGGTCTGTGCTGCAAGAAAACTCATCTCCTGTTTGCGCGGAAAGAAACGCTGCCGCGCTGGTTTTGGGTCACAGCCTGGCTCAGCCCCCGTACACGGCGGGCTTGAGCACCCCCACAAAGGGCAGGTTGCGGTATTTTTCGTCGTAGTCCAGGCCGTAGCCCACCACGAACTCGTCCGGCACCTCGTAGCCGATGTAGTCCGCTTTCAGGTCCACCTTGCGGCGGCTGGGTTTGTCCAGCAGGGTAGCGATGCGGATGCTGGCCGGGTTGCGGCTTTGCAGCAGCCCCTTGAGGTAGGAAAGAGTCATGCCGGAGTCCAGGATATCCTCCACGATGAGGATGTCCTTGCCGGAAAGGTCCTGGTCCAGGTCCTTGACGATCTTCACCACGCCGCTGGTCTTGGTGCCGCTACCGTAGCTGGAGACCACCATGAAGTCGATGGCGCAGGGCAGGTCGATGCAGCGCATCAGGTCCGCCATGTACACCACGGCCCCTTTCAGCACCGTGACCAGCACAAGATTTTTGCCGGCGTAGTCCCGGGTGATCTGCGCGCCCATCTCGGCGCATTTTTCTTTCAGCTGCTCCTCGCTGAGCAGCACCTTGAGGATGTCGTCTCTCTGGCTCATTGGAGTTCCTCCCCGTTCATCTTCTCCTCACAGCGCACCACCAGCAGGCGGCGGGTGGCGCCCTCCGGCCGCAGGCCGTGGGCAAACCCCCGGCCCCAAAGCCACACCACCCGGCTGCCCGCTGCCAAAAGGGGCAGCAGCGCCCGGCGGTCGGGCGGCACCCGTTGTTCGCTGAGGAATTTTTTCAAAGACTTGTCCACGTTCCTGCCCGCCGGGCGATACCGGTCGCCCGGGCGGCGGGTGCGCAGACAAAGGCTACTGCTTATTTTATCATAATCCGCGTAATTGTCGAATGGTTTTTTTGCCGCCAGGATAAATTTTATAGTTTCTTCACATTCTGGCCCCTCCAGCACCGCCAGTTCCAGCCCGAATCCGCCGGGCAGCCGGTAGCTGCCGGGCGCCGCCGGAACGGGTGCAAAGGGGGCCGGGCCGACCGTTTCCCGCTTCCAGTACAGCCGCCCGCCGCCGGCGGCCAGCGCCGCGCCGGGCACCAGCTGCACCGCTCCCGCGCCCCGGGCCACAAGCTCTTCCAGCCGGGCCACATCGCCCTTGCGCAGGGGGCGGCAGGTCTCCACCAGCAGACGGAACGCCTCCGCCCGCTCCACCGCCTCGGCGGCGGCCAGCGTGTCCAGCCGGTACTTCTCCGGGCCGGCGGCGGCTTCCCTGAGCAAGTGTTCCCCCCGCCTGCTCAAATATTGCGTCAGCTCGCCCATGCGGGCGCAGAATTCCCCGAACGCGGCCTCCGCCCCGGGGCAGGCGGCCTGGATGACGGGCATGGCATGGTGGCGCAGCTGGTTGCGGGCGTAGGCGTCGGTGAGGTTGTCCTCGTCGGTTACCCAGCAGATGCCCCGACGGCGGCAGAAGTCCTCCGCCTGGGCCTTGGTGACCCCCAGCATGGGCCGCACAAAACACCCCCGCGCCGGCGGGATGCCCGCCGCGCCCCGCACCCCGGCCCCCCGGGCCAGCCGCAGCAGCAGCGTCTCCGCCTGGTCGGAGAGGGTGTGGGCGGTGGCGATCTTCACGCCGGGGCCCGCCAGCTCCTCAAAGCAGCCGTAGCGCAGCTGCCGGCTCCACTCCTCGCTGCGGTGGCCCACCGGCGCGTCGGCAGCGCGGGCGTGGAGCGTCACGCCCTTTTCGGCGCAGAACGCGGCCACAAAGGCGGCGTCCCGGGCGGACTCGGGGCGCAGGCGATGGTCCACATGCACCGCCTCCACCTGCACGCCCAGCTCTTCCCTGCTCTCCAGCAGAAACTGCAACAGGGCCATGGAGTCGGCCCCGCCCGAGACCGCCGCAATGACCCTGTCCCCAGGCGCCAGCAGCGCTTTGCAGGCTGCCAGCACCCGCTGTTCAAACTGTTTCATGGTTGTAATCCACATTCATAAAGCGGGTATGGGCGCCGTCCCAGGCCAGGTCCACCTTGCCGGTCTCGCCGTGGCGGTTCTTGGCAATGATGCACTCGGCGGTGGAGGCGTCCGACTCCTCCAGGCTCTTGCCGCTCATGGAGGCATAGTAGCCCTCCCGGTACAAAAACAGCACGATGTCCGCGTCCTGCTCGATGGAGCCGGAGTCCCGCAGGTCGGAGAGCTGGGGCCGGTGGTCCGACCGGCCGCCGGCCTTTTCCGCCGCGCGGGAGAGCTGGCTCAGGGCGATCACCGGCACGTTGAGCTCTTTCGCCATGATCTTCAGGTTCCGGGTGATATCACTGATCTCCTGCACCCGGTTCTCGGTACGCCGGCCGCTGGTCATCAGCTGGAGGTAGTCGATGACCACCAGGCCG
>DXAC01000100.1 GCA_019117205.1 Candidatus Allofournierella merdigallinarum | reverse complement strand
TCATAGAGGGCCTTGGCGCGCAGGGCCTTGATGTCGGTGAAGTTGCGCACGGGGGCGGGCTGGATGGGCTGGCCGCCGCCGTTGACGCAGCCGCCGGGGCAGGCCATGACCTCGATGAAGTCATACTGCTTTTCGCCCTTTCGCACCATGTCCAGTACCTTGCCGGCGTTGGCGGTGCCGCTGACCACGCACACCCGCAGGGTCAGGTCCTCCACCTGGTAGGTGGCCTCCTTGATGGCGTCGGTGCCGCGCACCGCCTCGAACTCCACCGGCTCCACCTCCTGGCCGGTGAGGGTCTCCACCGCGGTGCGCAGGGCCGCCTCCATCACGCCGCCGGTGGCGCCGAAGATGTGCCCGGCGCCGGAGGCCTCGCCCATGGCGGGGTCGAAGTCCTCGTCGGGCAGGTCCAGGAAACGCAGGCCGCTGCGGTGGATCATCCGGGCCAGCTCCCGGGTGGTGATGGACACATCCACGTCCGGGATGCCCTCGCCGGCGGCGCACTCGTCCGGGCGGCTGATCTCCATCTTCTTGGCGGTGCAGGGCATCACGCTGACACAGAAGATGTCCCGGGGGTCGATGCCCATCTTCTGGGCGTAGTAGGTCTTGCTCAGGGCGCCGAACATCTGCTGGGGGCTCTTGCAGCTGGAGAGGTTGGGGATAAAGTCCGGGTGGAACGTCTCACAGTAGCGCACCCAGCCGGGGCTGCAGCTGGTGATGAGGGGCAGGGCGCCGCCGGTCTGCATCCGGTGCAAAAACTCGGTGGCCTCCTCCATGATGGTCATATCGGCGGCAAAGTCGGTGTCGAACACGCCGGCAAAGCCCAGCCGGCGCAGGGCCGCCACCATCTTGCCCTGCACGTTGGTGCCGATGGGCAGGCCGAACTCCTCGCCCAGGGCCGCCCGCACGCTGGGGGCGGTCTGCACGATCACGTGGCGGGTGGGGTCGCCCAGGGCGGCCCACACCTTGTCGGTGTCGTCCCGCTCCACCAGCGCGCCGGTGGGGCAGACGTTGATGCACTGGCCGCAGCCGATGCAGGTGGAGTCCGCCAGCTTGCCCTCGAAAGCGCAGGCGATGTGGGTGTTGAAGCCCCGTTCCACCACATTGATGACCCCCACGCCCTGGTTCTCGGCGCAGGTGGAGATGCAGCGGCGGCAGATGATGCACTTGGAGTTGTCCTTGAGCAGGTGGGGGGCGCTGTAATCGTCCTGGCGCTCGGGCATGGCGCCCTCGAACGAGTTGGACTTGTCCACACCGTACTGCTTGCACAGCCGCAGCAGCTCACAGTCGCCGCTGCGCACACAGCTCATGCAGTCCTGGTTGTGGGTGGAGAGGATGAGCTCCAGGTTGGTCTTGCGGGCGGCCTGCACCTTGGGGGTGCCCGTGAACACCTCCATGCCCTCGCTGACGGGGTAGACGCAGGCGGGCAGCAGGTTTTTGGCGCCCTTGACCTCCACCACGCAGACGCGGCAGGCGCCGTTCACACGCTGGATCTCCTTTAAGTAGCACAGGGTGGGGATGGTGATGCCGATCTCGTGGGCGGCCTCCAGGATGGTGGCTCCCGCCGGCGCTTTGCAGGGCACGTTGTTGATCTTCAGGTTTACCATTTCCATTGTTCGCGTCCTCCTTTAACCCTTGCTGATGGCGCCGAAGCGGCAGGTCTCCATGCAGGCCCCGCACTTGACACACTTCAGGGTGTCGATGTTGTGGGGGTTGCGAACGCTGCCGTTGATGGCGCCCGCGGGGCAGGCCCGGGCGCAGAGGGTGCAGCCGCGGCACTTGTCCGGGTCGATCTTGTAGGTCAGCAGGGCCTTGCACACCCCGGCGGGGCAGCGCTTGTCCTGGATGTGGGCCAGGTACTCGTCCCGGAAGTATTGCAGGGTGGAGAGCACCGGGTTCGGGGCGGTCTGCCCCAGGCCGCACAGGCTGTTCTCCTTGATGAACTGGGCCAGCTCCTCGATGCGTTCCAGGTCCCGCATGGTGCCGTTGCCGCTGGTGATCTTCTCCAGCAGCTCCAAAAGGCGCTTGGTGCCCACCCGGCAGGGGGTGCACTTGCCGCAGCTCTCGTCCACGGTGAATTCCAGGAAGAACTTGGCGATGTCCACCATGCAGGTGTCCTCGTCCATGACGATCAGGCCGCCGGAGCCCATCATGCTGCCGATGGCCATCAGGTTGTCGTAGTCGATGGGGGTGTCGATGAGGCTGGCGGGGATGCAGCCGCCGGAGGGGCCGCCGGTCTGGGCGGCCTTGAACTTCTTGCCGCCGGGGATGCCGCCGCCGATCTCCTCCACGATCTCCCGCAGGGTGGTTCCCATGGGCACCTCCACAAGGCCCGTGTGCTTGATCTTGCCGCCCAGAGCGAACACCTTGGTGCCGGGGCTCTTTTCGGTGCCCATGCTGCGGAACCAGTCGGCCCCTTTCAGGATGATCTGGGGGATGTTGGCGTAGGTCTCCACGTTGTTCAAAATGGTGGGCCGGCCGAACAGGCCCTTTTTGGCGGGGAATGGCGGCCGGGGCCGCGGCTCGCCCCGCATACCCTCGATGCTGGTCATCAGGGCGGTCTCCTCGCCGCAGACAAAGGCGCCCGCGCCCAGCTTGATGTCGATGTCAAAGGAGAAGTCGGTGCCGAAGATGTTCTTGCCCAAAAGGCCGTACTCCCGGGCCTGCTTGATGGCGGTGGACAGCCGGTTCACCGCGATGGGGTACTCGGCGCGCACATACACATAGCCCTGGTCCGCCCCGATGGCGTAGCCGGCGATGGCCATGGCCTCGATGACGCAGTGGGGGTCGCCCTCCAAAACGCTCCGGTCCATGAACGCGCCCGGGTCGCCCTCGTCGGCGTTGCAGCAGACGTATTTTTCCACCTTGCCCCGGTCGGCGCAGGCCAGCTGCCACTTGCGCCCGGTGGGGAAGCCGCCGCCGCCCCGGCCCCGCAGGCCGGAGTCCAGCACCGTCTGGATGACCTGGTCGGGGGTCATCTCGGTGAGGGCCTTGCCCAAAGCGGCGTAGCCGTCGAAAGCGATGTACTCCTCGATGTTCTCCGGGTTGATCACGCCGCAGTTGCGAAGCGCGATGCGCTTTTGCTTTTTGTAAAAGGAGGTCTCGTCCAGGCTCTTGATGGAGTTGTCCTCCGCCACCGTCTCGTTGTAGAGCAGCCGCAGCACCGGCCGGCCCTTGAGCAGATGCTCGCTGACGATCTCGGCCACGTCCTCGGGCTTGACCATGCTGTAAAAGGTGCCCTCGGGGTAGATGACCACGATGGGGCCCAGCGCGCACAGGCCAAAGCAGCCGGTGCGGATGACCTTTACCTCGTTTTCCAGCCCGGCGGTGACGATCTCCGCCTCGAAAGCCTCGGCCACCCGGTCGCTGCCCGAAGAGGTACAGCCGGTGCCGCCGCAGATCATGACATGACTTCTAAACATTGGTCCACCTCCTCATTCCTCGGTGCCGGCCTGGCCGATGGTGTACTCGGTCACCACACGGCCGCCCACCAGATGCTCGGCCACCACCCGGGCGGCCTTTTCCGGGTCCATATGGACGTAGGTGACTTTCTCCTGGCCGGGCACAAAGACCTCCACCACCGGCTCGTACTTGCAGATGCCGATGCAGCCGGTCTGGGTCACCATGATGCCGGAGAGCCCCCGGCGGGCCACCTCCTCGGTGAAAGCGTTCAAAACGGGGCGCGCGCCCATGGCGATGCCGCAGGTGGCCATGCCCACCTGTACCCGGATGGGGTCCTCGCCCGGCTCGCGGGTGTTCACCGTCTGCCGCATCCTGTCGCGGATGGCGGCCAGTTCCTGCAAACTTTTCATACAGCGTTACTCCTTTTTCATGATCTCTCGGATATTCTCATCCAGATACTCCCGCAGCCACAAAGCCACCTGCGGCTCCGCGAAGCTCACCTCGCCCAGCAGTGGGCGCATCTCGCGGGTGTCGGCCGAAAAGCGGCCGGCGGCGGTGGAAAGGGTGAAGCAAAGCTCCATCGCCGGGTTGCACTGGACAAGGCCCGCCACCGTGGCGGCCATGTCTCCCAAAGGCGGCATATCAATGTGGTCGGGGTAAAACAGCGCCGTTACCGTGGTGCCCTTGCCCGGCTGGCTCTCCAGGGACATCCACCCGCCGGTGAGCTCGGCCGCCATCTTCAAAAAGGGCAGCCCCAGCCCCACCTTGCGGCTGGTGCGGCTGGTGCAGAAAGGGTCGGTGACCCGCGCGGCCAGCTCGGCGTCCATGCCCTTGCCGTCGTCGGCAATGACAAGGCGCAGGGTGCCGGCCACCTCGTCAAAGACAAGGTCGATGGTCACCAGCTTCGCGCCGGCGGCCACCGAGTTCTCCGCCACGTCCAGCACGTTCATGGAAAGCTCCTGCATGGCCCGGGCCTCCTTTCGGTCAGTCGGCGTACTTGGCCAGGATGTCGTCCAGGTCGTCCACCGTGAGCCGGCCGTAGACCTCATCGTTGATCATCAGCACCGGGGCCAGGCCGCAGGCGCCCACACAGCGGCAGGCGTCCAGGCTGAACTTGCCGTCCGGGGTGCACTCGCCCCCGCCGATGCCCAGCTTCTCCTGCAATTTTTCATACAGCTTGCCGCTGCCCTTTACATAGCAGGCGGTGCCCAGGCACACGCTGATGCGGTATTTCCCCTTGGGCGACAGGCTGAACTGGGAGTAAAAGGTGGCCACGCCGTAGATCTCGGCCAGCGGTTTGCCCAGGGCGTCGGCCAGGATCCGCTGCACCTCGATGGGCAGGTATCCGTAGATCTCCTGGGCCTTTTGCAAGGCGGGCATCACCACGCCCGGCAGATCCTTGTTTTCCTCGAGCCAGCCGCGCAGCTGCGCCTCCTGCTCGGGGGTGCCGGAGAACGGCACGGTGGAAAAATGCCTCATAGTATACCTCCTGAACATTCGTTGCGCCGGGCAGCGGTCCATCTGCCCATATACACACATCCATTATATCAGAAAATCGTTAGAAATTAAACAAATAACGGCCGGGTTTCGATACAAAATGGCAGAAAAAAGAGCAAAAAAACTGGTGAAAACGTTGACGATGTTTTGCCCCTCGCCGCTTGCCAGGAGGGCGGCCTATCTCTTATAATAGATAAAAAGGCCGGCAAAGCCATTGCCGGCAGGCGGATCCGGACAGGGGAAAGGGGGCCATCCCAATGACCATCGCACAGGTGATGGAGATCTTGAACGCGCGGCTGTACACGCCGGACGCGGATCTGAGCCGGCAGGTGCACACCGCCTGCGGCAGCGACATGATGAGCGACGTGCTGGCCTATGTGAAAGACCAGGCGGTGCTGCTCACCGGGCTGAACAATCCCCAGGTGGTACGCACCGCCGAGATGATGGACATGGTGTGCATCGTTTTTGTGCGGGGCAAGCAGCCCCAGCCGCCCATCCCGGAGATGGCGGCGGCGCGGGACATGGCGGTGCTCTCCACCGACCTGCCCATGTTCGCCGCCTGCGGCAGGCTTTACGAACAGGGCCTGCGGGGAGGGGAAATGCCATGAGCGAACCCATCCGGCTGCAATACACCGTGCCCGGCGACGACTTCGCCCGGGCGGGGGAGGCCAGCGCCGACCTGAAGAGCACTCTGAAGCGGCTGGGCCTGCCCGCGGCGGCGGTGCGCCGCATCGCCATCGCCCTCTACGAGGGGGAGATCAACCTGGCCATCCACGCGGGGGGCGGCCAGATCGACGTGTCCATCGACGACGACGCGGTGGAGATGGTGCTCTCGGACCAGGGCCCCGGCATCCCGGACATCGAGCTGGCCATGAGCGAGGGCTTTTCCACCGCCAGCGCCCAGGTGCGGAGCCTGGGCTTTGGGGCGGGCATGGGCCTGCCCAACATGAAGCGCTACACCGACGAATTTGCCATCCGCTCCACCGTGGGGCTGGGCACCACCATCACCATGCGGGTGAAAGTGAGCTGAGGGCGGCGTTCCGACAAGCCGCCGGGAGGAAACAATGGACCAGTTCGTTCATTCGGTCACCCTGGAAGAGCGCCTGTGCAACGGCTGCACCAACTGTATCAAGCGGTGCCCCACCCAGGCCATCCGGGTGCGGGCGGGCAAGGCGGTGATCGCCGCCGAGCGGTGCATCGACTGCGGCGAGTGTATCCGTCTGTGTCCCCACCGGGCCAAGCGGGCGGTGAGCGACCCGCTGGCGCTGCTGGGGCATTTTGAGTACCGGGTGGCCATCGTGCCCCCAGGGCTGTATGTGCAGTACAACCACCAGAAAAACCAGAACCTGGTGCTGGGCGCTTTGCGCCGGGTGGGCTTCGACGAGGTGTTCGAGGAGGCCGCCGCCGCCGAGCTGATCAGCGACGCCACCAGCCGCATCCTGGCCACCGGCAGCGTGGCCAGGCCGGTGATCAGCTCCGCCTGCCCGGCGGTGACGCGGCTCATCCGGGTGCGGTTCCCCGAATTGATCGACCACGTGCTGCCTCTGGTGCCCCCCATGGAGCTGGCGGCCCGGATGGCCCGCCGGCGGGCGGCGGAAAAGACCGGCCTTGCCCCCGAAGCCATTGGCTGCATCGCCCTGGTGCCCTGCCCGGCCAAGGTGACCATGCGCCGGGCCCCGGTGGGCAGCAGCCACAGCGCCCTGGACGGGGCGGTGTCCATCACCGAGATCTATCCCCGGCTGCTGGCGGCCATGAACGAGGGGGGCGCTTCGACCCACCTGGCCACCGCCGGCGCGGCGGGGCTGGCCTGGGCGGCCAGCGGCGGCGAGGCCGCCTGCCTGGCCGGGGTGGAGAACCATCTGGTGGCGGACGGCATGGAGAACATCACTAAGGTCCTGGAGGACCTGGAGGACGAAAAGTACGAGGGCATCGACTTTGTGGAGCTGCGGGCCTGCGCGGGCGGGTGCCTGGGAGGCTCGCTGCAGCTGGAGAACCCCTACATCGCCCGCACCAAGCTGCGCCGGATGCAGCGCAGCGTGCCCGGCAGCTACAACCGGCTGCCCGGCGGGGTGCCCACCGAGATGCTCTGGGACACCGACCTGACCTACGCCCCGGTGCTGGAGCTGGGCGCCACCCGGGGCGAGCGGTTCGAGCGGTACAACCGGATGCAGACCATCCTGAAAAGCCTGCCCGGGCTGGACTGCGGCGCCTGCGGCGCCCCCAGCTGCGAGGCGCTGGCGGAGGACGTGGTGCGGGGCGAGGCGGCGGTGACCGACTGCGCCCTGCTGCGCTGCCGCCAGCTGGAGGCGAAGCTCCGGGCAAAGGAAAACGCGGAGGAGGGAAGCGGCGCATGACCACCGGACAACTGCCCGCCGTGTGCGGGTTTCGGGTGCTGGTGCCCGGGGAGGACCGGGAGATAGAGGGCATCTTCACCGGCGACCTTTTGAGCTGGGCCATGGGCCGGGCCAAGGAGGGGGACGCCTGGTTCACCGTGATGGGCAACGTGAACGCGGTGGCGGTGGCCGCCCTGGCGGACTGCGCCTGCATCGTGCTCTGCCACGGGGCGGCGGCGGACGACACCGCCCTGGCCCGGGCACAGCAGAACGGGGTGCAGCTGCTGGCCACCGACCTGCCGGAATTTGAGGCCAGCCTGGCGCTGGCAAAGGCCATGGGCCTGTGAGAAAAACACGCGGAAAGGGGGAGGCGAGCGCCGTGCGGTACGATCTGCATCTGCACACCTGTCTGTCCCCCTGCGCCGACCGGGAGATGACCCCCGCCACCGTGGCGGGGCTGGCAAAGCTGGCGGGGGCCGGGCTCATCGCCGTCACCGACCACAACAGCGCCCTGAACCTGCCGGCGGTGGAAAAGGCCTGCCGGGCCTACGGGGTGCGGCTTCTGCCGGGGCTGGAGGTGACCTGCGCCGAGGAGGTACACCTGCTTTGCTACTTCAAAACGGTGGAGGCGGCGCTGGAGTACGGCAGCCGGCTCTACGAGGCGCTGCGCCCGGTGCCCTGCGATCCGGTGATCTGGGGCGAGCAGTGGGTGATGGACGAGGAGGACCGTCTGCTGTACAAGGTGGACAAGCTGCTCACCGCCGCCTGCCTGTGGCCGCTGGAGGAGGCCGCCGGCCGCTGCCGGCGGATGGGGGGCGTGCCGGTGCCCGCCCACGCGGACGCGGGCAGCTACTCGGTGTTCTCCATGCTGGGGATGCTGCCCCCCGAGGCGGGCTTTGAAGCGGTGGAGCTGCGCGAGCCCCAACGGGCGGACGAATATGTAAAAAGAGGGCTGCTGCCCCCGGGCCTCGAGGTGCTCGTCTCCTCCGACGCCCACTTCCTGGCGGCGGTGGGCAGCCGGTTGGGTGACCTTTCGCCGGCCAGCGTGCTGCAAAAGCTCCTGTGACGAAAAAAGCGGGGCCGCCCCCGGACCAGTGGTCCGGGGGCGGCCTTTTCCCGTTTCAGCCGGCCAGCGTCTCCAGCGCCGTGCCGGGGTAATAGTGGGCCAGGATGTCCGCGCAGCCGCTGCCGGTGAGGGCCATCACACTGGCGCCGTACTGGCTCAGGCCCACCCCGTGGCCGTAGCCTTTGGTGGTCACCGAGAACACCCCGTCCGCGTAGTCGATGGAAAAGCAGGCGCTTCGCAAAGAGAGGGCCGTCCGCAGGTCCACCCCCCGCACAAAGACGCCGGCGCACTGGATCTTGTCCACATAGCCGGCGGCGGTGAAGCTGGCCTCGCCGAACCAGCTCTCCGGCGCGTCCAGGTCCGGCGCGGCCCCCGGCACCCCCAGCACCAGAGCGTCGTACATCTGCTGGGTGGTGTAGGTCACCGTCTGCTCATAGCCGTCGGCGGCCAGGTCCAGGGTGGAGTCCGTCCCGCACAGATAGGGCAGCGCCTCGCCCCACACGTTCTCGCTGGCCTCGGTCTGCCCGCTGCTGATGGCGTGGTAGCAGGCGGCGGCGGGGGCGCCCTCCCAGGTGACGACCTGATGCAGGATGGGGGTGAACAGGCCCTCCAGCCGGGCCCAGTTTTCCTCAAAGGCGTCGCCCCAGTAGCTCTCCAGCACCTGCCGGCTCATGTAGCCCTGCCGCCGGGCGGGGTCCACCGAGAACCAGGCGCCGGAGAGCTTGTCCGCCGAGGCCCGGTCCCGCTGGTACAAAGCGTAGCTGTGGCTGGCGATGGCCTGGGCTTTCAGCGCCTCGTCCGGCCAGGTCACCGGCATCTCGCTGGCCGCCGCCCCGATCAGGTACTCCAGCAGCGGCACCTCCAGCACCTCGCCGGCGCCCGCGTCCCACAGGCGGATCACCTCGCTGTCCTCCGCCTCGCCCGCCGGCTGCTCCGGCTGCCCGGAGGCGGAGGGCAGCAAGAACTGGGCGGCGGGGCTCTGGCTTTCGCTTTGGGCCGCCGGCGGGTCGGCCTGGCCCAGGCCGGCGGCCGCCGCCGGCACCAGCAGGCACACCAGCGGCAGGCAGTAGGTGAGCAGGGCGAACAGGGCAATGGGAAGCAGCGCGCGTTTCATAACGTCCTCCTTGTCTGGGCTTTGGCGTACACTTGCATTTTGCCGCCAAAGCGTGTAATATGAAATCCGTATATGGAATAGTAAAAGGGCGAGAGCCGCCGCGGCGGCATGGTGGGAAAATACGCGACAGGGGAGGAAGGGATATGTCGGTGGAGATGACCCGGCTGGCGCCGGAGACCATGAAATATCTATGCGACGAGTACCTGAAAAATAACTACATAGACCCAGAGACCAGCGAGCGGCTGGGGGTCAAGCGGGGCCTGCGCAACCCGGACGGCACCGGCGTGCTGGCGGGGCTCACCAACGTCTGCGACGTGGTGGGCTACGACAAGACCCCGGACGGCAAGGTGGTGCCCATCCCCGGCAAGCTGATCTACCGGGGCGTCAACGTGGAGAAGATCGTGGCCGAGTCGGTGGAAAAGGACCGGTTCATGTTCGAGGAGGTCATCTGGCTGCTGCTCTTCGGCACCCTGCCCACCGCCGACGAGCTGGCCCAGTTCTGCGGCATCCTGGAGGGCCACCGCGCCCTGCCGGACGGCTTTGCCGAGGATATGATCATGAAAGCCCCCAGCCCCAACATCATGAACAAGCTGGCCCGGGGCGTGCTGGCCATGTACAGCTACGACGAAAACCCCGAGGACCTGAGCCTGGAGAACCTGCTGGAGCAGTCCATCAGCCTCATCGCCGGCCTGCCCACCATCATGGTGAACGCCTGGCAGATCAAGCGGCGCATCTACGACCACCAGAGCATGTTCTTCCACATGCCCCTGCCCGGCCAGAGCACCGCCGAGCACATCCTCTCCACCTACCGGGCGGACCAGAAATTCACCCGCGAGGAGGCAAAGCTGCTGGACCTGTGCCTGGTGCTCCACGCGGACCACGGCGGCGGCAACAACTCCGCTTTCACCTGCCGGGTGCTCTCCTCTTCCGGCACCGACACCTACTCCGCCATCGCTGCGGCCATCGGCAGCCTGAAAGGGCCCAAGCACGGCGGCGCCAACCTGAAAGTGATGGAGCAGCTGGCCCGGATCCAGGCGGGCGTGCAGAACCACGCCGACGAGGATGAGGTGCGGGAGTTTCTGCGGCGGATCATCCGCCGGCAGGAGGGCGACGGCAGCGGCCTGATCTACGGCATGGGCCACGCGGTGTACACCCTCAGCGACCCGCGGGCGGTGATCCTGCGCCAGCACGCCCGCACCCTGGCGGTGGAAAAGGGCTTCGAGGACGAATTCAATCTGCTGTGCCTGGTGGAAAAGCTGGGCCCCCAGGTGTTTGCCGAGGAGAAAGGCAACAAGACCGTCTGCGCCAACGTGGACCTGTTCAGCGGCCTGATCTACAAGATGCTGGGCATCGGGCCGGACCTGTACACCCCGCTGTTCGCCATCAGCCGCATCCCCGGCTGGTGCGCCCACCGCATCGAAGAAGTGATGTTCGCCAACCGCATCATCCGCCCGGCCTACAAGTACCTGGGGGTGCGGCAGAAATACAAGACCCTTGAGGAACGCTGATGAAACGATTTGCAGCTGTTTTGCTGGTGCTGGTCTGCGTCGCCGCGGGCGTGGTGCGCTGGCTGGACGTGATCAACTACACCGACCCCGCCACCGGCTTCGTCACCTACGGGCCCGCCTGGGCCCGGTACGCGGTGGCCGCCGGCGTGCTGGCGCTGGCGGCGCTGGGGTCGCTGCTGGCGCCCCGCCGCCCCGCCGCTCTGTGCGGCCAAAGCGCCCCCCAGGGGCTGGTCTGCTGGCTGTGCGCGGTGGGCTTCGCCGCGCTGGCGGGGGCCCGGCTGGCCGGCTGGGCCTCGCTGGACGGCATGGCCCTGGCCCAAACGGTGCTCTGCCTTGTCAGCGCCGTGTGGTTCTTCCTGCTGGGGACCAGCCGTTTCACCCCGGATTTTGAGACTCCCACCCGCAGCGCCCTGTGGGGGGTGGCGGGCACCCTTTCCCTCTACCTGCTCACCGTCTGCCGCTTCGGGCTGGAGCCCACCGGCATGGCCCGGGTGGGGGAGAACTTCGAGGCCCTGGCGGCGCTGGCCGCCCTGCTCTTCTGCACGGCCCAGGCCAAGGTGGCCTACCTGCCCGGCGGGCGCAGCGGCGGCTGGGTGTTCTTCACCGGGCTGACGGCTTTTCTGTTCTGCGGCTGCCTGGCGCTGCCCGGCGCGCTGGCCGGCTGGTTCACCGGCCAGCTGGCCCTGGCCGACCTGCTGGAGGCGGCGGCGGTGGCGCTGGTGGGCCTGGTCGGCGCGGTGTACGCCCTGGGTGCGGCGGGCCCCGCCGCCCCGGAGCCGGCCGCCCCGGCCCGGCAGGAAGAAAATGTAAAATCCCTGTAAAATCCCCCCGGCTTCGATTGATTTTTCCCGCCGGCGTGGATATAATAACAGTGTTGAAAAGGGAGTAGTGCAGGCGGGCCGTCCGGCTCGCCCGGCCGCGTTGCCAACAATCCCGGCCCGCTGGGCCTGGCGGCGCGGACCCCCCTCGGTGGTCACAAGACTTTTCAGCAGCCGGTCTCCGGCTGCCGGGAAGTCTTTTTTCTTGCCCGGCTTACATAACAAGGCCGGGCTTTTTTGCGCCCGGCGGGGAGGTAAAGGCAATGGAAAAATGGTACGCGAAAACCGCGGAAGACACCCTGAAAGCCCTGGACGCCGACGCCGGCGGCCTGAGTGCCGCCGAGGCCGCGGCCCGGCTGGAGCGCCACGGGGAGAACAAGCTCACCGAGGGCAAAAAGAAAAGCGCCCTGCAGGTGTTCGCCGAGCAGTTCAAGGACCTGTTGGTGGTCATCCTCATCGCGGCGGCGCTGATCTCGCTGGCCAGCGGCCAGCACGAGAGCACCCTGGTCATCTTCGCGGTGCTGGTGCTCAACGCGGTGCTGGGCACTGTGCAGTACCTCAAGGCGGAGAAGAGCCTGGAAAGCCTGAAAGCCATGTCCGCCCCCACCGCCAAGGTGGTGCGGGGCGGCGAGACGGTGGCCCTGCCCTCCGCCCGGGTGGTGCCCGGGGACGTGGTGGTGCTGGAGGCCGGCGACCTGGTGGTGGCGGACGGCCGCCTGCTCCACAGCTGGGCGCTGAAAGTAAACGAGAGCAGCCTCACCGGCGAGAGCGAGCCGGTGGAAAAGGCCGACGGGGCGCTGGCGGCGCAGGACGTGCCCCTGGGCGACCGGAAGAACATGGTGTTTTCCGGCACCCTGGTCACCTACGGCCGGGGGCTGATGGTGGTCACCGAAACGGGCATGGACACCGAGATCGGCCACATCGCCGCCCTGATGGACCGCACCAAACAGCGCAAGACCCCCCTGCAGCAGAGCCTGGACGCTTTCAGCGGCAAGCTGGCGGTGGTGATCATGGCCATCTGCGGGGTGGTGTTCCTGCTGTCGGTGTTCCGCAGCGGGATGCCCATCCTGGACTCCCTCATGTTCGCGGTGGCGCTGGCGGTGGCGGCCATTCCCGAGGCGCTGAGCTCCATCGTCACCATCGTGCTGGCCATGGGCACCCAGAAGATGGCCCGGCAGAACGCCGTTATCAAGGACCTGAAAGCGGTGGAGAGCCTGGGCGCGGTGTCGGTGATCTGCTCGGACAAGACCGGCACCCTGACCCAGAACCGGATGCAGGTGCAAAAGGTCTGGGCGGGCGGCCGGCTGCTGGAGGTGGCCGCCCTGGACGCCGCCGACCCGGCCCAGGAGCTGCTGGCCCGCATGGGCGTGCTGGCCAGCGACGCCACCCTGGGGGCCGAGGGGGCGGTGGGCGACCCCACCGAGATCGCCCTGGTGCAGCTGGGGCGGGAGATGGGCCTCAACGAGGGGGCTCTGCGGGCCGGCTGGCCCCGGCTGGGGGAGCTGGCCTTTGACTCCGAGCGCAAGCGGATGAGCACGCTCCACCGACAGGGCGGCGAGCTGGTGCTCTACACCAAGGGCGCCATGGACGGCCTGCTGGAGCGGGCGTCGGCCATCCTCACCGAAACCGGCGAGCGGCCCATCACCCCGGCGGACAGGGAGGAGCTGGTCCGGGTCAACCAGGAGCTGTCCGCCCAGGGGCTGCGGGTGCTGGGCTTTGCCCGCCGCGCCCTGCCCGGCCACCAGTCGGAGCAGCTGGAGCAAAGCTGGGAGGACCAGTTCACCTTTGTGGGCCTGGCGGCCATGGTGGACCCGCCCCGGCCCGAGTCGGTGCAGGCGGTGGCGGACGCGAAGCGGGCGGGCATCCGCACCATCATGATCACCGGCGACCACAAGATCACCGCCAGCGCCATCGCCCGGACCATCGGCATCCTGGGCGAGGGGGACCAGGCGCTGGACGGCCCCGCCCTGGACCGTATGACCGACCGGCAGCTGGACGAGGTCCTGCCCCGGGTGGCCGTTTACGCCCGGGTGTCTCCCGAGCACAAAATCCGCATCGTCCAGGCCTGGCAGCGCCGGGGGGCCATCGTCTCCATGACCGGCGACGGGGTCAACGACGCGCCGGCCCTGAAGCAGGCGGACATCGGCGTGGCCATGGGCGTCACCGGCACCGAGGTGAGCAAGGACGCCGCCTCCATGATCCTCACCGACGACAACTTCGCCACCATCGTGCGGGCGGTGGTCAACGGCCGGGGCGTCTACGCCAACATCAAAAACGCCATCCAGTTTTTGCTGTCCGGCAACGCGGCGGGCATCCTGTGCGTGTTGTGGGCCTCGCTGGCGGGGCTGCCGGTGCCGTTCCAGGCGGTGCACCTGCTCTTCATCAACCTGCTCACTGACAGCCTGCCCGCCATCGCCATCGGCATGGAGCCGGCGGGGGAGGACCTGCTGGACCAGCCCCCCCGGGACCCCAAAGCCCCCCTGCTGGACAAGGGGCTGCTGGGGGCCATCGGCGGCCAGGGCGCGCTGATCGGCGCCGCCACCATGACTGCCTTTTACCTGGGTCTTGCGGCCGGCGGCGCGGCGGTGGCCAGCACCATGGCCTTTGCCACCCTGACGCTGGCCCGCCTCTTCCACGGCTTCAACTGCCGGGGCCGGGCCTCCATCTTCAAGCTGGGCTTTTCCGGCAACTGGTACAGCCTGGGCGCCTTTGTGCTGGGCGCGGCGCTGCTGGCGGCGGTGCTCTTTGTGCCGGGGCTTTCCGGCCTGTTCGCGGTGAGCGCCCTTGCCCCCGCCCAGCTGGGGCAGATCGCCCTGCTGGCCCTTGCCCCCACCGCCCTGATCCAGCTGGCGAAGCTGGCCGCCGGGCGGTGAGGCCGCCGGGGGAGAAAAAACCTTTTATTCGGAAACCTTAAGGTGGACGCGCTGGTGAACTGCGCCGGCAAGGCCAAGGACGTGGGCGTACTGGAGATGACCGACGAGGACTGGAAGAGCACCATCGACTGCGACCTGAGCAGCGTGTTCTACATGACCCGGGCCTTTGGCCGCCGGATGAAAGAGGCGGGCTACGGCCGGGTGATCAACATCGCCTCCATGTACGGCCTGGTGGGCAACATGATGACCGGCACCATCGCCTATCACTCCGCCAAGGGCGGCGTGGTGAACTTCACCCGGGCCGCCGCCACCGAGCTGGCGAAGTACAACATCACCGTGAACGCCCTGTGCCCGGGCTGTTTCGAGACCGAGATGACCCGCAAGGTCTTTCTGGAGATGCCGCCCCAGGTGCAGCAGGGCTTCACCACCTACGTGAAGACCCACGCTCCCATGGGCCGCATCGGCGCGGAGGGCGAGCTGAACGCCGCCGCCTGCTTCCTGGGCAGCAAAGAGGCCAGCTTCGTCACCGGCGTCATCCTGCCGGTGGATGGCGGATACACCTGCGTGTAAAGGGATCTCTCCCTTTTCATGATACTTCTCTCAAACAAGCAGGGCCGCCCCGCCTGGATGCAGGCAGGGCGGCCCTGCCGTCCTTTCGGGCCCGGCGCGCCGCCCGGGAGAACAGCCCACCTCAAAAGGAGGAGCCCCCTATGGAGGAAAAGATGGACCTGCGGGTGAAAAAGACCCGCAAAGCCTTGCAGGACGCCCTGCGGGCGCTGCTGTGCGAGAAGAGCTTCGACGACGTCACGGTGGAGGAGCTCTGCCGGCGGGCCCAGGTGCGCCGCGCCACCTTTTACAAGCACTTCGGCGACAAGAGCGAGCTGCTGGCATACATGATCCAGGAGCTCCAGCGGGACTTCAGCGCCCGGGAGAGCGGCGGCGGCCCGGAGGCGCCCGGCCCCTACTGCACCAGGGCGTTCCGCCACCTGCTGGATTTCCTGGAGGAGAACGAGCGGATAGTGCGCACCATCATGGCCAGCTCCGCCCGGTACACGGTGCTGGAGATCCTCTCGGAGCAGATCGAGACAGACCTGAAGCTGCAGGTGCGCCAGACGCAGAAAAGCGGCCTGACCCTCAGCGCGCCGCCGGGCATGATCGCCGCCCTTTACAGCGGGGCGGCGGTGAGCTGCGCCCGCTGGTGGCTGGCCAGGAATGGCCAGGTGAAAAAGGAGGAGCTCACCGCCCGGTTCGCCGCCATCATGGACCGGCTGGACGCCCCGGAGGAATAAAAACAGCCGGCGGACGCGCCCGAAAGGGGCGTCCGCCGGCATGTATGTACAAGGTCAGGCGTCTGTGCGCTCGCCCCGCAGGTTTTGGGCCATCAGCGCTTTCACCCGGGGCGCGTCGTAGCCTTTGCTGAACAGGTAATAGAGCTTGGCCACCGCCGCCTCGGTGGTCATGTCGCCGCCGCTCACCGCGCCGGCCGCCGTCAGCGCCGCGCTGGCGGCGTACTCCCCCAGCTTGACCCCGCCCTCGAAGCACTGGCTGCACACGGTGAGCACCGTGCCGCTTTGCCAGGCCTTGCGGATCAGGGGCGGCAGGCTGCCCGCCTCGTCGGGGATGTTGCCCGCCCCGAAGGTCTCCAGCACGATGCCCCGCAGCCGCTGGGTCATGATGGGCTCGAACAGCTCGAACTGGATGCCGGGAAACACCTTGAGCACCCCGATGGGCACCTGCTCCAGCGCCGCCAGCGCCGGCGGGCCATCGGGGGCGGGGCGGCACAGGGCCGCCTCGTCGTAGCGGATGGTCACCCCCGTCAGGGCCAGGGGCGGGTAGTTGGGGCTGGAAAAGGCCCGGAAGCCGTCTGCCGAGCGCTTCACCGCCCGGTTGCCCCGCAGCAGCTTGCCGCCGAAATACAGGCACACCTCGCTGGCCCGGCCGTCCGCCGCGATGAGCAGGCTGGTGATCAGGTTCTCCGGCCCGTCGCTCCGCAGCCGGCACAGGGGGATCTGGCTGCCGGTGAGCACCACCGGCTTTTGCAGGTTCTCCAGCGAAAAGCTCAGCGCCGCGGCGGTGTAGGCCATGGTGTCGGTGCCGTGGAGCACCACGAAGCCGTCGTACTGGTCGTACCGCTGGAAGATCGCCCGGCCGATGTCCCGCCACTGGGCCACCGCCACGTTGGAGGAGTCCAGCAGGGGATCCATCTCCACCAGCTCCCACGCCGGCGCGTCCGGGCTGGAAAGCTGGGGCAGCGCCCGCAGCACCGGGCCAAGATACCCCCGGCGGGGGGCGTAGCCCCTGGGGGTGAGCACCATGCCGATGGTGCCGCCGGTGTAGAGGATGCAGATGCGTTTTTTCATGGGAAGCCTCCGGTCGTGTGGTCTGCTCCCTATTATAATATGGCCGCCGCCGCCGGTCAATCGGGCAGGATGCACCGGGGCGACAGCTGCACATACACCGGGCTGTACCGGTCTGCCAGCAGGGCGGCGGCATGGGGCGGGCGGGGCAGCTTTGCCACCGGGCACAGGGGCAGCGCCAGCGCCGCCGCCACCCCCTGGCCGGGGCGGCTCTCCAGGGTGAACGCCCCGCCGAAGCGGCCGGCGAACGCCGCTGCCAGCGGCAGCCCCAGCCCCAGGCCGGGCAGGCCGGCGGCCCCGGAAAAGGGGGCCAGGGCCTGGCGCTGGCGGTGGTGGGGGATGCCCGGGCCCCAGTCCCGCACCAGCAGCACCCCCCGGCTGCCCTGACGCACCACCCGCACGCTCACCGCCGGCTTTGCGCCCCCGTGCACCAGGCTGTTGCACAAAAGGTTCAGCAGCACCGCCCCAAAGGCCGGCTCGCTGGCCGCCACCGGCAGCGGCTGGCTGCACACGCTCACGTGCAGCAGCGCCGGGGGCAGCGGCCACACCTCCCGGGCCGCCTCCAGCAGCGCCCGGGCGCTGGCGGCAAGGTCCATCACCCGCGCCGGCGCGCCGCCGCCGGCCAGCGCCGCCCACAGCTCCAGGTTGCGGGCCGCCCGGAGCATCCGGTAGGCCGCCGCCCGGGCGGGGGGCGTCTGGGGCGCGGCCAGCAGCTCGGCGCACTCGCCGCCCACCAGCGCCGCCGTGCGCCGCGCCCAGTCGTTTTGCGGGCCCATGGCACGCCCCCTCCCCCTGCGTTTTCTCCCCTTAGTGTGGCGGCGGCGGGCCGGTTCATGCGCCGGTTGTACTTTCCAAAGTTTTCTTTTGTCTTTTTGCGTTAAATTCTTGACAAGCCCTTGTGCTTTAAGCGGTTTTGCGCTACAATAAAGCCAGCCGTGAGAGGTCCCCGCTTTATGGGGCGGGACGCGAATTATTAAGGAGGATTTACAATGGCAGTGAAAGTTGCAATCAATGGTTTTGGCCGCATCGGCCGTCTGGCTTTCCGTCAGATGTTTGGCGCCGAGGGCTACGAAGTGGTGGCCATCAACGACCTGACCAGCCCCGAGATGCTGGCCCACCTGCTGAAGTACGACACCGCCCAGGGCCGTTACGACGGTCACACCGTGGTGGCCGGTGAGGACTCCATCACCGTGGACGGCAAGAAGATCACCATCTACAAGAACCCCAACCCCGCCGAGCTGCCCTGGGGCGAGCTGGGTGTGGACGTGGTGCTGGAGTGCACCGGCTTCTTCACCAAGAAAGACAAGGCCATGGCCCACATCCAGGCCGGCGCCAAGAAGGTCGTCATCTCCGCCCCCGCCGGCAACGACCTGAAGACCATCGTGTACAGCGTCAACGAGAACACCCTGACCGCCGATGACCAGATCATCAGCGCCGCTTCCTGCACCACCAACTGCCTGGCTCCCATGGCCAAGGTGCTGAACGACACCTATCCCATCCAGAGCGGCATCATGACCACCGTGCACGCCTACACCGGCGACCAGATGATCCTGGACGGCCCCCACCGCAAGGGCGACCTGCGCCGTGCCCGTGCCGGCGCCGCCAACATCGTGCCCAACAGCACCGGCGCTGCCAAGGCCATCGGCCTGGTCATCCCCGAGCTGAACGG
>DXAC01000099.1 GCA_019117205.1 Candidatus Allofournierella merdigallinarum | reverse complement strand
GAGTTCAACCCGATGATGGGCCACCGCGGCTGCCGTCTGGCCGTCTCCTACCCGGAGATCGCCGAGATGCAGACCACCGCCGTGATCAACGCCGCCATCAACGTCTCCAAGGAGACCGGCGTCGCGATCGTTCCCCACATCATGATCCCCCTGGTGGGCGAGGTCAAGGAGCTGAAGTTCGTCAAGGACGTGGTGGTGGCCACCGCCGACAAGATCATCGCCGAGGCCGGCGTTGACATGAAGTACGAAGTGGGCACCATGATCGAGATCCCCCGCGCGGCCCTCACCGCCGACGAGATCGCCAAGGAGGCTGAGTTCTTCAGCTTCGGCACCAACGACCTGACCCAGATGACCTTTGGTTTCAGCCGCGACGACGCGGGCAAGTTCCTCAGCTACTACTACGACAACAAGGTCTACGAGAGCGATCCGTTCGCTCACCTGGACCAGAACGGCGTGGGCAAGCTGGTGGAGATGGCCGCGAAGCTGGGCCGCGCCACCCGCCCCGAGCTGGGTCTTGGCATCTGCGGCGAGCACGGCGGCGACCCCACCAGCGTGGAGTTCTGCCACAAGGTGGGCCTGGACTACGTGTCCTGCTCTCCGTTCCGTGTGCCCATCGCCCGTCTGGCCGCCGCCCAGGCTGCCATCAAGAACCCCCGGTGACCCCGAGGGCCCGCACACGGCGCACTGAATAGCGAAAGCCCCGGGCGCACCGCCAAAAGCGGTGCGCCCGGGGCTGCTTTTCCGGGTGCTGCGCGGCATAAAAAGCCAGAAAGGAGGCCACGCGGATGAAACGTGTGCTGGTAACCGGCGCGGGCGGCTTTGTGGGCGCCCGCGTCATGGCGCGGCTGGCGGGCCGGCTGGAGCTTGTGGCCGCCCCGGCCGGGGCCCTGCGGGACGCCGGGCGGGAGGCGGTGGAGCGGCTGGTGCAAAGCGCCGCCCCCGACGCCATCCTGCACACGGCGGCCCTCTCGGACACGGGGTATTGCGAGGCCCACCCGGAGGAGTCCCGCCGGGCCAACGTGGAGCTGCCGGTGTGGCTGGCGGCGGCCGCCCGCAAAAGCGGGGCCAAGCTGGTGGCTTTCAGCTCCGACCAGGTCTACACCGGGCTGGAGGGCCCCGGCCCCTTTGACGAAAACACCCCCCTGGCCCCCGCGAACGTCTACGGCCGCCACAAGCGGGAGGCGGAACAGCGGGTGCTGGACCAGGCGGGGGACGCGGTGCTGCTGCGGGCCACCTGGCTCTACGACCTGCCGGGCGGCGGGCTGCCCATCCGGGGCAACCTGCCCCTTGACCTGCTGGCGGCGGCCAGGGAAGGCAAAAAGCTGGCCTTTTCCGCCGGCGACTGGCGGGGGGTCACCTGGGCGCGCCAGGCGGTGGACAACCTGCCCGCCGCCCTGGCCTGGCCGGGGGGCGTTTACAACTTCGGCTGCGAAAACGACCGGGATATGTACGCCACCGCCCTGGCCTTTTGTGAATTGCTGGGCCTCGCGCCGGCCCCGGTGGAGGCCGCCCGCCGGCCCCGGTGCCTTTTGATGGACGGGGGCAAGGCCCGCCGGCTGGGCGCAAGGTTTGACGGCACGGTGGAGGGCTTTGCCCGCTGCCTTGCCCGGCGCGAAGGATAAAACACGGCCGGGCGCTTTTTGAAAAGGCGGCCCCCCAGGCCTTGATGGCCTGGGGGGCCGCCTTGCGTTTTGCGCCGGGGGCTTTAAGGCAAGGCCGTTCTTATGCCGCGCCGCCGCCGCCGCGCCTGCGCCTGTGCCAGGGGCGGGCGGCCAGGCCCAGGGCGCCGGCCGTCAACAGGCACACCCAAAGCACCGGCGCGCCGCTGTCCCCCGTGGGAGGCACCGCGCTGTTTGTGGCGCTGGCATCGTTGTCCGGCGCCTCGGTCACCGTGAGGGTGGCCGACACCTGGCCGTCCTTGTATACGAAAGTCAGGGTGTGCGCCCCCGCCGCCAGCGTGTTGAGGTAGGCCGGCTTCAGGGTGGCAACGGTGCTGCCCTTTTCGATCGTGTAGTTGGCCTTGTCGATCGTCTCGCCGTCCAGCAGCAGGCCGGTGAGCCGCTCCGGCGCGCCGTTGGCCGTGATGGTCAGCCCGTTCGCGCCGCCCTTGGTAAAGGTGCCGTTGTCGCCGGCGAGGATCTTGTAATCCCGCGCCGCCGCGTCGCCCAGCAGCTCTTTCTCGTGGCTGGTCAGCCGGTCGAACAGCTCTTTCGCCGCCTCGATCGTTTCAATGGTGTCGTTGTCGTCCGGGGCCACGGTGTCCGGCAGCGCGTCGATCACGCCCTGCGCGTCCTCGACCCGCTCGAGGCTCTCGAGCGCGCCGTTTACCTGGCCGAGCGCCTCTTCCATCTGCTGCTTCTCGCCGTCGGTGAGGTTGCCGCCGTAGGCTTCCAGCGCCTCTTCCAGCGCCGCCTTCTCCTCGTCGGTCATCGCGTCGCCGCCCAGCACCCGTTCGAGGCTGTCCCGCGCGCTCTCCAGCGCCGCTTTGTCCGCGGAGGTGGCGTTCGTTTCGTCCAGCCCCGCCGCCGGTTCGGTCAGCGCGGCGATGGGCTTCATCGTCACCTCCAGCGTGGTTTGGTTGCCCGCGTTGTCGGTGGCCTTCACACCCGAGAGGTTGCCCTTGAACTGGGGCTGCACCATGATGGTGGCCGTGCCCGTATCGTTGGCTATCACGGTCTGCTCGGTGCCGTCGTCGCCCAGCGTATAGGTGAAAGACGCCACGCCGCTGCCCGCGTCGGTGGCGGAGAAGGTCACGGTGACCGTCTCCTTGAAGAAGAGGCCGAAAGTGATGTCGTTCAAAAGCTCTTTGAATTTGTCGGTGCCGTAGCTGACGGCGAGGTTTTCGGGCGCGGTGACGTCCCTGACGCCCGCGACGGTGATGGTGGTGTTCCCCTCCACCGTGACGGTTTCGCCCGCCGGGCGGGCAGGAGGGGGATTTTTCCCTTTTTGACGAAAATTTCACCCGCCTTTGATTGTGCGGCGCGCCGGGATATTGTACAATCATGCTGTATCCGCCGGCCGCCGCGCCGGCCGAAAAAAGGAGCGAGGCCCATGTTCACCGTCTATCATTTCCTGTGGTTTGCCATCAGCGCCGGCCTCATCGCCGGCTCGCTGGTCTTTCTTGTCCGCCGCCGGCCGCCCCTGGAGGCGGTGCTCACCGCCTGCTGCGCCGTCTGCGTGGCCTCGGAGCTGGTCAAGGACTTCAGCGTCATCCGGCTGGTGCCCTCCGCCGACGGCTCGCTGCTGCTGCCCTACATGGAGATGCAGCACCTGCCGCTGCACCTGTGCAGCATCCAGATCCTGCTGATCTTCTACGCCCGCTTCGCCCGCCCGGGCCGCCGGCGCACCGCGGTGCTGGCGTTCATGTACCCCACCTGCCTCATCGGGGCGGCGCTGGCGCTGGCCATGCCCAGCATCTTCACCACCAGCATCCAGGCGAGCCAGGCGTTCACCCACCCGCTGGCCTACCAGTTCTTCCTCTATCACTCCATGCTGGTGGTGCTGGGGGCCTACATCCCCCTGTGCGGCCAGGTGGAGCTGCGGCCCCGCCACTACCTCTCCACCCTGGGGCTGCTGGGGGGCCTGGCGGTGCTCTCGCTGTATCTCAACTCCATGTTCGCCGCCGCCACCTACCAGGACGGCGAGCTGGTGAGCGTGGAGTACGCCACCAACTTCTTTTTCACCTACAAGCCGCCGCTGCCCATCCCCCTTTCCACCCCGGGCCAGTGGTACCTCTATCTGGCGGTGATCTGCCTGCTGGCGGCGGCGCTGGTGGGGCTGTGCTACCTGCCGGTGTTCCGCAGGGCCCGCCGCCCCGCCGCCCGGCGCTGACCGGCTACGAGGGCCAGCGCGCCCCCTGGGGCAGCCCCCACACCTGCACCGTTTCCAAAAGGGGCGACAGGGCCAGGTCCCGGGGGGTCACCGGCCAGCCGGCGCCCCCGTCCACGTCCTGGCCGAACACCGCGCAGGCGCACCACACCAGATGGGCGCACTGGGTGGCCTTTACCCGGGCGGTCTCGTCCGCCACCGGCAGGCCGGCGAACAGGGAGTAGGGCAGCCCCTCCAGGTTTTGCGCCGCCCAATCCGCCATGGCCGCCCGCTGTCCGGCGTCCAGCCCGGCGGGCCGCACCACCGCCAGGGCGGGCTTGTTCCGCCACTCCTCCAGCCGGCCCACCCGGCTCTTTGCCCCCAGGCTGTACGCCTCCAGCACCAGGCCGGCCTCCGGGTCCAGCACAAGGCCCGCGTGGCCGTTGCGCCAGCCCCCGCACCGGCTGGAGGGGGTAAGCAGGATGTCCCCCTTTTCCAGCGGGGCGAAGAGAAAGCCCCCGTCGGTGACCTCCAGACGTACCATGGCCACCCCCGTCACCGTGCGCCAGCGGCAGGGGGCGAAGTACTGGGCCTGGTAGTCGAACAGCGCCTGCCCCTGGCCCCGGGCCAGCAGGGCGTCCACCGCCGCCCGCCCCAGGCCCGTCTGGGCGAAGAGCAGCGGGTAGTCCACCCGCCCCGCCTCGGCCCGGGCCACCACGCCGGCCAGGTCCACCTGCCGGTAGTCCGGCGCGGTGTGGGCATAGGCCCCGGCCCGGCCTACCCACAGCCCCGCCGCCAGCCCCACCGCCGCCAGCGCGGCCGCGACCCCCGGCAACACCCGTTTGTTCATCTTCCCGCCTCCTTTTCTGTTAGCATAGGGCCAACGGGGCGAAAAAATGCCCCGAAGCCTTGACAAGGGCGGGACAAAGGGGTAAACTTTTGCAGTATAAAAGCTGTGAAAAAGAGCAGTACGCCGGCAAACGACGGCCCAGCGAGCGGGGAGCGGTGCGAGCCCCGCCCGGCGCCCGGCGGAAAGAACACTTTGGAGCTGCGCGCCCCAACCCGTTTCAAAAGCGGCAGTAGGGCGCGACGTGGGCGGCGCGTTAAGCCGCGCCGCTTGATACCGAGCGGAAAAGGGGCCGTGCAAACGGCAAGTTAGGTGGCACCGCGGATCCGGCAGCGATTCGTCCTAATGGAAAAGGACGGACCATGCTGCCGGTCTTTTTTTCGCCGTTTCACCGCAGAGCAAACGGCGGCAGATCACACCGGAAAAGGAGAGAGAACAATGGAACGGACCATCATCAAGGACCTGCTTCGCTGCCCCCCGGCGGACGGCGCCCAGGTCACCGTCTGCGGCTGGGCGAAGACGGTGCGTGACTCGAAAAGCATCGGCTTCATCGAGCTGAGCGACGGCTCGGCTTTCAAGAACCTGCAGGTGGTGTTCGAGGCTGCCAGGCTGGAAAACTACAAGGAGGTGGCCAAGGCCGGCGTGGGCACCAGTATGCGGGTGAAAGGCCGGGTGGTGCTCACCCCCGGCGCCAAGCAGCCCCTGGAGGTGAACGCCGACAGCGTGGAGCTGCTGGACGTCTGCCCGCCGGACTACCCTTTGCAGAAAAAGCGCCACAGCGTGGAATTTCTGCGCACCATGCCCCACCTGCGCCCCCGCACCAACACCTTTGCGGCGGCGTTCCGGGTGCGGAGCACCGCCGCCTGGGCCATCCACCGGTTCTTCCAGGAGCGGGGCTTCGTCTACGTGCACACCCCGCTGATCACCGGGTCGGACTGCGAGGGCGCCGGCGAGATGTTCCGGGTGACCACCCTGGACCTGAACGACCTGCCCCGCACCGAGGACGGCAGGGTGGACTGCTCCAAGGATTTCTTCGGCCGGGCCACCAACCTGACGGTGTCGGGCCAGCTGGAGGGCGAGGCCATGGCGATGGCCTTTGGCAACATCTACACCTTTGGGCCCACTTTCCGGGCGGAGAACTCCAACACTCCCCGGCACGCCGCCGAGTTCTGGATGATCGAGCCGGAGCTGGCCTTTGCCGACCTCTCCGACTATATGGACAACGCCGAGGCCATGGTGAAGTATGTGATCGGCTATGTGCTGGAGCAGTGCCCGGACGAGCTGGCCTTCTTCAACCAGTTCTTTGACAAGGGCCTGCTGGAGCGGCTGAACGCCCTGGTGAGCGCCGACTTCGCCCGGGTGAGCTACACCGAGGCGGTGAAGATCCTGGAAAAGCACAACGACCAGTTCCAGTACAAGGTGGAATGGGGCGCCGACCTGCAGACCGAGCACGAGCGCTACCTCACCGAGCAGGTGTACCACAAGCCGGTGTTCGTCACCGACTACCCCGCCGCCATCAAGAGCTTCTACATGCGGGCCAACGACGACGGCCGCACGGTGGCCGCCGCCGACATGCTGGTGCCCGGCGTGGGCGAGCTGGTGGGCGGCAGCCAGCGCGAGGAGCGGCTGGACCTGCTGGAAGCCAAGATGAAGCAGCTGGGCATGAACATGGCCGACTACAAGGAATACCTGGACCTGCGGCGCTTCGGCAGCGTGCCCCACGCGGGCTACGGCCTGGGGTTCGAGCGGCTCATCATGTACCTCACCGGCATCCCCAACATCCGGGACGTCATCCCCTACCCCCGCACCGCCGGCGGTTTCTGAGCCGCGGCTCCCAAAAAGCAGAAAAGCGGCGGCCTCGCAAACTGCGAGGCCGCCGCTTTTTGCTGTTTTTCGCCCGCCTTACGCCGCCACCGGAACGATGGAGGCGATGGAGTCCTCAAAGGCCTGGGTCCAGCCGCCGGTCATGTCGGTGTAGGTAAAGGTGTAGGCCCGGTCGGCGTTGATGCCCAGCAGCGTCTGGGTCATGGACACGTCGCCCACCACCACGGTGTAGTCCAGCCGGTAGTAGGGGCAGACGTCCCCCAAGGTGCCGGTCACAAAGGCCACGTCCTCCAGGGTGATCTCCATGCCCAGCTGCTGGGAGTAGCCCTCCTCCAGCGTGGAGACCATGGCGTCCTGGGTCAGGTCGCTGGCCAGGGAGCCGTCATTGTCGTAGATCACCAGGTTCAGGTTGGAGCCGTCCTCCGCCTGGAACATGGCGCTGACCCCGTCGGGCAGCTCCTCCAGCTGGGCAAGGCCCTCCGGCACGTCGAACTGGAGGGTGTAGGCGGTGTAGTCCGCCGCCTGGGAGGCGGGCTCGGAGGCCGGCTCGGAGGCCGACGCCGGCTGGGAGGCCGGCGTGGAGGCGGGCTCGGAAGCGGGCGTGCCGCCGCAGGCCGCCAGCAGCAGGGCCGCCGCCAGGGTCAGGCTGCAAAGGATCGTCTTTTTCATTGTGTTCCCTCTTTTCAAAATTTCGCCCCGTGGGGGCTTTTTTCACAGTATAGCGCCGTCACACAGGATTTTCAAGGCCGGCGCTTTGCTTTTCCGGCCTTTCTCCCCGCCCCGGGCCTGCCCCCTCACAGGCAGTATTTTTTCCGGAACACCCGGAGGAACTCCACCAGCTCCCGCTCGGCGGCGGGGGGCAGCTCCCTGATACAAACAAAGAATGTGCCCTGGCTCTCCTGGTGGCTCTGGGTGTCCGACAGGCCCATCAGATAGTCCATGGACACCCCGAACCACTTTGCCAGCCAGATCTTCGTCTCGTCGTCCGGGTCGGCCAGGCCCCTCTCCCAGCCGGACACTGTGTTCAGCGAAACATGAAGCTGCTGGGCAAACTGACGCTGGGTCAGCCCGGCGTCCTTTCGCAGTTCCGCCAACCGATCTCCTCGCATTGGCACACCTCCCTCTCTGAAAAAAGGCACAAGCCCTGTCAATTTTTCACTTCCGTCTAAAAAACCATAGCATTTCTGCGTTTTTATTCTTGAAATTCACAATATAAATATGTATAATTGCTTTTGAGACACAACAAAGTTGTGTTTTATTCGGCTACCCATAAATTTATCAGGAAAATAGGAGGAAATCATGAAAAAGAAGCTTCTGATGCTGCTGGTCACAGCGGCCCTGGCGCTGGCCGCCCTGCCCCTGGCGGCGTTCGCAGAGGGAACAGCGGGCATCACCGCCGACATCCCCGGTCAGATCACCGCCGGCGTGCCGACGGAATACACCGTCACCACCACCGCCACCGGCTATGAGACCCCCCCCATGGTAGTGGGCAAATTCCAGGGGGATATGACCAATGTGAGCAATCTGGAGTACCTGGAGGTCAATGATGACCAATGGTACAAGCTCACCGGCGACACTTTCGGCCCGCCGAGCGGCTTTCCTCTCACCGACGGCGCCACCAGCACTTTCCGGGTCACCTTTACACAAGCGGGCGACTACACGGCCACTTTCCAGCTGGTGCGCGCGGATGGGAGCGCCGCCGTGCTGGCCTCGGAGGAGTTTACGTTCCATGTGACCGACGCGGTGGAAGAGCCCAAGTACGCCGAGCCCTCCACCATTAACATCGGTTCCGCCTCCTATCAGGCGGTGTTCGCCAACGGCGATCCCGCCCGTGTGTATGAGCAGGATGGCTCCACCCTGGTGGACGTGACCGACAGCGAGACCCAGGAAGTGGTCACCTACCGCTTCACGAGCGACAAGCGCGCGGTCTTTGGCGGCTCCAACGCCCTGGAGGGTGGCGATAAGGAACTGGCCGAGACCAGCATCGTGATGGACAGCGGCCGGGTGAACTACCTGTTCGGCGCCAGCCACACCAACAAGGACACCCCCATCTCCGTGAGCCACGTGTCCATCACCGTGAACGGCGGCACCGTGAACATAGTGCAGACCACTGAGCAGGGCGGCGGCATGGGCAGTTTCGACAACTGCGACAAGTACCATGTCGACACCAGCGACATCGAGATCAACGACGGCAAGATCGGCGCCGTTGTGGGCGGCGCCTACGGCTACACCCAGGTGGATCATGTGTTCGTCACTGTGAACGGCGGCGAGATCAACCCTGCCGACCTCGTCTCCCCCGTGCAGACCGGCATCATGCTGGCCGGCACCAACGGCAAGGTGGACACCGCCACCCTCCATGTGAACGGCGGCGCCGTGAACGGGGTGGCCGCCGCCCAGCGGTGCTATGTCAGCTCCGGCGTGACCTACAACTTCGTGGGC
Source organism: Candidatus Allofournierella merdigallinarum (assembly GCA_019117205.1). GTDB lineage: Bacteria > Bacillota > Clostridia > Oscillospirales > Ruminococcaceae > Allofournierella_A > Allofournierella_A merdigallinarum. The sequence continues at coordinate 3,596 of DXAC01000099.1, read as the reverse complement.
GGCACCGTGGGCGACGTGTACCTGGGCTCGTATTATCCCCTTGCCTCCGAGGGTTCCTCCGCCTGGAAGACCTGGGGCAGCCCCACCTCCGTTGGATACATCAACTATGGCCAGGTGGCCGGCCAGTTCACCGTGAACATCGGCGAGACCGCAACGCTGGGCGGCCTCTACCCCGGCTACCAGTACCTCACCGCCGAGCGGGAGGCCATCTTGGACGCCGGCCTGGTAAAGGGTTCCATCCCCGCCGGCGCGGACAACGCCGACACCGCCAAAACGCCCGTGACCATCCGCATGAGTCCCACCGCCAAAGCGGTGGACAGCTATCTGCTGGGCGGCACCGCCGTGACCCTGCCGGGGAACCACATCTACACGATCACCGCGTCCGGCAGCGGCAGCGCCATCAACACCATGTACAGTGAAGTCACCAGCCCCGTTACAGAAATCACCACCAGTGTGGATGTGTCCTCGGCGGTCGAAACCGAGTTCAACGCTTTCCTGGCCGGCGACGAGCGCACCGGCTGCAAACCGAACGACACCGCGAAAGCCTACATCGCCATGAGCCTGGAAAACCCCGACGACCACGACCTGAAGATCCAGATCGTTACCAGCAACCTGGATGAAAGCAGCGTTCCTTCCGAGGAGAAAGCGCTGATCGCCTCCAAGGGCACGGTCGCCCAGTACCTGGATATCTCTCTTGTTCTGAGCGACAACGGCGCCGTGGTGCCGGACACCAGGATCACCGAGATCTACCAGCCCTTGTTCTTCAACGTGGAGATCCCCGCCTCGCTGGTCAAGGATGGGCGCACGTTCAAGGTGGTGTCGGTGCATGAGGGTGAACTCATCGAATACCCGACCACCGTTTCCAACCTGAACGGTGTGACCATCCTCCGGTTCAATGCCGACTCTTTCTCCACCTACGGCCTGATCTACACCGACAAGGCCACCGGCAACAACGGTGACAACGGCGGCAGCGCCTCCACCCCGGCGGCCACCGCCACCCCCGCGCCTGCCGCCGTGCTGGACTCCACCCCCAAGACCGGGGACGTGAACTTCGGCGCGCTGGCGCTGGCCGGCCTGGCCCTCGCGGCGCTGGGCGTTGCCGCCAAACGCCGGTTCTCCTGACACGGCTTTCCCCCACCCCATGAAACGCCCGCGAGGGGCCGCCGGGCGGCGGCCCCTCGCCTTTTTCTTTTCCAAAGGAGGCTCCCCATGTCCTTTGACCCCGCAAAGCTGAAAGATCTTTTGCTGCGCCACCTGCCGCTGGTGTGCTTTGGCGCCGCCCTGCTGTGCTTTCTCGTGTTCGGCGGGCTGCTGGTGCGCCGGGCCCTGGGCGACGGCCAGCCCGAACCCCCCGCCGTGACCTCCTCTTCCCAGGCTGGCCCGGTCTGCTCTGAAAACGACGCCGCGCCCACCCCGGACCCCTGGGCCAAAAATGAAGAGGGCATCCTGAACATCTACGCCCCCTATTACGAGCAGAACCAGGACATGATCGGCTGGCTCTCCATCGAGGGCACCGGCATCAACTACCCGGTGGTACGCACCCCCGGCAACAACGAAAAGTACCTGCGGCTGGGCTTCGACGGCGTGTACGCCACCGGCGGCACCCTGTTTTTGGACGAGCGGTGCGACCCCGGCGTGGACAAGGTCACCGCCAACCAGATGATCTACGGCCACGACATGAGCGACGGCACCATGTTCGGCAAGCTGTATCTCTACGCCGACGAGACCTACGGCAAGGAGCACGGAACGATCCGGTTTGACACCCTGTACGAAACCGGCGAGTACCAGCTGCTGGCGGCCTTTTACACCCAGGTGTACTACACCACCGACACCTGCTTCAAATACTACCAGTTCTTCGACGCCGCCGACGCGGCCGCTTTCGACGACTACGTGGACAACGTGAAGGCGCTGGCGGAATACGACACCGGGGTGGACGCGGAATTCGGCGACACCCTGCTGACCCTGTCCACCTGCTCCGACCATGTGGAAAACGGCCGCTTTGTGGTGGTGGCCAAAAAGGTGGCCTGAAAGCCGGGGCGGCGCGCGGCCTTTACGCGCCGCCGGCCCCGGCCCGCTCCCTTATGCCGCTCCGGCAAAACCGCCGCCCCGTTTTTCCCGCACCGCCGCCTTTCGCCCTCCGCCCCGCCGCCGGGGCGCGGGGCGTTTTTTGTTCCCCAGGGGTTACAGCGAGATGACAAACCGGCGGGTTTTCTTTTGCAATTTGCACAAGTTTTCGCGCGGCGGTGATTGCAAACTGATGAAAATGCTCTTTCCCCCTTGCCATACCGGGCGATGGACGCTATAATGAAGCTGTTCGGAAACGTTTCCGGCAACGTTTTGTAAAAGGACACGAGACATCGTACTCTGCCGGAGGAAGCGGGGCGGCAGGCTTGACAATCAAGGACATCGCGCGGGAGAGCGGCTATGCCATCAGCACCGTGTCCCGGGCGCTGAACGACCACCCGGACGTGAGCGCCGAAGCCAAGCGCCGCATCGCCGCCATCGTGGCGGCCAAGGGCTTTGTGCCCAACGCCAACGCCCGGCAGCTCAAGCGCCAGCAGGCCAAGAGCGTGGCTTTCATCGTGCGGGGCACCACCAACCTGTTCTTCGCGGACATGCTGGTGGAGCTGCAGCGGCTGGTGGGCGAGGCCGGCTACGAGGGCGTGGTGGAGTATGTGGGCGAGACCGCCGACGAGGTGGCCGCCGCCCAGCGGGTGTGCCGGGAGTTAAAGCCCCGGGGCATCATCTTTTTGGGGGGCGACAGCCGCAACTTCCAAAGCGGTTTTTCGGGCATCGACCTGCCCTGCGTGCTGGCCACCACCGTGAGCGGCGAACTGGAATTCGACAACCTCTCCATGGTGGGGGTGGACGACAAGGCCGCCGGCAAAGCGGCCATCGACTATCTGGCGGAGCGGGGCCACCGGGACATCCTGGTGCTGGGCTCCGACCCCGAGCGCTCCAGCCCCGGCAAGATGCGGCTGGAGGGGGCCAGGGAAGCCCTGGCCGCCCACGGCATCCCCCTGCGGGAGGACCGGTTCATCCGGGCGGAGTTCAGCATGGCCGCCGGCTACGCCGCCATGAAGGGCTTTTTGGAAACGGGAGGCCGGGTGAGCGCGGTGTTCGCCATGAGCGACGTGATGGCCATGGGCGCGATCCGGGCCATCCTGGACGCGGGCCTCTCGGTGCCGGGGGACATCTCGGTGCTGGGGTTCGACGGCATCCCCATGGCCCGCTTTTACAACCCCCAGCTGGCCACCATGCGCCAGCCCGCCGCCGAGATCGCCAAAAAAAGCGTGCGGCTGCTGCTCCAGTGCATCGAGCGCAAGGCCCCGGCCCGCACGGTGCTGTTGCAGGCCGAGCCGCTGGACGGCGAGTCGGTGCGGTCCATTGAACATCGGTAAGCGAAGCGGAACGTCCGCTTTTGTTTAAAATCGCCCCGCAAGGGGCCACAAAAAAAGGAGAACGCATATGAAAAAGGCACTTGCACTCGTGCTGGCCGGCGTCATGGCTCTGAGCCTGGCCGCCTGCGGCAGCACCCCCAGCAGCACCGCCACCTCCGGCGGCGATTCCACCGGCACCAGCACCCCCGCTGCCGC
>DXAC01000098.1 GCA_019117205.1 Candidatus Allofournierella merdigallinarum | reverse complement strand
GGTCTGGCCGGCCTCCAGGGTCTCGGACCCGTTTTTGAACTCCTTGAGGCGGATCTCGGGGCCCTTGGTGTCCAGCAGGGCGGCCACGGGCTTGTCCAGCTCCTCGCGGATGGCTTTCAGGGCGTCGAGACGGCCCTTGTGCTCCTCATGGGAGCCGTGGGAAAAGTTGAAGCGGGCGACGTTCATCCCGTTTTCGACCAGCGCCCGCAGCACGCCTTCCTTGTCGGTGGCGGGGCCGAGGGTGCAGATGATCTTTGTTTTGCGCATATGCGTTACCTCCTGGCACACCTTGTGCCTTTTTGTCTGATGTTGCAGCCCAGATGTTGCAGCCCATATGTTTCTATTATAACGGGATGGATACAAATGGGCAAGCGGTTTTTTTGTAAAATATTGGGGTCAGGCTTTCAGTTCCTCCCAGGCGCTCTGGCCGTCGAGGGACGAGGCGTCCACCCCGAGGTAAGCGCAGACCGTCTGGGCGATGGTGGCAAAGCTCAGGCGGGTGCCCAGCGAGCCGGGGCGGATGTGCTTGCCGCAGACCAGCCAGGGCACATATTCCCGGGTGTGGTCGGTGGTCTTGAGGTAGGAGGGGTCGCAGCCGTGGTCGGCGGTGATCATCAGGACGTCGTCCTCCCGCATGCCGGGCAGGAAGCCAGTCAGGAACCGGTCGAACTCGGTGGCGGCGGCGGCATAGCCGGCCACATCGCGGCGGTGGCCGTACAGCATGTCGAAATCCACCAGGTTGACAAAGGCCAGGCCCTCGAAGTCCCGGGTCTGGAGCGCCTGGGTGAAGGCGATGCCGTTGGTGTTGCCGGTGGTCTTGATCTTTTCGGTGACGCCCTGGCCGTCGAAGATGTCGTAGATCTTGCCCACGGCGATGACGTCCTTGCCGGCGGCCCGGAGCAGGTCCAGCATGGTGGCGCGGGGGGGCTTGAGGCTGAGGTCGTGGCGGTTGGAAGTGCGCTTGAAGTTGGCGGCGCAATCCCCCACAAAGGGCCGGGCAATGACCCGGCCCACCCCGTAGGGGCCGGTCAGCATCTCCCGGGCGATCTCGCAGATGCGGTACAGCTCGGGCACCGGCACCAGCGCCTCGTTGGCCGCCACCTGAAAGACGCTGTCGGCGCTGGTGTAGACGATGAGCGCGTTCTCGGCCATGGCCTGCTCGCCGTAGTCCTTCAGCACTTCGGTGCCGGAGTAGGGCTTGTTGCACAGCACCTTGTAGCCGGTCCTGGCCTCAAAGGCGGCGATCAGTTCGGGAGGGAACCCCTCCGGGAAGGTGGGCAGGGGCTGGGGGCTGACCACGCCGGCGATCTCCCAGTGGCCGATGGTGGTGTCCTTGCCCATGCTCTGCTCCTGCAGGCGGGCGTAGGCCCCGATGGGCGCGGCGGCGGGGCTGCCGGCGGTCACCCCGTCGATGTTGAACAGGCCCAGCCGGCCCATGTTGGGGCAGTCGAAGGCGGGGTGCCGGGCGATGGCGCCGAGGGTGTTGGTCCCCTCGTCCCCAAAGGCCGCCGCGTCGGGCTCGGCCCCGATGCCGAAGCTGTCCAGCACGATCAAAAATACACGTTTTGCCATAGTATATAGTCCTTTCTTTTCGCGGCCCGGACCATCCTGCACCGAAGCCGCCGTTAAAACCAGTATACCATATTTTGCCGCCGGGTGAAAGGCCGGGCGGCAAACTGGCGGAAAGGATCTTTCAGGAGGCTCCGCGCCTGCCGGGGATATGCCATAAAAGCAAAAAATGCCGCCCGCTCCGGCAGGGAGAGGGCGGTACAGGCGATGGGTTCTGCGTTTGCGCTGGTCCGGTCACAACACGCCGGCGCGGCACTGCTCGATGAACTGGCGGGCGGCCCGGGGGCTGCGGCCGCCGGCCCGGATGGCGAAAGCCTCGCCCCGGGTGATGAGCTGGTCGGAGGGGATGGGCAGCTGGTACTGTTTGGCCAGCTGGAGCAGGATCTGGCTGTACAGGGCCTTGTCCGGCCGCTGGAAGGTGACGATCAGGCCAAAGCGGGCCGACAGGCTCATCAGCTCCTGGCGGGTGTCGGCCTCGTGCAGGTCGTCGCCGGCACGGTCGGTAAAGGTCTCCTTGACCAGGTGGCGGCGGTTGGAGGTGGCGTAGACGGCGATGTTGCCCGCCCGGCCCCCGGCGCTGCCCTCCAGGATGGCCTTGAGGGCGGCAAAGTTGTCGTCGTTGGAGGCAAAGCTCAGATCGTCGATGAACAGGATGAACTTGAGGGGATTGGCGGCCAGCTGGTCCATCAGGTCGGGCAGGAGGTAGAGCTGGTTCTTTTTCACTTCCACCAGGCGCAGGCCCTGGGGGGCGTACTCGTTGGCGATGGCCTTCACCGCGCTGGATTTGCCGGTGCCGGCGTCCCCGTACAAAAGCACGTTGTTGGCCGGCAGGCCCGCCAGCAGGCCCCGGGTGTTGGCAAGGATCTTTTCCCGCTCCCGCTCGTAGCCGGGCAGGTCCGCCAGGCGCTGGGGATCGGGGTGGCGCACCGGGGTCAGCCGGCCTTCGCCGTCCAGCATAAAGACGTGGTGCCGGGCAAACATCCCGTACCCCACCTGCCCCATCTCGGACAGGCGGGCCTTGTAGGCGCCGGCCAGGCCGGTGGGGTGGGCCTCCCACCGGGGCAGAAAGGCATAGGCGGCCTTTTGGCCGGCATCCAGCCCGGCGGCGTCCAGCAGGTCGTCCAGCCCCAGGCCGGACAGCTCTTCCAGAAAGCGCAGCTCGCCGTCCAGCGCCTGCTCCAGGGCGGGGGACAGCTGCCCCCGGGCCGCCCGGCGGGCGCAGATGTTCTCGCATTCCAGCACGGCGGAGGCGATGTATTCGCTCAGGTCGCTGGTGTCGGCGGCGAACAGCCCCGCCTCGAACCGGCCGGCGGCCTCGCAGACGTCCAGCGCCGGCCCCTGGGCCAGGGCGCGGATCAGCGCCGCGTAGTCCGCCAGCACCGGGTCCTCCCGCAGCCCGCGAAAGACTGCCAGCCCCGCCAGCCGGGCGTTGATCTCTTGGATTTTCATGGGACATCCCTCGTTTCTTGTGGTTGTCGTACCCTATAACTATAGCGCAGCCGGGGCCGCGCCGCAAGAGACCGGGAAGGCAGGTGAATTCTTTTCATCTTGCAGATGCAGCGCGCTTAAAAATATATTGATTGACAATCCGAGCATTTTCTAGTATAGTAAATTGCAACACACAAAAAAATGCACTGATGGGAACAAGTAACGCGCAGGGCCCCGCCCTTCCAGAGAGCCGCCGGATGCTGCAAGGCGGCGGGCGGCCTGCACGCCAAGTCCTCCCGGAGCAGCCTGCCCAACGGCCTGCGGGCCCAGTAGGCAGTGCCGGACGCACCCGTTACCGTGCCGGGCCGTTTCAGGCCCATGAGAGGGCGCGGGTCATGCCGCGTCAACGAGAGTGGTACCGCAGAGAGCTTTGCGATGGCAACAAGGTCTTTGTCTCTTGGTCAACAGGGGGCGAAGGCTTTTTTCTTTCGCCGCAGCTGCGTCTGCGCGTAGCAGGAGAATTGTAAGGAATAGGAAGGAAAGAGGAGGGAAATCCATGCTGCTGAACGGTTCGCAGATCTTTGTCGAGGTCCTGTGCGAGCAGGGCGTCGACACCATCTTCGGCTATCCCGGGGGCTCGGTCCTCAACCTGTACGACGAGCTGTATAAAAATGCAGACCGCATCACCCACGTCCTGACCGCCCACGAGCAGGGCGCGGCCCACGCGGCGGACGGCTACGCCCGCGCCACCGGCCGCACCGGCGTGGTGCTGGCCACCAGCGGCCCGGGCGCCACCAACCTGGTCACCGGCATCGCCACTGCCTACATGGATAGCATCCCCATGGTGGCCTTTACCGGCAATGTGGGCACCAGCCTGCTGGGCCGGGACAGCTTCCAGGAAGCGTACATTGAGGGCATCACCATGCCCATCACCAAACACAACTTCACCGTCCGCCGGGTGGAGGATCTGGCCGATACCATGCGGGCAGCCTTCCGGATCGCCCAG